>CAZKTO010000063.1:11390-17917 GCA_964555685.1 uncultured Dehalococcoidia bacterium
GGGGCGGCGCAAGGGGCTCACGTCCGTGGACAAGGCCAACGTGCTGGAGAGCTCGCGCCTGTGGCGGGAGGTGGCCATCGAGCTGGGCAGGGAGTACCCGGACGTGGAGCTGCGGCACATGCTGGTGGACACCTGCGCCATGCAGCTCGTGCGGGCGCCCGGCTCCTTCGACGTCATCGTGACGGAGAACACCTTCGGCGACATCCTGACGGACGAGGCGGCGGTGCTGGCCGGCTCCATGGGGATGCTGCCCTCGGCGAGCCTGGGCGGGCGTACGCTGGCCCCGACGAGTCGGGGCGGCGGGCGGACGTTCGGGCTGTACGAGCCGGTCCACGGGAGCGCCCCGGACATCGCCGGGCAGGGGAGGGCGAACCCGCTGGCGACGATCCTGAGCGTGGCGATGCTGCTGCGCTACTCGCTGGGGCTGCCCGCCGAGGCCGCCGCCGTCGAGGCCGCTGTGCAGCGAGCGCTGGAGGCCGGCTACCGCACGCCGGACATCGCCACGCCGGGCTCGAAGACCGTGGGCACGCGCGAGATGGCCGAGGCGGTGGCGGGGCTGGTGGGGAGGACCGCCTGACCCCGCGAGAGGAAGCCGCTATTAGGCCCTCAACGCGGTACTATTGGGCCCTCACCACGGTACTGTTGGGCCTATTGGTGGCTCCAGAGCCCTGATTACCATAGAGTGACCTAACGTTCAGGCCGGCTCAGCGTTCTAGCAATCAAAGGCCATTGAGGAGGTCTCCTGATGAAAAGGTTGTTCGTTCTTCTCGCAGTCGTCTTGGGAGTAACGGCGTTGGCTCTATCTCAAGCCCCGGTCTCGGCCCAAACACCGCCTCCCTTCACAAGCAAGATTGAGTTCAGCGGCGTCGTCAAAGTGATCACCGCCTCCGAGTGGACGATTTCGGGTCTCAAGATCCAAATCACGGGTTCCACAAAGATCAAAGGCGACCCCAAAGTGAACAACATCGTCAAAGTGAGCGGGACCCTCGCAGAGGATGGGACCATCACGGCGAGGGAGGTCAAGCTGGCTGGCGGAGAGAGGGGTAAGGAAAAGCGGGAGGCCAAAGGTGAGGTCGAGGGCGCCATCACCGCCCTGGACGCCGGGGCCAAGACGGTCACCATCCGCGCCAAGAACGGCACGGAGGCCACCTATAAGGTGACGCCCGCCACGAAGTTGGAGCTGGACGGCGCGGACACGTTCGAATCGCTCACCGTGGGCATGAGAGCAGAGGCGAAGTTCATTCGTGGATCGAACGAACTGCTCGAGCTGGAGGCCAAGCATGAGAAGGGGAAGAAGGGTGAGGTCGAGGGCGCCATCATCGCGCTGGACACCGGGGCCAAGACGGTCACCATCCGCGCCAAGAACGGCACGGAGGCCACCTATAAGGTGACGCCCGCCACGAAGTTGGAGCTGGACGGCGCGGACACGTTCGAATCGCTCACCGTGGGCATGAGAGCAGAGGCGAAGTTCATTCGTGGATCGAACGAACTGCTCGAGCTGG
The DNA here is from genome assembly GCA_964555685.1 of uncultured Dehalococcoidia bacterium. Classification (GTDB taxonomy): domain Bacteria; phylum Chloroflexota; class Dehalococcoidia; order SHYB01; family SHYB01; genus CAZKTO01. The sequence continues at coordinate 12,893 of CAZKTO010000063.1, forward strand.
AGGCCAAGCATGAGAAGGGGAAGAAGGGTGAGGTCGAGGGCGCCATCATCGCGCTGGACACCGGGGCCAAGACGGTCACCATCCGCGCCAAGAACGGCACGGAGGCCACCTATAAGGTGACGCCCGCCACGAAGTTGGAGCTGGACGGCGCCGGGTCTTTCGAGAACCTCAAGGCCGGGACCAAAGTCGAGGCCAAGTTCATCCCGTCCACGAACGAGCTGATCGAGCTGGAGGTCGAGGACTAGCGGCCCCGAGGCCGCGGCCGTCGAGGCCGCTGTGGGAAAGCAGACGCTGGAGGCCGGCTACCGCACGCCGGACATCGCCACGCCGGGCTTGAAGGCCTGGGCACGCGCGAGATGGCCGAGGTGGTGGCGGGGCTGGTGGGGAGGTAGCCGCCGGTCCGCGGCCGCTTCTCGCGCAGACCAGCCCTGACGCTCCAATGATCGGCCCCTTTGTCTCCGTAGCCGTCTTCGGACTGGTGCACGGGCTTGAGCCAGGGCATGGCTGGCCGTTGGCCGTCGCCCTCGCCCATCGCCGAGGCCGGCCCTACGCCTACGGGGCCCTGGCGGCCGCTGTCCTCGGCCTGGGGCACCTGGCATCCTCGTTTGCCGTCGTCGGCGTGTACATGGCGTTCGACGCGGCGTTCGACCTCTCCTCAGACATCTTTCGCTATGTTGCCGGCTCGCTCATCCTCATCCTGGCGGTCCGGTTCTGGCTCGAGCGGCCCCACGGCGAGGCCGCGCCCGATGCCGCCTCCATGGGCCTCCGGAGCCTCGCGGTAGCCGCGCTCGTGCTCGGCTTCGCGCATGAAGAGGAGTTCGCGCTGCTGGGGCTGGCTATAGGCGGCCTCAATCCCGTTGCGCTGATGAGCGTCTACGCCGTCGCGGTCCTCGTCGCCATGGTAGCGGTGACCCAGGCGAGCATCGCGCTCTTTCGGATGCTGCCGGGCCTCGGCAACCGCGTGGCCCCGTACCTGACGAAGGTCTCCGCCGTCGTGCTCGTCGCCCTCGCCGTGCAGCTTTTCGTGGGCATCCGGTGACCGGAGGTAGTCCGTGCTCCGGCGCGGTATACTGAGTAGTTGCGCACGGGTTGCGCACGCCGGGGACACACGATGCCATCGCCAACGCACGCAAAGCGGGCTGCCACGCCCGCCGCCGAGCTCTACGATACGACCCTCCGCGACGGCTCCCAGGCCGAGGGGATCTCCTTCTCCGTCGAGGACAAGCTCAGCATCGCCCAGAAGCTGGACGAGCTGGGCATCGCCTACATCGAGGGCGGGTGGCCCGGCTCCAACCCCAAGGACGCCGAGTTCTTCGAGCGCGCCAAGAAGCTCAAACTCAAGCAGGCACAGATCGCCGCCTTCTCTATGACCCGTCGCGCCAACATAGCGGTCGAAAAAGATGAAAACATGAAGGCGCTGCTTGACGCCGAGACGCCCGTCGTGACATTCGTCGGCAAGAGCTGGGACCTCCACGTGACCAAGGTGCTGGAAACCAGCCTCGAAGAGAACCTCGACATGATCGCCGACTCCATCGCTTACATGAAGTCGAAGGGTAAGACGGTCTTCTTCGACGCCGAGCACTTCTTCGACGGCCATAGGGCGAACCCCGAGTACGCGATGCAAACGATTAAGGCCGCGGCAAAGGCCGGCGCCGACTGCATCGTTCTCTGCGAGACGAACGGCGGCGCATTGCCCCAAGAAGTGAGCGACATTGTCGCCAAGGTCAAACGAGAGTTGCCGAACGCCAAATTGGGCATCCACGCCCACAACGACGGCGAGCTGGGCGTGGCCAACAGCCTGGCCGCCGTCGCCGGCGGGGCGCTCCAGGTCCAGGGCACCATCAACGGCATCGGCGAGCGCTGCGGCAACGCCAACCTCGTCTCCGTCATCGCCAACCTGCGCCTCAAGATGGGCGTCGAGTGCCTGACCGACGACCAGCTCCGCCGGCTCAAAGAGGTCTCGGCCTACGTCAGCGAGCGAACCAACAGGGCGCCGAATCCGTTCCAGCCGTTCGTCGGCGATAGCGCCTTCGCCCACAAGGGGGGCATGCACGCCTCCGCCGTCGCCAAGGTCGAGAGCAGCTATCAGCACATCGAGCCGGAGCTGGTGGGCAACAAGAAGCGCATCACCGTCTCTGAGCTTGCGGGGCGAAGCAACGTCCTGGCCAAGGCCAAGGAGATGGGCATCGACCTCTCGGGGCACAAGGACGTCAGCCGCAAGGTCGTCGAGCAGGTCAAGGAGCTGGAGAGCCAGGGCTTCGCCTTCGAGGGGGCCGAGGCGTCCTTCGAGCTCCTGCTGCGGCGGGCGCTCCCTGGCTACAAGCGCCCCTTCGAGCTGGTGGACTTCATGGTCGTGGTGGAGCGCGGGCGCAGGTCGGCCGGCGCTGGCGCGGCGGGCGCCCGAGGCAAGGACGAGAGCCTGGCCGAGGCCATGGTCAAGGTCCAGGTGGACGGCGTGATCAAGCACACCGCCGCCGACGGCGATGGCCCGGTCAACGCTCTCGACGAGGCGCTGCGCCGCGGCCTCGCCGAGTTCTACCCCAACCTGCGCCAGGTGACCCTCACGGACTACAAGGTCCGCATCATCGACGAGCACCGCGGCACCGAGGCCGCCGTCCGTGTCCTCATCGACTCGACCGACGGGACGCACCGTTGGAGCACCGTGGGCTGCTCGACGAACATCATCGACGCGAGCTGGATGGCCCTGGCCGATAGCGTCGAGTACTTCCTGCTGAAGTACGGCGGGCGATGATCCAAGTCCGTCCCAGCGGCGAGCGCGGCCTCACGCTCATCGACTGGCTGGACAGCCGCCACACCTTCTCCTTCGCCGGCTACCACGACCCCGCCCACATGGGCTTTCGCCGCCTCCGTGTCCTGAACGAGGACCGCGTCCAGCCGGGCGCCGGCTTCCCCATGCACCCGCACCGCGACATGGAGATCGTGACCTACGTGCTGGCGGGGGCCCTGGAGCACCGGGACAGCCTGGGCAACGGCTCCGTCATCCGCCCCGGCGAGATTCAGCGCATGAGCGCGGGGACGGGCATCGTCCACAGCGAGTGGAATCGTTCGGACGCCGAGCCGGTCCACTTCCTCCAGATCTGGATCGCGCCCAGGATGCGCGGCGCTCCTGCGTCGTACGAGCAGCGGGCCATCGATCTCGCTCGCGCGCGGGGGCGCCTCCTCGCCATCGCCTCGCCCGCAGGCGGCGACGGCGTGACGCTGCATCAGGACGCGACCATCGCCGTGGCGTTGCTGGAGGCCGGCCAGCGCGCCGAGCAGACCGTCGCGCCTGGGCGCCGCGTCTGGCTCCAGGTGGCGCGCGGCGCCGTGCGCCTGAACGGCACATCGCTCGGGGTGGGCGACGGCGCCGCCGTGAGCGACGAGCCAAGGCTGGAGATCGAGGCCACGGAGCCGGCGGAGGTCCTGCTCTTCGACCTGGCCTAACGGCGCAGCGCCTCGATGGGATCGAGGCGGGAGGCCCGCAGCGCCGGGTAGATCCCGAAGAAGAGCCCGACGGCGACGGCCACGCCCACCGCCAGCGCCATGATGTCGCCCGTCACCAGCGTCTCCACCTGTTGATTATTGATGGTCAGCTTCTCCAGGAGGCCGGAGACGCCCCATCCGGCGCCCAGCCCGATGCCGCCGCCGCCCAGGCTCAGGAGCGTCGCCTCGGCCAGGAACTGGGCCAGGATGTCCCGCCGCTTGGCTCCCACCGCCTTGCGAATGCCGATCTCCCGCGTCCGCTCCGTTACCGAGACGAGCATGATGTTCATGATGCCGATGCCGCCAACGAGGAGCGAGATCCCCGCGATACTCGCCAGGAAGATGGTCAGCACGTCGTTGACGTCGGTCCGGGCCTGGATGATGTCCTCCTGGCTCGTGAGGGTGAAGTCGTCCTCGCCGGTGATCCGGTGCCGCTCTCGCAGCACCTGGGCGATCTGGTCCTTGGCCACATCCAGCCGCCGCTCGTCCGAGACCTGGGCCGTGATGAGCTGGACGCTATCGCTCCCCTGGGCGGTGCGCTGGCGCGCAAAGCGCGTCTGGACCGTCGTGATGGGCGCCACGATGACGTCGTCCTGGAGCCCCAGGCCGGTGCCGCCCTTGGTCTCCAACAGGCCCACCACTCGGAACGGGCGGCGGTTGATAAAGACCTGCTGGCCCACGGGGCTGGCGCCGCTGAAGAGCGTCTCCGAGACACGGCTCCCCAGGACGACGTTCAGGCTGGCGGCGGTCACATCTTGGGCGTTGATGAACCGGCCTTCGACGACGCGGTAGTTGCGCATCGTCTCGTAGTCCGGCGTGACGCCTTGCACGCGCGCGTTGAGGTTCTGGTTGCCGGCGCGGATCTGGCCGAAGGTGCCAAGCTCGGGCGCGACGGCCACGACCTCCGGCGCGGCGCCATCCGCGGCCAGGGCCCGGGCATCCGACAGGGTGAGCGTCTGGCCGGTCCCCAAGGCGCCGCGGACGCCTTGGTCTCGGACCGCCGCCGGACGAATGAACACCAGGTTCGTCCCGATGCTCTCGATCTGGCGTGCGATGGCGGCGCTGCTCCCCTGCCCGATGGACATAACGGAGATCACCGCGCCCACGCCGATGACGACGCCCAGGAGCGTCAGCACCGACCGCAGCTTGTTATCGGTCAGCGAGGCCAGGGCGATGCGCAGGCTGTCGAACGGGCTCACGCCGGCACCCCGGATTGCCGTTCGTCGCGGACGATGAGGCCGTCGCGCATGCCGATGATCCTGGGCGCGGCGGCGCTGACGTCCCGGTCGTGGGTCACCATGATCACCGTGATGCCATCCCGCCGGTTCAGCTCCTGGAAGAGAGCGATAATCTCCCGGCCGACCACCGAGTCCAGGTTGCCCGTCGGCTCGTCGGCCAGGATCAGGCTGGGCCGGTTGATGAGGGCCCGGGCGATGGCGACCCGCTGCTGCTCGCCGCCGGAGAGCTCGGCGGGGCGGTGGCGCGCTCGCTGGGCCAGGCCCACCCGCTCCAGCGTCTCCAGCGCCCGCTGGCGGCGCCCCT
>CAZKTO010000064.1:0-17831 GCA_964555685.1 uncultured Dehalococcoidia bacterium
CGCTGGCCCGGCTGGCGCCGCCGGCGCCGCCGGTCCCACGGGCCCCGCCGGCCCGGCCGGCGCTCCCGGTCCCGCTGGTCTTGCGGGAGCCGCTGGCGCGCAGGGTCCGCAAGGCCCCGCAGGCGCTCAGGGCGCGACAGGCGCTGCTGGCCCCATCGGCCCGCAGGGCCCCGCAGGCGCCGCTGGCGCTCAGGGTCCCGCCGGCATCGCCGGTGAGGATGGCTCCGTCGCCGTCGGCATCATCGCCATCATCATCGCCGCCATCGCGGTCGTCGTGGCCGGCGCCACGTGGATGATGGGGCGCAAGAGCTAGAGGCAAGACCCCCACGGTTCGCCTGGTTGCAAGGCGCCCCGCCGGTCGGCGGGGCGCCTTCTTTTGGGAACCCGATCGTGTGTCATTCCTACGAAAATGCAGCCCTCACCCCCTCGCCCCCTCTCCGAGCCGGAGAGGGGGCAGGCCGCCCGCCTGCGGCGGGGCGGGGGAGAGGGTAACCAGGCACCCCCGCATTTTCATCCTCCCTGGCGCTGGACGCTAGCATGATCGATTCCGAGCCCGCTGCAGGCGGACTCCGGGTGACAGGGTAAGCCCCCGCCGTTAGGACGCGATCGCCCCGCAAAGGCCTCGGGAGCCGTAGAACGCGTTCAGAATTTGGTGTAAGATAAGTTCACGTTGTCAAGGAGAGACCCATGCGTAAGCCGCTCGCCCTGATCTCGATCGCTGTGACGATGCTCGCCCTGGCCTTGCTGGCCCCTGTGGTAACCGCGCAGGCCGTGCCGATGCTCTTCACCGGCACCGCGACGCTGGACGGCGCGCCGGTCGCGGTGGGCACGACGATCGAAGCCTACTCAGCCGCGGAGCAGCTTGTCGGCAGCACCACGACGGGCGGCAGTGACCAGGCCGCCAACGCCTGGACGCTGGTGCTTCTCAGGGCTGCGCTGGAGGACCAGCAGGTCCGGTTCGTCATCGTCACGGCGGCGGGCGTACGGCTGCCGGCCCCCAGCCAGCCGCAGTTCACCGCTCGTTATGATGCTGATGGCGGCCCGGGCCGCGCCAACGTCGATATTCGCGCGGTGACGCCTGTGGCCCCAACGGCGACGCCGGTGCCGACACCTACGGCAACCCCCGTGCCGACGCCCACACCGACGCCGGTTCCAACGCCAACGCCGGTCCCCACGCCGACGCCTGTGCCGCCGACGGCCACGCCCATCCCGCCGACCCCCACGCCGACGCCGACGCCCACGCCGACGCCCACGCCGACACCGACGCCGACGCCCACGCCGACGCCGACTCCCACGCCGGTCCCACCGACGGCCACGCCCGAGAGCGGCGGTGGCGGTTGCAGCGCGCCCTTCGCGCGCGCAGGCGGGCCCCTTGACCTTGGCTGGGTGCTGCTGGGGCTCGTCACGCCTGGGCTTGGGCTGGCGCTGTGGGTGCGGCGGCGGAAGCGCTAAGCGCCTGCCAGGCAGGACACAACGCAGAATAACCAGAGCGCCCCGCCTCTCAGGAGGCGGGGCGCTCTGGTTTAGGACGCTGAGGGCTTGTGAACAAATCGCCCGTAGGGGCGGGCCGGAGCCTGCCCTGTTCTGAGCCGAAGCCCTGAGCGCAGCGACAGGGGAAGCCGAAGGGTGCCCGCCCATCTGGGGCAACCACGAAGGAAAAATCGCTACGCGCGCTGGGCCACGATGACCGAATGGATAGAGTCCCGCGTCTTCCGGGCGGCGTGGACCAGGGTGAACCTGGTCTGTTGCAACAGCCGCTCGTAGGTCGCGAAGGGCTTGTAGAGCTCGATCCCGAAGTCGTCGTGGGGGATGTAGCCGAACTCAAAGGCGATGGCCAGGTCGGGGTTGTCGTCGGCCAGGGGCTCGCAGATGACCAGCCGGCCTCCCGGGACCAGCGAGCGCCAGGCCTTCTCGAGAAGCGTGCGGCAGGTGTTCTCCGGCCAGTCGGCCAGCACCCGCGAGAACTGAACGAGCTGGAACCCCTGGGGCAGGGGATCGCGGCGGAAGTCCCCATCGACGACGGCGATGCGCTCTCCCACGCCCGCTCTGGCGACGTTCTGGCGGGCCATGAAGGCCGAGTTGGGCAGGTTGAACAGGGTGATGTGCATCCGCGGATGGCGGCGGGCGTAGTGGACGGCCATGGTCCCGTCGCCGCCGGCCACGTCCAGGAGCCGTTCGACGCCATCGAGCGAGACGGCCCGTTCGATGGTCTCGGCCGTCTCCACCGCCCCGACGCGCATCCAACTCTCCAGCGCCTCGGCCTCCTCAAGCTGCTGCGGAGGGTACGGCACTTGGGGCACGGGCAGCCCCCGGAGCACCTGCGCCATGTCAAAGTCGAACACCGCTCTCGTGAATCTGAGGAAGTCGCGATGGAACCATTCCATGCTGCCGTCGGGCTTGAAGATGGCGCGGGCGAGGGCGCCGGACTGGTACCGGACCGCTGCGCCATCCTCTCCCGGGACCTCTTCGACGAGGCCCATGTGCCTGAGCGTGACGAGCCACTTGCGGGCTCGCTTGGGATGGAGGGCGAGCACGGCCACGATCTCGTCAGCGGTCATGGCGCCGCGCTGGGCGAAGAGAGGGAAGAGCCCGAGATCCAGGACGGACTCAAGGAGACGGCTGCCGGCCAAACCTGCAACGAGCCGGTAGTAGGTATCCTCGCGCTCCGCCTGCGAGAGCTCCCGCCGCTCCACCGACATAGGGGTTCTCCTTCTTGACAGCGGGGTTAGACCGCCCCCAGGATATGATTATACCTGGTGGGGAAGTCGGGAAAGCGGGTGCCTCTCATGGAACGGCTCAAGGACCTGTATTTCAACGAAAAGGGGTTCGTGTTCGATCCCGACACGGGCGCCATCTATAGTCTCAATACCACCGGCGCGTGTATCGTCAAGCATCTGCAGAAAGGGCAGCCGGTAAACAGGCTGGCGGGGGAGATTCGAAAAGCGTTTGAGGCAGACGAGGAGATCGCCCAGCGGGACATCCGGGAGTTCATGGACCTCCTGGCGGCGTTCGGTCTCCTGGACAAGGCGTCCGCTCCGGCATAACTCGGGCGCCACGCCGACGCTATAGCTACAGTGCGGAGCCGGGCGCCCGCCCCTCGGCCATCCGCGGAGCACCAATCCCGATCATGCGAAAACGGAATGCCCGGCCTTGAGACTCCACATCGCCGTCACCGGCCTGAACGCCACCGACGATCCGAGTCCTGGCTTGAACGTCATTCGCAGCCTGCGCGAATGGGACGATGGGCGTGGCCAGGTCAAGATCATCGGCTTGGCCTACGATGCCCTCGACACCGGCATCCACGCCCCGGGCCTCATCGACGAGGTCTATCTGCTGCCCTATGCGTCCGAAGGACTCGGCAACCTCATCCACCGGATTCGCGAGATCCGCCAGCGCACGCGGATCGACGTCATCATCCCCACCCTCGATGGCGAGATCCTGAACTTCTGCCAGGCGGCGCCGATACTGCGGCCCCTGGGTATCCGCATGCTGCTCCCCGGCGAGGCCCAGATCAGGCTGCACTTCAAACACGCCCTGCCTCAGTTCTGCTTGGAGCACGGTCTCCCCACGCCGCGGATCATGCTGATCTATGAGGCCAAACAGCTCTGGGAGGCCTTTGGGACGCTGGGGATGCCGCTGGTCCTCAAAGGGATCCTGCACGAGGCCCACGTGGCCCACACGCTCACGCAGGCGCAGGTGTATTTCGACCTGATCCGGTCGCGCTGGGGGATCCCGCTGGTCGCCCAGGAGTACATCCGGGGCGAGGGAGCGGGCGTGGTCGCCCTATGCGACCGCAAGTCCCAGGTCGTGGGCATGGTCGCCATGCGGAAGCTGGCGGTTACGGAGAAGGGCAAGGCCTGGTCCGGCGTAACGGTGAAGGACGAGGAGATGCTGGGGATCGCCGTCCGAGTCTTGGAGGCCCTGGAGTGGGTCGGGCCGGTGGAGCTGGAGTTCATGCGCCAGGCGGAGACTGGCAAGCTCTCCCTGCTGGAGGTGAACCCCAGGTTCCCGACGTGGGTCTACCTGGCGGCGATGGCGGGGCAGAACCTTCCGGCGGCCGCGGTCCAGCTTGCGCTGCGCAAGACCGTCGAGCCCTTCAACGGATACAAGGAGGGCATCATCTACGTCCGTCACGCCCAAGACATCATCTGCTCTATGGAACAGCTGGCCCAGGTGGCGAGCCGCGGCGAGCTCGTGCTGACCAAGCCAAGGAAGGTGTCGGCCAATGGCAAAGGAACTCAAGCTGATAGCGAACGGGCGGAAGCAGAAAGCGTTCTATGAAAAGCCCACCATCGTCAAGCACTCTATAGGGGCTGCGAACCGGTTCGCCCGGCTCGGGGCTGCGGCGCCCCACGCAGTGATCGATGGCGTCCCCGTGGAGGAGCTGGTCCAGCGCTTCGGCTCGCCGCTGTGGGTGGTGTCGGAGGCTACGCTCCGCGCCAAGTACCAGAGCATGGCCCAGGCCTTCTCCCTGCGCTACCCCAAGGTAGCCATCGCCTACTCGTACAAGACCAACTACCTCTCGGGGGTCTGCTCGATCCTGCACCAGGAGGGCGCCTGGGCGGAGGTGGTCTCCGGGTTCGAGTACGAGATCGCCCTTGCGCTCGGCGTGCCGGGCGAGAAGATCGTCTTCAATGGCCCCCTGAAGCGCACCGAGGAGCTGGCCCGTGCCATCTCTCAGGGCGCCCTGATCAACGTGGACTCGTACGACGAGCTGGCGCTCATCGAGGAGCTGGCCCGCAAGATGAGCCGGGTGGTCCCCGTAGGCGTGCGGGTCAACATGGTGGTGGGGCCGCTGGCGTGGGACCGGTTCGGGTTCAACTATGAGAACGGCCAGGCGCTCCAGGCCTGCCAGCGGGTGATAGCGTCGCCGGTGCTGAAGCTGGCGGGGCTGCACGCCCACATTGGGACCTTCGTTCTGGACCCGGGCCTCTACCGGCAGGCGGCGGAGAAGGTGGGTGGCCTGGCGAAGTCCCTGGCCGAGCAGGGCACGACGCTGGAGTACGTGGATATCGGCGGCGGGTTCGCCTCCCACAACGTGCTCCACGATCAGTGGATGCCCGCCGGCTACGCCACGCCCACCTTCGAACAGTACGCCGACGCCATATGCCCGGAGCTGATCCGGTCGCTGCCGCAGCCCCAGCCGCTGCTCCTCCTGGAGCCCGGACGGTCCCTGGTGGACGAGGCGATGCACCTGGTGACCTCCGTGGTGGCGACCAAGGTGCTCTCGGCAGGCCAGAAAGGCGTAGTGCTCGACGCTGGGATAAACCTTATGCCCACCGTCGCGTGGTACCGGCACGAGGTGCGGGTGGCCGCCGAGACGGGCACCCCGGCCAACGGCAGCGTCGTCGAGGACGTGAACCTGTACGGACCCCTGTGCATGAACATCGACGTGCTCCAGTTGAAGACGCCGCTGCCGCCGGTGCGCAAGGGCGCCGTCCTCGTCATCAAGAACGTCGGCGCATACAACTTCACCCAGTCGATGCAGTTTATCCAGCTTCGCCCGGCCGTCGTGCTCATCAACGGCGGCGAGGTCGAAATCCTGCGGGCCCCGGAGACGACGGAGTACATCCGGGAGCTGGAGAGGGTTCCCCAACGGCTACTCGGCAAGCGCAGCTAAGGCTACGATACTGGCGCTCGTTTCCGCCGCTCCTGGCCATACCGGCCTTCCGGTTTGGCCGCAGGCCGGGTCTGTGGACGTTCCTGGACGCGCTGCTCCGGGGCTGGTCGGCCCTGGTCCTGTGGAGCAGCGCGCCGGTGGGCGCTATCGTCCTGGCGCTGACGTTCCTCAATCCCTGGGCGGGCGCGGTGGCGCTCCTCGCCTCGGCGGCCGCGACGGCGGTGGCCATGGCCTCGGGTGTCTCGCGGGAGACCCTCAAGACGGGCCTCTATGGCCTCAACGGCGCCCTGGTGGGCCTGGTGGCCACGTGGTACGTACCCGAGCACCCGGCGCTCCTGCCGGTGGCCGTGGCCGTGGCGGCTCTGTCCGCACCGGTCACCTCCCTCTGGATCGATAGGGTCTCCGTCAAGACGGGGCTCCCCGTCCTCACGCTGCCCTTCCTGGCGCTGAGTCTGCTCCTCTTCCTCGTGCTCCGGCCTCTGGAGCCGGCGCTGACCTCCGGGTTCTACGAGCAGTTCGCGTGGACGCAGCGCCTCGAGGAGCATACCGCGGCGGCGCTCCCCGGCGATCTGAACCTGTTCCTGCGGAGCATGAGCTGGCTCCTCTTCCAAAACAGCGTGGTGCTCGGCATCGCGGTCGTCGCGCTGGTCCTGTGGCGCTCGCGGATCACCGCGCTGGTGGCGTTTCTTGGGTACGTGGCGGGCCTGGCCGTCGCCCGGAGCGCTGGGGGCGGGATCCTGGCGGAGATGCCGGGCATCGAGGCCGTGGTGGGCTTCAACGCGGCGTTCGTCGTCCTGTGCGTCGCCGGGATGTTCGTGCGGCTGACGTGGCTCTCGGTGGGGTACGGCCTCCTGGGCGCGGCGATGGCCTCATTGCTCGCGCTGGGACTCGCCCGGCTGTTCAGTCACGCCGAGCTCCCGGTACTCAATGCTCCGTTTCTGATTGTGACCATCTGGTTGCTCGCCTTGGCGCGGGCGCACAAGCTCAACACGGGCGGAGCCCTCCTCACTCCGGTGCCGCTGACGGTGGTGAGCACGCCGGAGCGGACGCTGGAGCTTCCGTGGGGCCGGAACGCGGGCGACCAGCTCAAGCTGAGCCTCCCCTTCTACGGCGTCTGGTATGTGGCCCAGGGGACCCACGGCCTGCTGACCCACTGGGGGGACGGCTCCTATGCCTGGGACTTTGTGGTCATGGACACCCGGTACCGAAGCTGCCGGGGGCTCGGCCGCAGGGCCGAGGACTACTATGCGTGGGGCCTGCCCATCATCGCGCCGGCGCCGGGCCGCGTCGTCCGCGTCGTCGGTACGGTGAGCGACAACATCCCCCCCGAGGTCAACAAGCGGGAGAACTGGGGCAACCATATCATCATCGATCACGGCGGCGGGCTCTACAGCGAGCTGAGCCATTTCCGGCGCAAGGGAATTGTGGTCGTCGAGGGCCAAGCGGTGGCCCGCGGGCAACTCTTGGGATACCTGGGAAACTCGGGGCTCTCCATGGAGCCGCACCTGCACTACCAGCTCCAGCGGGACTCCGAGGCCGGCGCCAAGTCGGCCCCCGCCAAGTTCTGGGGTTACTACCAGCACAAGGGGGACCGGAGCATCCACGTGGCCAAGGGCTCCCCGCAGCAAGGGGACTTGGTGGGTGGCCCGAAGCTCGAGCTGCCGGTCTACGTCAACGGCTCGACGCCCGGGCCGACGGCGCTGCGCCGGCGGTAGCCGACCCGGGCTACCGCATCTGCTGGAAGAGGACCACCTGGGGCTCGCCCGGGAGCGCCGACGGCGTGACCGTCCAGCGGGCCACGGGCGCTGGCGCGGCCAGACCCAGCTCTTTCAAAAAGGCTTGCAGAGGATCGGTCCGCTCGCCGGGAGCCTTCTTCCATGGCATGGGGATGATGACCTTGGGGCCCAGGAGGTTGGTCGTCTCGGCGGCCTGGGCCGGCGTCAGCGTCTCCCCACCCACGGGCACGAGCAGGACGTCCGCGTCGCCGATGGCGGAGGCCTGGTCGGCGGTGGGCACGTGGCCCAGGGCGCCCAGGTGGCAGAGGCGCACGCCGTCCAGCCGGAGCCGGTAGGCGGTGTTGGGGCCGCGCTCGGCGCCGCGCTTGCCGTCCCGGTAGGTCCTGACGCCGGAGATGAACGCCCCCGCGATCTCGTAATCGCCGGGGCTGCGCAGGACCTTGCGCCTTGCGCGGAGGGCGTCGTCAGCGCCAGTGGGCGGGCGGCTCAGCGTCACGATATCGACCTCCGGCACGTCCGGCCGGATGCCGCCCCGGTCGTCGAAGGGGTCGGTGAGCACGGTGAGCCCGCCGCCCTTGAGTCGGAAGCACCCTCGTCCGAGCCATTCGATATCCATGCAGGTTGCGCCAGAGCCTTAGCGCCGTGGCGAGCCCGGCGGCGTGCGCTCCCGGGAGCGGCGGCCCTTCACCTTATCCACCAGAGTCCACGCGAAGGGCAGTACCATGAACGCCAGGTAGAGCTTCATGAGGTCGCCGACGACGAAGGGGTAGAGGCCACCCTTCAGCGTCCTATCCCAATCGCCGCTGCCGGCGATGAACTCGCCCAGGGGCTTGCCGGCGCCCGGCGGGATCCACTCGGTGTGGATCAGGTAGTAGAGCCAGAGGAGGCCGGGAATGTACAGGAGTGCGTTCCCGCCCAGCATCGCCAGGAGGCCGCGAGGGCTCCGGTCCCAGGACCGCTCGGCGAAGTAGCCGGTCCAGAAGGCGGCGAAGATGAAGCCGACGATGTAGCCGCCGCTGGAGATATCCCACGGGTCGGCGGCGGTGCCGTTCCATGGGAAGATGAAGTGGACGTCCCAAGAGCCGGCGACGACCTGGTTCCCAGGGGCGAAGACGGATGCTCCGAGGGTTCCGAGGAGCATGTAGACGAGGAGTGCGCCGCCGCCGCGCCAGGAGCCCAGGGCGCCGCCGGTGACGAGCACGGCGAAGGTCTGCCCGGTGATGGGCACCGTGGTCCACGGGAGGCGCACCGAGATCTGGGCGCACAGGGCGACGAATCCCGCGAAGGCGAACATGAGCGCCGCATCCACGGCGAGGCGGGCGAGCCGCGACTCGGCTGGGATGCGCGGGAGGACGGCATCGATGAGGACTGCGGGCCTGGCGGTGGCTTGCATAGGGTCACTCCCCCTCGTGGAGATGGCGCTTCGGCGCCCACGCGGGGTCGCGGGGGCTCAGCACGCGGTCACCGAGACATGACATGTCGTACTACAATATGGAGAGATGATGGGGCCGCTCCGGTCGACCGGTGGGATGGCTTGGATGCGCCGACCTTCTTCAAGAGGCTCGGAGTATAGCAGAGGCCAGAAAAAGGGGTCAACCCTTGACATGGCCTCGGACGCCATGCTATAGGTTCCGCCAACCTTGGGAGCAACCCTCAGGTAAGGCCCCTTTGGGGTGCGGCGATGCTCACACCACGTCAGAGATCCATCCTCAAGATCATCGTCGGCGACTACATCTCCAGCGCCGTCCCTGTCCCCTCGCATACCATCGCCGCCCGGTCTGACCTGCGCGTCAGCCCGGCTACCGTCCGGAACGAGATGGCCGAGCTGGAAGAGGGCGGCTACATCCTGCGCCGCCACATCTCGTCCGGCCGCATCCCGTCCAACAGAGGGTACCGGCAGTTCGTCGCCTCCATAGCCCAGGAGCCGACGCTGGCCGGGGACGAGGCCCGCCGGGTCCATCGGGAGTTCCGGCAGGCCGTGGAGGACGTGGAGCTGTGGTCGGTGGTGGCGGCCGAGCTCCTTTCGAGCCTTGTCGGCAACGTCGCCGTGGTGAGTCCGCCTCGGGCCGCCCAGAGCAGGGTGAAGCGCCTGGACGTGGTCCTCTTGCAGGAGACGCTGGCGCTCCTCGTGCTCGTGCTCCAGCAAGCGAAGACCAAGAAGCGGCTCCTCCACCTGGAGAGCGCGGCGACACAGGACGAGCTGAACGCCCTGTCCAACCGGCTGAGCGCCGTGTATGGCGGCGCCACCCGCCAGGCCATCGCCGCCCCCGAGGGTGGGGCCTCGCCGCTGGAGCGCCAGGTCGTCGGCGCCGCCCGCGAGATCCTGATGGACGAGGATGCGGGGCGGTCCGAGGAGCCCGCCGTCCACGGCCTGGGCTACTTCCTGGGCCAGCCGGAGTTCGTCGAGGGGGGCAAGGCGAGCGCGCTGGTCGATCTCATCGAGGACCGGCGGTTCTTGAAACAGTTTCTGCCCCGGCTCTTGGCCGGCGATCAGGTGCGCGTCGCCATCGGCGATGAGATCGAGGCCGGGGAGCTCCACGAGTGCAGCCTCGTCGTCTCGCAGTACGGCGCGGCTGAAAAGGCCAGCGGCTTCGTGGCGGTCATCGGCCCGACCCGCATGCCTTATGAGCGGTCCATCGCCTCGGTGCGGCTCCTGTCCAGCGCCATGACGGAGCTGGTCGAATCGCTCTCGTAGGCGGTGGCGGGCCCGCGCGGGCCGTCCGTGCTTCGTCCCGGCTCCTGTATGCTGGCCCGGTTGCCTGCCCACGTTGTCGCCATCGCTTCGAGACCGTAGGATAGAGATGGGGGGTCGCGGGCCGTGTCTCGCGGCCTCTCGTAAGTCTCCTGGTTACGGTGTGGACGCTATGTCGCCTGACGAACCACAGCCGCCTAATAAAGAACCTGGCGATGCGCCGCCGGACCAGCCCGCCGGCCTCGCCGAGCTCCGGAGGGCCCTGGAGGAGCAGACGGCGCGCGCCGATGGCTATCTGGCCAACTGGAAGCGGGCCCAGGCCGACCTGGAGAACCTGCGCAAGCGCGCGGACCAGGAGAAGCAGGACCTCAGCGTCTTCGCCAACGCGATGCTCGTGTCAAGCCTGCTCCCGATCCTGGACGACCTGGAGCGGGCCTTCGACACCATCGATGCGAGCCTGGCCGGGCTCACGTGGGTCGAGGGGCTGAAGCTCATCTACCGCAAGCTCCTCTCGGCGCTGGAGGCGCAGGGCCTTTCGGTCATCAAGACGGCGGGCCAGACCTTCGATCCCAAGTACCACGAGGCCATCATGCAGGTGCCCGGCGAGGAGGGCAACGTCGTCGGCGAGCTCCAGAAGGGCTACCTGTTCCGAGACCGGGTCATCCGCCCCGCACTTGTCAAAGTGGGCAACGGGCAGGCCGTTGCTCCCGCCGAGGGCCAGCCCGATGAGCGCTCCGAGGCTTCGTAGATTCCCGCTGGCCGCCGCGCTGGCCCTTCAGGGCTTGGGCGACATCGAGCTGCGGGCCGCAGGTGCGCGTCTGGCAGAATGCGGGCGTGGAGAAGACGATAAGCCCCCGCCCGTATAATGAGGGCCCGTTTCGGCGCATCGTTCTCTTCGCACACCCATGGCGACGGACCTGAAGCTCGCACCCCTCTTCCAGCGCGTCCAGCGGCCCGGACGGTACGCCGGCGCCGAGTGGAACGCCACTGTCAAGGAGCCGGCGCCCGGCGGCGTGACGGTGGCCCTCTGCTCGTCCGGCGTCTACGAGACCGGGATGTCCAATCTGGAGTACCAGACGCTCTACCAGCTCCTGAACGCTGTGCCGCGCGTGACCTGTGAGCGCGCCTTCACGCCGTGGGCGGACATGGCGGCGGCGATGCGCGAGGGGGCCGTCCCGCTCTTTACGCTGGAGGGGAAGCGTCCAGTCGCGTCCTTCGACATCGTCCTGTTCTTCCTGGGGGACGAGACGGGCTACACCAATGTCCTGGAGTGCCTGGACCTGGCGGGCCTGCCGCTGCGCGCTGGGGACCGGGACCGGCGCCATCCCATCGTCATGGCGGCGGGCTCGCGGGTGCTCAATCCTGAGCCGTTGTACGCCTTCATCGACCTGTTCCTTCTGGGCGAGCCGGAGGAGGCGGCGCTGGAGGCCGTCCAGCTGGCCCTCGAGATGAAGGACCGCGCGGGAGGCCAGGCCCCCCAGCGTGAGGCCTTCCTGGCCCAGGCGTCCCTGCGGCCCGGCCTCTACACTCCGTCGCTCTACCGGCCGGTGCACGGCGCCGGCGGGACGCCGGCGGGCATCGAGGCGGTCTGCCGCCGGCTCCCCGAGCGCGTTTGGGCCCGTCTCGTGCCGAAGCTGGGCCCGCCGCTGGTGCGGCCCGTCGTCCCGTACCTCGAGGTGGCAGACGACCGCGGGCTCGTTGAGGTCCAGCGCTCGTGCGGAGGGTTCTGCCGGGGCTGCGCCGCGGGCGGGCGCTGCGCCTACCTGCGCCAGCGGCATGCCGCGGAGGTGGTGAGCGCCATCGAGGCCCTCGTGCAGCAGTGCGGCCACCGGGAGTTCGCGCTGCGCGCGCCGGAGGCCGCGGACTACGCTCCGTGGCTCGACCTGCTACGCATGCTGCGGGCCAAGTACCCTGGCCCCGAGTATCTTTTCCTGCCGCCTGCGCTGGGGACGGAGGCCACTTCGGCGGGCCTGGGGGCCGAGGAGGGCCACCCGGAGCGGCTGGCGGCCTCGGCCGAGGCGATGTTCAGGCTGGGAGGGTCCGGCGCTCGCGTCCGGTGCGTGCTGGGCAGGCCGGGCGAGGGGACGCGCGAGGTGGAGCGGGTGCTGGCGCTGGCTGCCGCGCTCCAGGAGGCGGGTGTCCGGGCGCTGGGCCGCAGGCCGCGCATCCGCGTGGGGGCGGACTACTTCGCTCCCCGGCCCCATGCCGCCTCCGAGCGTTCGGCGATGCCCCCGAAGGACGATCTCGACCGGCTCCACGCCAGCCTGCGCAAGGGGCTGCGCAAGCTGGGGGCCCAGCTTTTTGCTGCCGACCCGGACGCCACCTTTGTCCAGACGGCGCTGGCCATGGGCGACCGGCGGGCGGGCGAGGCTATCGAACAGGCCTGGCGCATGGGCTGCGCGTTCGAGGGGGGAGGCCAGCGGTTCGAGCTCGCCCGGTGGGCGGAGGCGTTCCGCCTGGCGGGGCTGGACCTGGCCTGGTACGCCTCGCGGAGCCGGCCCGCGGACGAGGTCCTGCCCTGGGCGCATATCGTGCCGCCGGGCGCGGAGCCGGTCCCAGGGCCCGCCGCCTCGGTGGGCCGCCGGTGCGCGGCGCAGCCCTGTCCCGTCTGCCGTTACCTGGATGGCGGGCCGGAGCCGGACGAACGTTCGGGCAGGAGGGCGACGGGCGCCGGGGCGGGCTGACGCATCCGCCGCCGGGCTCGCCGCGCGAACCCACTGAAGCTCTGCACCGATCGCTACATGCTCCGTTCCATAAAGACGTTGCGTCTGTTGTCACCCTGAGGAGCGAAGCGACGAAGGGTCTGGGGTGGGGGCCCTCCCCAGATTCTTCGCTACGCTCAGAATGACAAGGTAGTAGTGGAACGGAGCGCTACATTCCCCGTCTTACTTGCCTATTGCTAGCGGGGGCGACGACCCTTCTATGGACAGGAGGTGGCGCGACAGGCCTTTGGGCCGGCGATGCGGCCAGCAGGCTCGTCACCACGATTTATCTACCATCCGCTCGTTGCGATGAAGGAGACTACCCAATAGCTTGCGGTTATTGACATCGCACCCCTTGCTTTCTTGCTGCAAGCGTTGTAGCATTAGCCTAGCGCTGGCCGCGCACGGGAAGGAGGGGGCATGGTCGCCAAGATCGAGCAGACATCGTTCGACATCCTGGGGAAGCGGTGGACCGCCCTCATCGTTCAGGAGCTGATACACGGCCCCCGGCGGTTCCGGGAGCTCCTCACGGCGCTGGGGAGGATCAACGACAAGGTTCTTTCGCAGCGGCTGAAGGAGCTGGAGGGGCGCGGGCTCATCGCGCGCAAGGTCTTCGCCGAGGTGCCCGTTCGGGTCGAGTACACGCTCACCGAGCGGGGGCGCGGGCTCGCCGGGGTTATCCAGGCGATGGAGCAGTGGGATAGCTCGTGGGCCAACGGAGGCGGGAACGGCAAGGGCGGCCGCCCCCAGATGCCCACCATAGCCAGGTCCAACGGGTCCGCCGCACAGGCGCCGTCGCCCGCCGCCGAGAGAGCCACGGGCGTGGAGCCCTCGTCTGCTGCCGTGCCCGTGCCACCGGAGCGCGTCCCCTTCTGGAAACGCTTCGGATTGTGACCTCTGCTCCGCGTGTGCTATTCTGATTTCAGGCCACGCGGAGTATTCTTTTGGACTTCTTTGGTATCGGGATCCTCGAGCTCCTCGTTATCCTCGTCGTTGCGCTGCTGGCCCTGGGGCCGGATAAGCTGCCGGAGATCGCGCAAAAGGCCGGGCGCATGCTGGTCCAGGCCCGGCGTTCCATCGCCGAGGCTGGCGAGAGCTTCGTAACCGAGATCGAGGCCGAGCGGCAGGCGCCCAAGACCCCCGCGCCCGCCGGCGGACCTGCACCCGTCCAGGCGGCCGCTGCTGGGACGGCGCCCGCAGCGCCTGCGTCCACCTCTCCCCCAGCGACCGCTCCTTCGACCGCAGACCCTCGGCCCCCTGGCTCGTCCCCGGCGTAGCGATCGGAGCGGGCGATGGCCGACAAGCCGGTCTCCCTCTCCACGCACCTGGCCGAGCTACGGCGGCGATTGCTGATCTGCGCGGGCGCCCTCCTCTTCGGCGTCATCCTCTCGTTCGTCTTCTACGAGCGGATCTTCGACGTCCTCACGCGCCCGGGCGACCACCCGCAGCTCTACTCCTACACCCTCACCGGGAACATCGGGCCCATCATGAAGGTCGCCATGCTCGGCGGCTTCATCCTGGCGCTGCCCGTCACGGTCTATCAGTTCGTCCGGTTCATTGGCCCGGCGCTCGCCAGGCGGGAGCGCCGCTACCTGTACCTTCTGCTGCCCGGCGTCGGGTTCTCCTTCTGCGCCGGGGTCGCCTTCGCCTACTTTGTCCTGGTGCCGTCGGTGGTCGATTTCCTGCTGGACTTCGGGAGCGATGTGGCGACGGTCCAGCCCAGCCTGGGGAGCTACGTCAACACCGTCGTCGCGCTCCTCTTCTGGATGGGCGTCGCTTTCGAGACGCCGTTCCTGATGTACTTTCTGACCGTGCTACGGATCGGCCGGCCCAGCTTCTTTGCGCGCCACCGGCGGACGTGGGTGGTCATCGCCTTCATCCTGGGCGCCATCATCACGCCCACCTTCGATCCGATCAACCAGACGCTCATCGCCGGTCCGTTCATCCTGCTGTATGAGATCGGCATCTGGCTCTCGAAGCTGGCGGCCCGGAAGCCGAAGCCGCGCCCGGGGCTCACGCCGGAGCCCAGCGAGGCCAGCGGCTAGCGCGGTCCGCCGCCGGCGTGGCAAAAATGTAGGGGCGGGTCTCAGACCCGCCCCTACACGTCTCTCCGAGGGATCTGGTCGTCTAGTGCTGCGCTGGCTTGCTGGGCTCGCTGTTGGAGCTCGTCCGCTGGACCTGTGTGCTCTCGTCCTCGTGAGTCCCAGAGAGGCCCTTCCTGAACTGGCGGATGCCACTCCCGAGCGACTTGCCGATCTGGGGCAGCCGGGTCGCTCCAAAGAGGAGGAACAGGACGGCCAGGATAATGAGGATCTCCCCCCACCCGAAATTCTTAAACACGGCCCACCTCCTCGCGGCGCCGATCCGCCGACTCGACGAGATCATCGTACGCCTTCTGTCGAAGACCGTCAAGGAAAGCCGGAGTCACCCCAGGGTCTTCGCATTGTCGAACGCTCACTTCAGGATCGCTCTTCGACAGAGCCTGTCGAACCACGAGGTGCAAGAGGTCTCGCCACACGGTGAAAAGACCCCGCGCCGGCCCATCCTCTCCTGATAACGTGCTATCATGGGTAGCGGTTACTACCCAAAGGAAACAGGAGTCACACCACTTGGACGACAAGCCTCGAGTCGCCGTCTTCATCGATGGCAGCAATCTCTATCACAGCCTGGAGGAGAACTGCGGACGGATGGACCTGGACTTCGAGGCCTTCATCTATCGGCTGGTCGGCGGGCGGCAGCACTATCGCACCTACTACTACAACATCCTCCAGGACTCGGAGCGAAAGCCGCAGACGGCCCAGGAGCAGCAGAAGTTCCTCGCCAGCCTCTACGCCATCCCGCGTCTCGAGGTGCGCCTGGGCACCACCAAGTACCGGGGCGATCAGTTGGTGGAGAAGGGCGTGGACATCATGCTGGCCACGGACCTCCTCCAGTACGCGTGGGATGGCTTGTACGACGTCGCGATCCTGGTGAGCGGCGATGGCGACTTCGCCTACGCGGTGAAGGCGGTCAAGAACGGCGGCAAGTACGTGGAGGTGGCTGCTTTCCCCTCCAACCTGTCCTGGGACATGGCGCAGATCGCCGACGACCGGCACTTCTTGGACAAGGAGTATTTCAAGGACCTCTGGGTTGGGTCGAAGAGGGCCGCGAGCGGTGACAGCGGAGGTGGTGGGATCGTCCGCAGGCGGCGGCGCCGGGGGCGGCGCCCCGGCGGAGGGGTCAGCCAGCCGGCGGAAGGTAGGGAGCCAGGCGCGGCGCCGTCAACGGATGCTCCGTCGGGTGGGGTAGGGCTCTAGTTCTAACGCCGGCGCCCGCTGCGCCCCGGTGACGGGGGCCGCGCCTCGTAGACGGCGGGGGCGTCCTTCGATACGGCCGCGACCACGCGCTCGCCGTGCTGGGCGATCTGGGCGTCCTGGTCCAGCGCCATGGCCTTGCGCAGGTCGATGACCTGGTCCCGCAGGGTCGCCGCCTTCTCGAACTCCAGGTCCCTCGCCGCGTCCTTCATGCGCCGCTCCAGCTCCTTGATGAGCCGGACCACCTGGTCCTTCGGCATACCGGCCTTGACGGTGTAGGGCGTCTGTTCCTCGGCCACGGCCCGCACCCGGTCGGTGATGTCCTTGATGGACTTCTTGATGCCCTGGGGGACGATGCCGTGGGCCCGGTTGAACTCCTCCTGGATCTGGCGGCGGCGGTCCGTCTCGCCGATGGCCTGGCGCATGGAGTCGGTGATGATGTCGGCGTACATGATGACGTGGCCGTTCTCGTGGCGGGAGGCGCGGCCGATGGTCTGGATGAGGGAGCCCCCCGAGCGCAGGAAGCCCTCCTTATCGGCGTCCAGAATGGCCACCAGGCTCACCTCTGGCAGGTCCAGGCCCTCGCGGAGCAGGTTGATGCCCACCACCACGTCGTAGACGCCGAGGCGCAGGTCGCGCAGGATCTCGCTCCGCTCCAGCGTTTCGATCTCCGAGTGCAGGTAGTGGGTCTTGACGCCCATCTCCTTCAGGTAGTCGGCCAGCTCCTCGGCCATGCGCTTGGTCAGGGTGGTCACCAGGACGCGCTCGCCTCGCTCGACCCGCTGCCTGATCTGATGGACCAGATCGTCGATCTGGCCGGTGGTGGGCTTCACCTCGATGACCGGGTCCACCAGGCCCGTGGGCCGAATGACCTGCTCGGCGATCTGCTGGCTCACCCGGAGCTCGTACGGCCCGGGCGTGGCCGAGACGAAGATCACCTGATCGATGTTGCCGTCGAACTCCTCGAAGTTCCAGGGCCGGTTATCTATGGCCGAGGGCAGGCGAAAGCCGTACTCGACCAGGACATCCTTGCGCGAGCGGTCGCCGCGGTACATCCCGTGGAGCTGAGGGATAGTCATGTGCGACTCGTCGATGAAGAGCAGGAAATCGTCCGGGAAGTAGTCGAGCAGCGTCGAGGGGCGGCTGCCAGCGGCACGGCGCGCCAGGTGCCGGGAGTAGTTCTCGATGCCGGAGCAGTAGCCCGCCTCGCGCAGAATCTCGAGGTCGTAGCGGGTGCGCTGCTCGAGGCGGGCCGCCTCCAGCACCTTGCCCTGCTCCTTGAGGACAGCCAGGCGCTCCTCCAGCTCGGCCTCGATGTCGATAAGGGCCGCCAGCATCTTCTCCTGGGACGTAACGAAGTGCTTGGCCGGATAGATCTCGACGCTCTCCCGCTCGCTCAGGATCTCGCCAGTGAGGGAGTCCATCTCCTGGATGCGCTCCACCTCGTCGCCGAAGAACTGGACGCGGACCACCAAGTCCTCGTAGGCGGGCTGGACCTCCAGGGTGTCGCCACGGACGCGGAACCGGCCGCGGGTGGGGTCCAGGTCGTTGCGCTCGTACTGCATGTCGATGAGCTGGCGCAGGACCCGCTCGCGGCGCGTGCGCTCGCCGCGCTTGAGCACGACGCGGAACTTCTGGTACTCCTCAGGCGAGCCGAGGCCGTAGATGCACGAGACGGAGGCGACGATGAGGACGTCGCGGCGGGTCAGGAGCGCGCGGGTGGCCGCGTGGCGCAGCCGGTCGATCTCGTCGTTGATATCGGCGTCCTTCTCGATGTAGGTGTCGGTG
>CAZKTO010000065.1:0-5304 GCA_964555685.1 uncultured Dehalococcoidia bacterium
TGCGCTCCACCACGCCCATCACTCGGGCCAACCGCGAGGCGGTCATGCAGCGCGTCGTCGACAACCTGTCAGTTGCCATAGGCGTCGACGGCTTTTTCATCCCGGTCAACCTCAAAAACAGCGGCCTCTTCAAGATGCCCGATATCCGCCAGTTCCCCGGCTGGAAAGCGTATTTCGACAGCATCATTGCTGAAGGGAACAGTATCTTGAGTCTCGATTGGGTCCAGCAAAATTGGCTGGCTGCCCAAAGCCTCACCATCGCTAACAAAAACCAAACCCCGCTCTTCGACACCCTGGCAGGCTTCCAACCTCTGGCCCTCACAGTCGCTGCGCACGAACCATCGAAGGGGCCTTCAACGAGCGCAGGCGGTGGAGGGCTGAGGGCTCCCTTCCCGTATGAGTTGGAGACTCATGGCGTCATGGCAAATGCCGCCAAGGACCTGGTCGAGAAGGCTGGGTTCAAGGAGAGGTACCAAGAGCTGTTCGGCCTGCTCCCCTCCGGATCATGCGGGGGTACAGAAACGACCGTGGTTGGGTGTATCGCCAAAGGGGACAAAGAAGAGGACGACGGTCTGCGCTGGCTGCAACATTTCTTGGGTGGACCA
The DNA here is from genome assembly GCA_964555685.1 of uncultured Dehalococcoidia bacterium. Lineage (GTDB taxonomy): Bacteria > Chloroflexota > Dehalococcoidia > SHYB01 > SHYB01 > CAZKTO01. Next base: position 606 of record CAZKTO010000065.1, read on the forward strand.
GACCAACCAGACCCCTCCCTAGGATTCAAATGGACGGCGGGCATGAACCTCTCGCCCACCTCAGTAATATCAACCTTGCCGACACAGGTCCGTCAAAACCTCATCACCTTTGCACGAGAAGATCGGCTCCTCGCGGCGATGCTGCCCCCACCCGCCAGACAAGTAAATCGAGACCATCTCCCGAGCCTTCTGGCCTGGGCCCACTTTCAGGGTCCTCTCGACCAGACCACTGGCCGCCTCGTCGATGGCACGCCCCCCGCCACCTGGGGCGGGGCCATTGAAGCCTACTCGAAAGATGGCAACGCAGGCCTGGGCTACGAGCGGTTGGGCCACATCCTCCATTTGCTCCAGGACCTGGGCCAGCCCGACCACGTCGCTGGGCGCATGCACCCGGGCAGCACCAAGATACTGGGAGATCTGCGTCTTCTGCTCCAGGGGGCCAATCCCGACTGCACGGCCATTCCCGCGGATTTGCCGGATGACCGCATCGGCTATGAGAAGTTCTGGGACCAGCCACCGCAACTGGAGAGGTTACGGCAGATCGCCAGCAGGACCGAAGCCAAGATTCCCTTTCACACCGATCTGGACGACTACCTGAACGGAATGGCGAGGGTCACTAGGGGAATAGCGGGGGCCAAGCCGCCCGTTTCGACCGATGCGGCGTTTGGCGTCCGAACCACCCAGCTCATACAAATCTGCAACCAGACTAGTGCACCCAACTATTTTGCCGGTATGGCGGATCGCAAGTTGGAGACGGTTCCTATTCCGCTGAAAGAGCCTGTCAACCTGCTGCCCAGCATTGACCCTGCTCGCCCCGGACAATATGTGGTCATCGCCGATAAACTTTTTCCGGAAATCCTGAATCACTCAGCGGGACTGATGCGCCTCTTCTACGATATCGTCAATCCACCGCCGATCGTGACCTCAGTCTCCGTGATCCAAACCGTCGACAAGGCCCGATGGGAGGCGTACAACGCGCAATGGGTGCGGGTCGCCGGGCCGGCGCCCGGAAAACGAGAGTTGCAAAAGAAGGGAGCGGGGCTCGTTCTGGGTGCTCCTAGCACTATCACGGTGACCTTCGGTCCTGAACAGGGCGCTGCGCCACACATCATGGACAAGGGGTCAGTCATGGTGCGACTCGGTGACCAAGAGGTTTTTGAAGAGCGTTATGAGGAGCGCGGCGGGCAGGCGACATGGCAGGGCACGTTCACCGCGCCGGCACGGGCAGCCGGTCCCCTGCAGATCGCCATCTTCGCGAAAGACCGCCGCATCCACTACGGCGACGACTCGTATCCACAATCCGCCAAGCGCCGCAATCCAGGCCCTGGGTCTGCCCTGGATACGAACCCGGCCACCATCGCCTTCGTGTCACAGTCAACCGCTCCGTACGACTGGACAGGTTACGAGACTGGCAGCGGCTCAACGACCGGATGGGATAGAAACCACATCGTGCAAGTGGTGCAGCCTCCCGCGCCGCCGCAGCCCAACGCGCCTCCGCTGCCTGGGTCGCTGACTTTTGACTTCGCCGCCGGTAGCAAAGATTCCTGCATCGCGGGTGGACTCGGACAGCGTAACTACTGGGGTTATACCCTGCATGGAGGGGTGGCGAATCCCAGCGAGGGCATCGGCAGTATTCATTTCTACTCTCGCAAGGGCTGCCCCAACGGAAGGGTAACCTCTTACACTAGAGGGGTAGTCAGCTACACCCTTACCGGCACTATGCCTCAACGAAACGCTACGAAGGTCAGCGTACAGGGCCGCAAAAGACACACACGAGGGCAAACTTGCGAGACCTATTTAGACTCCTGTTTTTCCTGGGGTCCGCTCTATAAGGAGGCGCCGGAAACTGTGACTTTCACCTTCACAGTGCAGGCTGACGGATCAATGAAGGTTGAGCCGGATTTGTCGGCGTTGTAAATCAGGATTTCCGGGGTTAGAGGCTCCCCAGGAGTGCGTTAGCAAACGCGTTTGCAAAGTTCGCTGGCCGACGATCCCCGTGGCCATGGCTGAGGCGACCCGTCGCCTCGGCATCTCCCGCGCCTCCATCTACCGGCTGCGCAGTGGCCTCAGCCCACCAGCCCATCAGAGCACACGATCCTGATGACCTGCACCGCAGGCGACCCGTCCGCATCCCCTTCTTCTGGTGGAGCCAGCCGATAGCGGTCCACCTTTCATTACCTCCTCTGCTGCTTCCCGCATGATGTTGTTGACCGCACCTACCGAATTGGCTTTTGCCCTATGAACTATCTCAAAAAGCGTTTTCGTAGGGTGCAGGCTCATCGGATTCTACCCTCACCCCCGGCCCGCCTGAGGCGGGCCACCCCCTCTCCGGGTCGGAGAGGGGGCAAGGGGGAGAGGGCGGGAGCGAACGCCAAATGCACCCTCGGACCGGCAAGATTTTGAGATAGTTTGTTAGCCCTGAAGCTGGGCCAAGGCCCCCAGGAGCACCTGGCTCTTGGGGATGTCCCACTGGGTCGAGCAGCGGTAGATGAACCGGACGACGCCCTGCCGGTCGACGAGCACGGCGGCGGGGTGCGCCATGCGAAGGGCGTCATAGGAGAGGCGGTTGTAGACGCCGTAGGCCTGGATGACGCGCCGCTCGGTATCGAAGAGCCAGGGAAAGGGCTGGGGGTTGCGCTCGAGCCAGCGCGAGACCGCCTTGCCGCCCTGGTGCGCGACGATGAGGAGCTGCACGTTGGCCTGTTGATAGCGGGGTGCGTCCTGGCGCAACTGCGCCAGCCATCGGCGGCAGTTGGGTCACATGGTGCCGCGCAGGAAGACGAGCAGGACGCTGGCCTTGTCTCGGTAGCCGGCCAGGGAGATGGGCGCTCCGGCGCTGGACGGGAGCGTGAAGTCGGGCGCGCGATCGCCGGCCCGGAGGGTGTCGGTGACATCACGGCCCATGGCGCTACCGCCTTTCCGATGCGCCGAGAAGAGGGCGGCAAGCCGGGGTTGGGCAAAAGCGCCCAGGGGCGTCAGGAGGCGGCGCGTTGCGCGTCCAGGATGGCCTGAGCGTCGGCGCCGGCGCCAGTCTGCACGCAGTCCATCACGGTGGCGAAGATGGCCCGGTCCAAGAGCTTCTTCTGGAGGGCGTCGCGCCCGCCCTGGCGCAGGAACTCCGCCCGCTGCTGGACGAGCGTCTCGAGCCGTCGCAGATAGTGGTCCCGGAGTGACGGCTTTGCGGCGGAGCCGTCCGCCACCGGTCCTTGGGCGCGTCCGAGTTGGTCAGCGGCCATGAATCCCTCTGCCTTGTCCGCGACCTTTGCCGCGGGTCCTGGTTCTATTATACGACTATATGACCAACGCCGGTTCTTGGGCCAGCGTGCGCGCCCGTACCGCAGCGGGGGTTAGACCTCACGGAACTCCCCCTCCACGGTGTCGCCCCCGCCCTTGGGCGGCGGTTCGCTGGGGCCCTGGGCCGGGCCCGCGCCGGGAGCGGCGCCGGTCTGGCTGTAGACGTGCTGCCCGATCTTCCCCAGAGAGGCCTGGAGCTCGTTGAGGGCGGTGCGCAGGGAGCCGGCGTTGTTCGCCTGGAGGGCCGAGCGCACGGCGGCGATCTTGCCCTCCACCTCCGTCTTCAGCTCTGCGGGGATCTTGTCGGCGTGCTCGCGCAGGAGCTTCTCGGCGTTGTAGGCGGCGCTGTCGGCCTGGTTGCGCAGCTCGATCTCCTCGCGTTTGCGCTTGTCGGCCTCGGCATGGGCGCCGGCGTCCTTGACCAGCCGCTCCACCTCGTCCTTCTGGAGGCCCGAGCTGGGCTGGATGACGATCTTCTGCTGCCGGCCGGTCCCCTTGTCCTTGGCGGACACCGATAGGATGCCGTTGGCGTCGATATCGAAGGTGACCTCGACCTGCGGGAGGCCGCGCGGGGCCGGCAGGAGCCCGTCGAGGATGAACCGGCCGATGGACTTGTTGTCCCTGGCCTCCGTCCGCTCGCCCTGGAGCACGTGGATCTCCACCTGCGTCTGGTTGTCCGCGGCGGTGCTGAAGGTCTCCGACTTGGAGGTGGGGATGGTGGCGTTGCGCTGGATGAGGGGCGTCATGACGCCGCCCAGGGTTTCGACGCCGAGGGTGAGGGGCGTCACGTCCAGGAGTAGGATGTCCCGCACCTCGCCGGTGAGCACGCCGGCCTGGATGGCGGCGCCGACGGCGACCACCTCGTCCGGGTTGACGCCGCGATGGGGCTCCTTGGCGAAGAACGCTTGCACCTTCTGGATGACCTGGGGCATACGCGTCTGGCCGCCGACGAGCACTACCTCATGGATGTCCTTGGCCGTGACCTTGGCGTCGGCCATGGCCTGGCGGACCGACTCGAAGGTCTTGTCGACGAAGTCGCCGACCAGCTGCTCCAGCTTGCTTCGAGAGAGGGTGACGACCAGGTGCTTGGGCCCGCTGGCGTCGGCGGTGATGAAGGGCAGGTTGATCTCCGTCTCCATGACGGAGGAGAGCTCGATCTTGGCCTTCTCGGCGGCCTCCTTGAGGCGCTGGAGGGCGAGGCGGTCCTGGGTGAGGTCGATGCCGCTGGTCTTCTTGAAGTCGGTGGCCAGCCAGCTCAGGATCCGCTGGTCGAAGTCGTCGCCTCCCAGGTGCGTGTCGCCGTTGGTGGACTTGACCTCGAAGACGCCGTCGCCGATGTGCAGGATGGAGATATCGAAGGTGCCGCCGCCCAGGTCGTAGACGGCGATGACCTGGTCTTTCTTCT
>CAZKTO010000065.1:5320-17783 GCA_964555685.1 uncultured Dehalococcoidia bacterium
CGCCTGGCGCTGGGCGTCGTTGAAGTAGGCGGGGACGGTGACGACGGCCCTGGTGATCTTCTCGCCCAGCTTGGCCTCGGCGTCCTCCTTCAACTTGCGCAGGATCATGGCCGAGATCTCGGGGGGCGAGGTGGCCTTGCCCCCGAGCTGGACGTGGGCGTCGCCGTTGGGCGCCTTGAGCACGTGGTAGGGGACCATCTTGGTGTCCCGCTGGGCCATGGGGTCATCGAACTTGCGGCCCATGAACCGCTTGATGGAGTAGACGGTGTTCTCGGGGTTGGTGATAGCCTGGCGCTTGGCGGCGAGACCCACGTAGCGCTCGCCGCTCTTCTGGTTGACGGCGACGACCGAGGGAGTGGTGCGCCCGCCCTCGGCGTTCTCGATGACGGCGGGCTCGCCGGCCTCCATGACCGCCATGCACGAGTTGGTCGTGCCGAGATCGATGCCCAAGACCTTTGCCACGGGGTTCTCCTTACGCTCTCCCACGGGGAGAGGGGATGTGCAGCCAGAACAAGGTGGGGATGCGTTACCGCCCCGTCCTGCCCACGGGGGAGGGGCGGGGCGTTGGGCTCACCTGGCCGATGCGGATGGCGGGGCCCCGCGCCTGGCCGCGGCGCCGGGCCGCGTCACCAGAGGGCTCGCCGGCGGCGGGCGGGCTCTTGGGCGAGGCCACCTCCACGCCGAGCATGGCCAGCACGTCGTCGATGACGGCGGCGGCGCGGTCGCAGGCGGCCGCCGGGTCCGTCCGCCGTGCCAGCTGGAGGCGCAGGGCCACGAGCCTCTCGATGAGATCGAGGGCCAGCTCCACGCCGGCCAGGTTCAGCCCCAGGTCGTCCGTGAAATATTTGATCAGGCGCAGGCGGGCGATGTCCTCCTCGGAGTAGAGGCGCAGCGTGCCCATGCGGGGCGGCTCGACGAAGCCGGCCCGCTCGTACTTCCGCAGGGTCTGCGGGTGCATTTCGAGGATCTGCGCCGCCACGCTGATGATGTAGAGCCCTTGTACTCGATTCATGGAAAGCCTCGCCCCCGGTTCATGGCCAGGTACCGTCCTTCCGCGGCGTCGGTCCGCCTTCATTTATATCATGCGGGCAGGCGCCCGTCAATTCGCGTGTCAGCCCTGCGGCAGTATGTTATGCGTGGTAACCTTTGTCGTAGCTAAAAGGTCACTTGATATTAGTTGTAGCATGACTTCTAATCGGAGCGAATCAATGGCGGGTCCCAGCGAAGGGCCCAGCCGCACAGAAAGAGGGTACGACGATGACGATGGTCTGGCCCACCACAACTCCGAAGCCCGATAGCCTTCAAGAAGGCCGCCCATAGACGAGCACACGGTCAAGGCGGGGCCGCGCTAGCGCACGATTACTGAGGCGACCATATTCTCCGGGAAGTGCAGGCTGCAGTGGTAAGGCCACTCGCCGGTGTTGGCAAAGGTATAGCTATGGCTTTGCCCTGGTTTGAGCTCCAGTGAGTTCAGCGTCGGCAGATAGTTGTGTGAGGGATGGGGGTCAGTGTTGACGAAGTGCGAAACGGTGTCGTTGTTGGTCCAGGTGACTTTGGCGCCTTTGGAGATGACCATCTTGGTGGGGGAGAAGGTCAGGTTTTTCATGGGGACCGTGACCTCAGTCCTACCTGTCAGATCGAGGTATGTCGCCTTCTTGGAGCCATCCACCCTGAACGCGAAACGCCCGTCGTGGCAGGAACGATCAGGCCAGCAGGCCTTGTAGTTGACCACATACACGCCATCCCCCTGGACACCACCCAGGTCTGAGGTCAATTCCAGCCGCCGGTCGCCTCGGACGGTGGCTGGTCCGGCGGCGACCGGCGCGCCACCCGTCGTCACCGTGATGGACGAGTTATCGGCGAGGTTGAAGTTGAAGTTGATCAGAACCCGGTTCGGGACTTGGGCGAACTCTTGACCGTGGGTTGGCGTCGAATCCACGAAGTGAGCCGCAAAGAGCTGGTCGGGCAGTTTGGCCGCCCCACTCCCGGACGCGTCCTGGGCGCCGCTGGAGGGCTTCCCAGCTGACTCGCCGCCGCACGCCGCAGTTGCGAGCGCGCCGAGGGTGACCATCAAACCAACCACGAACAGCCGCCTCCTGGTGAATCGCATGGTGTGCACACCTCCCTTGACGCTTGTACGCCAACTCAACCTGTCATCCAACATTCTGGAGAGCTACCCGACCTTGCGCGTTGCCGAGCCCCCCGTGGGCAATGTGAAGTAGAAGGCACTGCCCCGGCCAACCTTGCTCTCGACCCAAATCCGTCCGCCATGGGCCTCGACAATCCCTTTAGCGATGCTGAGGCCCAAGCCCGCGCCCCCAGAGCGACGGGACCGCGACCGGTCAGGCCTGTAGGTTCGCTCGAACAGGAGTGGTATATCCTGCTCCGGTATCCCCTCACCGGTGTCGCTAACCTCAACCTTCACCTCGTTCCCGGCTTCCGAGGTACGTATCCAAATGGTGCCGTCAGGCGGAGTGTGGCGGATGGCGTTCTGGACCAGGTTGTAGAGCACCCGCTGCACGCGCCGCGGGTCCATGATCACCGGCGGCAGCGTAGAATCAATTGAGCCCTGCAACCTCAGCCGACCGGCCGCCGCTTGAGGCGCCATCCCATCGAGCGTTCCTGCAATCACCTCGCCCAGGGACGCCTCCTCCACATGCAGTTGCAACTGGCCGGCATCCATTTGCGATAGCTCAAAGAAGTCGTCCACCAGTTGCCCCAAGCGCTCGACCTCGGACTGGGTCGTGCGCAGATAACGCCGCATCGTCTCTGGGTCGCTGACAACGCCGTCGTTCATGCTCTCGACCATCACACGGATCGATGCTAGGGGCGTCCGCAAGTCGTGGGAGACCGCGGTTACCAAGTCTTTGCGCGCCTGCTCCAACTCCCGTTGCTTCGCGAAACTGGTTTCGAGCCGCTGGGCCATCGAATTGAACGCCGCGGCAAGCTCGCCCACCTCGTCGTTGACCAAAACCACCACGCGGGTGTCGAGCCTCCCCTCGCTCATTCGTTTAGCCGCCTGCACCAGGCTCCGCAGGGACCTTGTCGTGGACTCGGAGAAGGCCAGCGCCACAAAAAACGCCATGCCGAGAGCGAACGTCAGAAATCCTGCCAATAGCGCCAGATCGTGCGTCGAGAGAAACATCAACAACGCGACGAAGCCCACATTGGCTAGGCCGAGGAGCGCCGTTAAGACCGCTACCATCGTCATCTTGGCGCGCAGGGACCGAAATGATCGAGGCAGGCCGAAATGCTGGCCGGCGATGCCCAGGCCGACCGTGAACCCGCCGGATACCAGCAAGAACGCGGCCATGGCGATCAGGTCAGAAGCAGGTGGGTCAAGTAGCGCTACCGTAATACCCAACACCACCCCGGTAAGCCCCAAGAGCGTCACGAACGCCAGTCCGAGATTCCCCCAGCGCCACATCATGACCCCCTCACCTCGAACTTGTACCCAACGCCCCATACCGTTTTGATATGGCGGGGCCGCACTGGGTCAGCCTCCACTTTTTCCCTCAGCCGCCGCACGTGGACAGTGACTGTGCTGTGGTCTCCGGCGTAGGTGTAGTCCCACACCTTGTCCATCAGGTCGTCGCGGGTGAACACCTGGCCTGGGTTGGATGCCAGGAACCAGAGCAGATCGAACTCTTTGGCGGTGAGGTGGACCTCCTTGTCGCCTACCCTCACATCTCTGGTCTGTGGATTGATCGTCAGGCTTCCACATCGCACCAGGCCACCAGGCGCCGCAACGGGTCCCGCTGCAGTCCTGCGCAACACCGTCTTCACCCTGGCAGCCAACTCCCGGGGGCTGAACGGCTTGACCATGTAATCGTCAGCGCCCAGCTCTAACCCCACGATGCGATCGGTCTCCTCTGCTTTAGCCGTCAGCATGATGATCGGCACCCGGCTGTCCTGGCGAATACGGCGGCAGACCTCAAGCCCATCCATTACTGGAAGCATCAAGTCCAGCACGATCAGGTTCGGCGACCACTCCTGAGCCAGGCGCAGGCCCTCGGCACCGTCGGCCGCGCAGGCCACGTCGTAGCCCTCCTTGCGGAGGTACCGCTCCACAACCTCGGTCACCATCGGCTCGTCGTCAACCACTAAGACCCGTACGCCCATCGCTCCATCCTAACGGCTTGATTCTGAAGTTTCGCCCGTGCGCCCTATTATATAAGTGCACTCTTTCTCTAGCACCTGGCCCAGAACTTAAGAAAAACCGAGAAAATCTAGCCCGGACCGACCGCCCTGCGGCGTCGGTCCGGGCTGATGCTGAAGTTTTCAGCGGTAGCTACTTCTTGATCGTGGCGGTCCCTGTCGGGAAGCCCCCAGCTTTGTTGCCGAGCTCGTAGGTGAAGTGATCCTTAGCGTCGCTAGAAATAGGCCCGACAAGCGGCTTGAGGGTAAAGGGCGCCGGCGAGTCATCGGGGTCCGCCTCGATGGAAATAACCGCCGTGCCACCGCGGATGTCGGCGGGGAAGGTGAGGCCAGCAGGGGCGTTGCGCAGAAAGTCCTCGCCTGGGAAGGGCGGCGCGGACTGCGGTCCGCTGTAGGGAGCCGCGAGGTCCGGGGCTGCGGGATTGGTAAACCTTCCGGTGGTGACCGGCTTACCGTTAATCACTGTCCAACCTTCGTACGCCCACCCGGCGGGCAGCGTCGGAAGGCGGAGACCTTGGGTGGGCCCGCCGGACGTGAGGTCCAGGAACCAGATGCCGCTTGTCTCGTTCGTCCCGCCGCCGTCGGTCGGCGTAGCCAGGATGTACTTGCCGGAGGCGTTGGCGAAGGAGTCGCCCAGAGCTAGTTTGTGACCAACGGTCAGGTTGGCCGAGCGGCCTGACACGTCGCCCGCCATAGGATGCGTGGCCGTTGGGACCGTGTCCCTATCACCCGCGGGCTCGATGGTGATGACGATGGCCGAGGCGTCCTTCAGGTCGCGGCCCGTCTTGAACTCGCCCTTCTTGATGACCTTTCCGCTCAAATCAACCACAGCCCCGCTGGAGTCTACATTGAACTTCCCCGTCGTCACCGGCTTGCCGTTGATCAGGGCCCAGCCTTCATAATGGTAGCCGTTGGCCAGGGGTTCGACCCCCTTGAAGCTCAGGACCAATGTTTTCTCACCGCCATCGCCGCCCCCACATGCGGCCACCACTAATGCGACGACCGACGCCGCGGCGAAAAGACCAAGTACTCTCCATCTCCGAAGCATAAAGAGACCCCTTTCTAGTGTTTGCTGTAGCAGTTGCCGCTAAAACAGCCCTGCGCCTACCCAGTCTAGGGGCGAATCCTTACGAGACCCTTACGCAGGTGAACGTTCTATGACAAAAACGCCCAATTCGCCCACGGTAGCAGAGAGCGCGAGTGAGGACATCCACGAGACGGCGGTTAGAATTGGGTAGCCCTGTCGCGCTCCCCGGCGTTTTACCACCGCCCGCGCCGAGAGCCTTCTTTCGGTTGTCCCGAGAACCCCCGATGACCATCGGGGGTTCTCTACTTTCGTAGAAATGGGAGAATCATAAAGACCCGGGCCGCGCGGCCCGGGGGGATTGACATTGGGGGGGCGCACCGGTTACTATTTGAACAAGTTTTGAACTTAGTTCAAGTAAGAGCATAGCAGTTACCGACTAAGTGGATTGACATAGTCAATTACATCTGCTACCATCTCCCACCGTTGGCCTGTAACCAAGGGCATGCGTCCGGCATCAAAAGAGGCGCAGGACCCACAGAGGGGCCAACGAAGGAGAGGGGCGCCGGTGAAGGAGAGGCGTGCGATGTTGTACCTGAAGAGCTGCCCCAAGTGCCACGGTGACATGTACCTGGAGAAGGACAACTACGGCGCTTTTCGCCAGTGCTTGCAGTGCGGCCTGATCCGGGACATGGACGTGCCCGCGGCCTTGACGGCTCAGGCGGCCCTCGCCGTGCCCGATGAGGCGCACCGGCGCGGGCGGAAGCGCAAGACCGCCGTCGCGGCCTAACCCAACGATAGCCTCTACCCGGTCTTGTCTTAGGGGCCGGGGGGAGTCGTGCCGCCGTGGCTACGCGCCCCTTCCCTTGGCTCGGGCCCGGCCACCCGCAGCGCACCCAGGAGCGGACGGCGTCTCCCGCCTCCGCTCCTTCTGTTCTCGGGGGCTCCGAGGCGGTCGCCGAGCCCACTCCGTCCGCCACCCAGGCCGCGGCCCCCCGCGAGGTGGTGGCCCGGCCGCCGACGCACCATGAGGTCGTCCGGTCCTTCCTGGAGCAAGGCCGGGCGGATGAGGCGGCCCAGGTCCTGTCCGTGCTCCACGTGGCGGACGCGGCCCGGCTGGTGGCCCGTCTGGAGCCGGAGCGGGCCGCCCCGCTGGTGGCGAGCCTGCCACCCGTCACCGCCGCCCGCATCCTGGAACGGCTCGACTCGCGGGACGCCATCGCCATCGCCCTGGGCCTCCCCATCGCCGCGCGCGCCGCCGTCCTCGATCAGGCCAGTCCCGACGTGGCCGCCGACGTGCTGCGGGGACTTTCGCCCGAGGAGCGGCAGCGGAGCATCTCGATCATGGCGCGGGCGCGGGACGTGGCGCCCCTGCTGCGCTACGAGGACGAGAGCGCCGGCGGCCTCATGGTGCCGGACTTCGCCACCCTGCGGGAGTGGATGACGGCCGAGGAGGCCATCTTCCACCTGCGGGGCTCCACACCGCCGGCCTCCTCCTCCAACTATCTCTTCGTCCTGGACCGGCGGAACGCCCTCACCGGCGTCGTGAACCTGCGCGATCTGGTCATAGCGAAGGGCGAGACCCAGGTCCGGGAGCTCATGAACCGGAACGTCATCACGGTCACGCCCGGCACGGACCAGGAGGAGTGCGCGCGCCTGATGGCCCGGTACGACCTGGCCCAGCTCCCGGTGGCCAACGAGCGGGGCCAGGTGCTGGGGGTCATCCTGGCCGAGGATATGATCGACGTGGTCCAGGCCCAGGCGGACGAGGATATGCTGCGCCTGGCCGGCATCGGCAGCGACGCCGCCCGGATCCTGGGCCCGTTCCGCCGCGCCTTTCGGACGCGCCTGCCGTGGCTGCTCGTGAACCTGGGGACGGTGGTCATGACGGCGGCGGTCATCAGCGTCTTCGAGGCGACCATCGCCAGGGCGGCCTTCCTCGCCGTCTTGCTGCCCATGGTGTCGGGCCAGGGCGCGATCGCCGGCACCCAGACCCTCACCCTCATCACTCGGGGTCTGGCCCTGGGCGAGCTGACCCTGGTGAACGCGGCGAAGGCGCTGCGGCGGGAGGTGGTGCTGGGCCTGGCTAACGGCGTCGTCTTTGGGCTCATCGCGGGCGGCCTGGCTTGGGCGTGGAAGGGCGATGGCACCCTGGGCGTCGTCGTTGGCCTGGCCATGGTGCTGAACATGGTCATCGCCGGGCTCTTTGGGGCCATCATTCCGCTGGCGCTGAAGGCGCTGCGCCAGGACCCGGCGCTGGGCTCGGCCGTGATCCTGACGACGGTCACGGACGTGGCGGCGTTCCTGTCGGTGCTGGGCCTGGCCGCCTGGTGGGTGGCGTAGGCCTGAGGTCTTTCGAACATGCTGGGGATCTTCCCGCACGAGAAGGACTCCAGGCCCCTTCTCTGATCTGACTGCATCCGCGGCGCGTGCCCGTGGCGTACCATAGAGGGGCGGGCCGCCACCTGAACGCGGCGTATCCCCCAACCCGTGGAGCATGGGCGAAACGTTCCGCGGCGGCGAGACATCCAACGAAGGAGCGCCGGTCCCGCGCGGCCGAGGGAGCGGTCCGACTCCAGACAGACGCCATGACGATCGAGGGGCTCACGGCGGTATCGGTATTCGTCGCCTTCGCGGGCGGCGTCGTCTCCTTTGTCTCGCCGTGCGTCCTGCCGCTGGTGCCCGTCTACCTGGGCCACCTCTCGGGCGCCTCCGTCCGCGAGGGCCGCATCGAGAGCGACCGGACGACCTTCTTCCACTCGCTGGGGTTCGTCATCGGCTTCTCGCTGGTCTTTGTCGTCCTGGGCGCGACGGTGGGGCTCCTGGGAGGCACAGCCGGCGGCCACGGCGACACCGTCGCGCGAGGGGCCGGGGTCCTGCTCATGCTCTTCGGCACCTACACGGCGGGGCTCTTTCGTCTGCCGGTGCTGCGCTTGGCGCTGGCCCCGGCCGCGGGGGTACTGGACCGCGTCTACTACCAGGAGCGGCGCTTTCACGCCGGGGGCGCCGCGCCTTCGTACTGGCGGTCGTTCGGCGTGGGCGGCGCCTTCGCCGTGGGCTGGACGCCCTGCATCACGCCCGTCCTGGGTGCGATCCTCACGCTGGCGTTCAACAACGCCGATGGCGGCGCGGACGCCTGGTCCGCTGCGGGACAGGCGGCGGCGCTGCTCTCGTTCTATGCCGCGGGCCTCAGCGTCCCCTTCCTCGTGGCGGGCCTGGCCCTGGGCCGCGTCACGCCCATGTTCAAGAGGCTCAACCGGTTCATGCCGGCCATTAACGTCGCCAGCGGCCTCCTCTTGATCGTCGTGGGCGCGCTGGTCTTCCAGAACACCGTCACCAAGCTCAACGAGTACTTCGGCTTCCTGCCGTACGTCGATTTCTAGGAGAGGGACGATGCGGGCGTTCTCGAAGCTGGGGAGTCTGGCCATCGGAGTCGCCGTGGCGGCGCTGGCGGTGGCCGCGTGCGGCGGGGCGCCGGCGCAGGGCGGCGCGCCGGGCGAGCTGGGTGTGGTGGAGACGCCGGAGGTCAGCGGGTTCAAGGTGGGCGTCCAGACCGGGGCCGTGGCGCGCAACTTCCGGCTGGCCTCGGCCGATGGCTCGACGCTGACGCTGAGCGACCTGCGGGGCCGGCCGGTGCTCGTGAACTTCTGGGCCACCTGGTGCGCGCCGTGCCGCGCCGAGATGCCCGAGTTCGAGCGGGTGCACCGCCGCCTGGGCGACCGGCTCCAGGTCCTGGCCGTGAACCAGAACGAGTCGCGCGGCCAGGTCGCCGGCTTCTTCCAGGAGCTGGGCCTGACCTTCCCGACGGTAATCGACAAGGGGGCGAAGGTCTCGGAGGCGTACCGGCTCTTCGGGCTGCCCGCTACCTATCTGATCGACGAGCGCGGCGTGATCCGGTCTGTCAAGTTCGGCCCCTTCGCCGATGAGGCGGAGATCGAGAAGAGCCTCAAGACCGTGGGGTTGTAGGAGGCGAGGCGCTACGCCGCCGGGGCCAGGTCCAGCACGTTCAGTCGCAGCGTCTCGCGCCCGTCCCACCGGTCGATGGCGAGGGTGAAGACGATATCGACGTGGCTCGGGACGGGACGGGGCAGCTCCGGGGCGTTGAAGGCGACGGCCGTCCAGGTGACGGACCCCTCGCGGACCTTCAGGCGCAGGTGACGCCCATCGGCCCCCATGGCGCGGGCGTCGAGGACTTCAACGCGCCGGGCGACGAAGGTGGGGGTGGCGTTGCCGATGCCGAAGGGCGCCAGATCGCGCATGGCGCGAATCGCGGCGCCGTCGATGCGGCCCAGGGGTATCTCGGCGTCGATGACGATGCGCGGGCGCAGGTCGGCCCCCGCCAGGGCCTCGCGGGCGATGGCCCCGAGCCTCCGATCCAACTCCGGGAGGCGCTCCGTCGGTATCGTGAAGCCGGCCGCCTGAGCGTGGCCGCCGTAGCGGGTGAAGAGGCCGTCGCAGCGCCGCAGCGCCTCGATGATGTTGAACTCCGGGATGCTCCGGCAGCTCCCCCGCGTCTCCACCGGCCCGATCTGGCAGACCACCGACGGCCGGTAGTGCTCCTCGGTGAGCTTGCCGGCGGCGAGGCCCAGGACGCCGGGCGGGAACGAGGGGTCGCCCAGGAAGATGAGCGGGAGTTCGCCCGGTGACGCCTTCAGCCGTTCCTGGACCGCCGCGAGGGTCTCGGCGGTCTGCCGCCGCCGCTCCACGTTGGCGGCGTTGACCTGCTCGGCGAGGGCGCGGGCCTCGTCCGCGGAGGGGGCCGTCAGGAGACGGAAGCTGGCGCTGGCGTGGTCCATGCGGCCGGGCGCGTTGATGCGGGGTCCCAGGGCGAAGCTGATCGCCTCGGTGTCGACGTGGCCGGGCTCCAGGCCCGCCACCGCCAGGAGCGCACGCAGGCCCGGCCGCTGCGTGCGGTTGAGCTGTTCGAGCCCCTCGCGGACGAGGGCGCGGTTCACGCCCTCCATGGGCGAGAGGTCGGCCACGGTCCCCAGGGCCACGAACTCGAGGAGGGAGCGGTCCGCCGGCCGGCCCGCGGCCAGGCCAAGAGCCTCGGCGACGGTGAAGGCGACGCCCACCGCGGAGAGGGGCTTCCATGCGTCCGGGGCGCCGGGCAGCTTGGGATCGACCACGGCGGCGGCGCCCGGCAGAACGGCCGGCGGCGTGTGGTGGTCCGTGACGACGACATCGACACCAAGCTCGGCGGCGGCGGCGACCTCGGCGGCGTTGGTGACGCCGCAGTCGGCGGTGACGATGAGGCCCGCGCCCAAGCCCCGCAGCTCGCGGATCGCGGCCACGTTCAGGCCGTGCCCTTCTGTCACACGATCGGGGATGTAGGCGACGAGCCGGGCGCCGGCCCCGGTGAAGGCCTCCCACAGGAGCGCCGAGGCCGTCACGCCGTCGGCATCAAAGTCGCCGTAGACGGCGATGGTCTCGCCCGACCGGATGGCGCGCAGGATGCGGCTGACGGCGGCCTCGGCGCCGGGGAGGGGAGCGGCATCGGCCCCCGACGTGCCGGGGCGCCGCGGGTCGAGGAAGGCCTCGGCCTGGGCGGCGCTCCGCACGCCGCGATTGGAGAGGAGCTGGGCCATGAGCGGCGGGTAGGCGCCCAGGGCGCGGAGGGCCTCCGGCGGCGCCGGCGGCAGGACCCGCCAGATGCGGCGAGGGCCCGACGGCATGGACGTCCTCCTGGTTGCTTCGCGGCTCGCAATGACGGCTTCACCCGCAGGCGAAGGCGCTGCGACCGCCACGCTTCCCGCCACGCGGAGTTTACCCTGAGTTCTCCGAAGGGCTCGCGGCTTCGGCTCAGGGCGCGGCTTCGGCTCCCGCCCGCGCTAACTCTCGAGCCGGCGAAAGACGAGGCAGGAGTTGTGCCCGCCGAAGCCGAAGGAGTTGGAGAGGGTGACGTTCACCCGGCCCCGGCGCGGCACGTGGGGCGTATAGTCCAGATCGCAGTCGGGGTCGGGGTTCTCGAGGTTGATGGTGGGCGGGCAGACGCTCTCGCGGATGGCGAGGACGGAGAAGACGGCCTCCACGGCGCCCGCGGCGCCGATGAGGTGGCCCGTCATGGACTTGGTGGAGCTGATGGGGATCTTGTAGGCCTCGGGGCCGAAGACGCTCTTCATGGCCATGGTCTCGAACTTATCGTTGAGAGGGGTGGAGGTGCCGTGGGCGTTGATGTAGTCGACGTCCTTGGGCTGGAGGCCGGCCTTGCGGAGCGCGACGCGCATGGCGCGGGCGCCGCCCTCGCCGCCCTCGGCGGGCTGGGTGATGTGGTAGGCGTCGGCGGTGGCGCCGTAGCCGGCCAGCTCGGCCAGGATGGGAGCGCCGCGCGCGCGGGCGGAGTCCAGCTCTTCCAGGACGAGGGCCGCGGCCCCCTCGCCGATGACGAAGCCGTCGCGCTGGGCATCGAAGGGGCGGGAGGCCTTCTGGGGCTCGGCGTTGCGTTTGGAGAGGGCGCCGGCCGAGGAGAAGCCAGCCACGCTGATGGGGACGACGCAGGCCTCCGAGCCGCCGGCGACCATGGCCTGCGCCTCGCCCCGGCGGATGATCTCGGCGGCCTCGCCGATGGCGTCGGCGCCGCTGGAGCAGGCCGAGACGGTGCAGAAGTTGGGGCCCTTGGCGCCCAGGCGGATGGAGAGGTGCCCCGAGGCCATATCGGCGATCATCATGGGAACGAGGAAGGGGCTGATGCGGCTCGGACCGCGCTCGTGGAGCACCTTGAACTGCTCGGAGAGGGTGCCGATGCCTCCGATGCCGCTGCCCATGATGACGCCCACCTGCTCGGCGTTGGAGGCATCGATCTTGAGGCCCGATTGCGCCACGGCCTCCATGCCCGCAGCCGTGGCGAAGTGGACGAAGCGATCGGTCCGGCGGGCCTCCTTGCGGTCCATGCAGGCGAGGGGATCGAAGCCCTTGACCTCGGCGGCGATCTTGGTCTCAAACGGCTCGGCGTCGAAGGCGGAGATGCGGTCGACGCCTGACCTGCCGGCGAGGAGGGCCTGCCAGGTGGATGCCACGTTCAGCCCCAGGGGCGTGATGGCCCCCAGACCGGTGATGACGACTCGGCGAGGCTGGGTCACGGCGCCGGCTCTTCCTTGAGGTTGTCTTCCTGCGGCCTGACTGGACTGGCGCCGTGCGGCTTTGGCGGTGGCCTTGGTCGGCGGCCTGAAAAGCCCCGAAAGCATACCATGACGGGCGGGCCTCCCGGAAGGGCGCGGGCCGGCCCTCCAGGGTCGTTCGGTTGTCCTGGGAACCCTTTCTTGACAGAAAGGTGTTCCCAGA
>CAZKTO010000066.1:0-17563 GCA_964555685.1 uncultured Dehalococcoidia bacterium
TCCCCGTCTGGTACTGCCAGGCCCCCGCCTGCGGCCATCTCACCGTCGCCCTCGACGACCCCGCGGCCTGTGAGGGATGCGGGTCCAGGGATATCGCCCAGGACCCGGACGTCCTGGACACGTGGTTCAGTTCGGCCCTGTGGCCCCACTCGACCCTCGGCTGGCCCGACGAAACGGAGGACCTGCGGTACTTCTATCCCACATCCGTCATGGAGACGGGCTACGACATCCTCTTCTTCTGGGTCGCCCGGATGATCATGATGGGCCTGGAGAACACGGGCCAGGTCCCCTTCCACACCGTCTATCTCCACGGCCTCATCCGCGACGAGACCGGCGAGAAGATGAGCAAGATCAAGGGCAACGTCGTCAACCCCCTGGACACCATCGCCCAGTACGGCACCGACGCCCTGCGCTTCGCCCTGTCCACCGGCACCTCGCCGGGGAACGATGCGCGCCTGACGCCCGCCAAGCTGGAGAACGCCCGGAACTTCGCCAACAAGATCTGGAACGCCTCCCGCTTCGTCCTCTCGAGCGCCGACGAGGCGAGCGGTGCCTCGCCGCTCGTCCTGAGCGAAGCGATGGACCTCTTGGGAGGAGCGGTTGCTCTCGAGGACCGCTGGATCCTCAGCCGCCTGCACAAGACCATCGACGAGGTGGGCCGGATGCTGGAGGGCTTCCAGCTCGGCGAGGCCCAGCGCGCCATCCACGACTTCCTCTGGAGCGACTACTGCGACTGGTATATCGAGCTGGCCAAGATACGCCTGCGCTCCAAAGACGGCCCTTCGCCGCTCCCGGTGCTGGTCCACGTCCTCGAGCAGACGATGCGCCTCCTGCACCCGTTCATGCCCTACGTCACGGAGGAGGTCTGGCAGGCCATCGTCCGGCGCCTGCCGAACGACGCATCTCGCCCGGCCTCCATCATGATCGCTCCGTACCCCGTGGCCGACCCCGCGCGCCGCGACGCCGAGGCCGAGCGGCGCATGAGGCTCGTGATCGAGATCGTCACGGCGATCCGCAACGCCCGCGCCGAGCTGAAAGTAGACCCCGCGAAACAGGTCGAGGCGATCATCGACGCGGCGGAGCATAAGGCTGCCGTCCTCGAACAGCTCGGCGGCATCGCGACGCTGGCGCGGGCGCACCCCGTTCGCGTCTACGGCGACGGCGAGGCGCCGCCCGCCTACGACCAGGCGCGCGTGGCCGTGCTGGGCGGCGTGCGGGTGATCCTGCCTCTGGCGGGGCTCGTGGACCTGGGGGCCGAGCGGCGCCGGCTCGAGGACGAGGCCGCCCAGCTCGAGGGCGCCACGACCAGGCTCCAGTCGCGCCTGGCGAACCCGGAGTTCACGGGCAAGGCCCCGCCGGCCATCGTCGAGAAGGAGCGCGCCCGCCTGGCCGGCTACCGCGACAAGCTGGCCAAGCTGCGGGAGCGGCTAGCCGAGCTGGGGTGAGGGTCGTTCCCCCTTCCCGCGCCGGGCTGCTCTTGCCCGCCCGTGTAACGTAAGCGCGTGCCTGTGCTTACCTCAAGGCCCGGCTGGGCGACCCGCGACATGGCGCTGGTCCTCGGCGCGCGCGCCGTGCGCGGCTTCGGCCTGGGCGCCATCAGCGTCCTCATTGGCGTCTACCTGGAGCGCCGCGGCCTCTCCGACGCCGAGGTCGGCGGGATCATCGCCGCCAGCCTCGCCGGGGGCGCCGCGGGCAGCCTCGCCGCCTCCGCCCTGGCCGACCGCATGGGCCGCCGCCGCTACCTCGTCCTCCTGGGCGCCATCGCCGCTGCGGCCGCCCTCGCCTTCCCCTTCACCGGCGCCCTGCCCCTCATGATCGTCCTCGCCTTCCTCGGCAACCTCGCCGCCTCGGGCCAGGACGCCTTCGTCACCATCGAGCACGCCATCGTGCCCCAGACCTGCCCGCCCAGGGAGTGGAACAACGCCTTCGCCGCCTACAGCCTCGTCGGCTCCTTTGCGGCGGCCCTGGGCGCCCTGGCCAGCGCCATCCCCGGCCTCATCGAGGGCGACGATAGCGGCGGGGGCCTCTGGGCGTTCAAGGCCATGTTCCTCGCCTGCGGCGGGCTCATCCTCGCCGCCATCGCCTGCTACCAGCGCCTCTCGCCCAGCGCCGAGATCGCCACCCAGACCCAGGCCGGCCAGCGGCCCGGCGTCCGCGTCACTGGCCGCCTGGCCCGCCTCACCGCGCTCTTCGCCATCGACGGCTTCGGCGGCGGCCTCGTCGTCCAGAGCTTCATGTCCTACTGGCTCCACCGCAAGTTCGACGTCCCGCTTGAGGAGCTAGCCCTCATCTTCTTCATCGGCGGGTCGCTCACGGGCCTCTCCTTCCCCGTCGCCGCGTGGCTCGCCAACCGCATCGGCCAGATCCCCACCATGGTCTTCACGCATCTCCCCGCCAACATCTTCCTCGTCCTGGTGCCCGTCATGCCCGCCGCGGCGCCCGCCATCGCGCTTCTGCTTGCCCGCCTCGCCCTCTCGGCCATGGACGTCCCCGCGAGGCAGGCCTACATCGTCGCCATGGTCCGCCCGGAGCAGCGGACGACCGCCGTCGCCATCACCGGCGTCGCGCGCAACCTCACGACGGTCCCCGGCCCGTCCATCGCCGGCGCCATGGCCCAGGCGGGGTTCTTGTCCCTGCCGGTCTACCTCGGCGGCGCGCTCAAGATCGTCTACGACCTGGCGCTCTACGCGATGTTCCGGGATGTGAGGCCCGAGGCGCCTGAAGGGGCCACGCACCACGATCAGACCGGTCGAGGCCGGACCGACGGCTAATGTGAACCGGCACGGAGAGGGGAGAGCGTGTTCCCCCTTCCTTTTAGGGAATGGGGCCAGGGGGTTAGGTCGCCAGCCCCTCGAAGAGCCCTCGCGCGCACGCGCCCAGCGCCTCCAGGTTGTACCCGCCCTCCTGCACCAGCAGCGCCGGCAGGCTTAGTTGTTCTCTGCCGGTTGCTCGGTTGACTCCCCGCCAATCGGCAGGAGCCGGACGCGAAGGCGCACGCATCATCATGATTGCGGCTTCTCTCGGAAGTCTATTTCGAGTCTTCCATCGGTGACGCCAGCGATATGGTTCTCTCCGCTCATATCTTTGTTCAGGTCTTGTAGCTGTTTACGGAAGTACGCGGCATCAGCGAGGCCAAGGTGCCGCTTGATTGCCGTCAGCTTGCTCATTGCGTGACGCACCTCTTCAGAGATAGCCCCTTCTAAGTATCTTCCCCAAGTATAGGCATAAAGGTCAGCGGCTTGGAGCGGCGGCTCATTCTTGGAGTCAGCGTAGGCAATACTTACAAATCGCTTTTCGCCTGGGTATCCACTGACTGCCCAACGCTTGTTGAAGTAATCCGTAGCACCGGAGGCCAATGCGTTTTGTGCATCAAAGACGACGTGGATTAGAGCATCGTCGGTGGCGATATGAAGTGTGTCCGCTAGAAAGTGGTCAAACGCCACTAGGTAAGGCTGCGTCGGTGCGCCTGAACTTGTGAACCTTCGACGCAGAGTAGTTTTGAATGGTGCCTCTAAATCTGGCCTTCCTGCTTCGAATTGAGTGTGAAGGTGACCGCCAGTAAGATAGCGTCGTTGTTCGAGGGTAAGGTCTCTGAAAGCCTTTGTATCCACTGCCCAACCAATAGGTACTAGACGGCAATTGGCGCGTATTCCGAGTAGCGTGTCTAATAACTCTAAACGACGGTCTTTGGACCAGCTACGATACGGATTTTTGCTGCTTTGCTGCCGCTGTCTCTGGAAGAAGTCAATGGAGTGGAACTCGTCAACTTCATAGTGTTCAAGAGTCATTCGCCAGAGTTTATTAAACCGTTCCCATTGAATGGGCGATGCGATGTAGCCCAACAGTAGGCAATACTTAGCGGATTCTTGGATGCCGCTTTCATCCCCATAGGCCCACAGATGCAAGGCAGCGATGAGGTGCCTCCCTCGGCTGTATAGATAAGGCCCCCGGCTCCCTCTCAGCAAGGTACACCCCGCCGAGACCTGAGTCAAGTATATTATTGCCTTCGCAAGGCTTGCGCTACCACCGGCGAAAGCGCATTGTCCACCAGGAATTTCATGCACCCGTGGTGAGAGGCAGTTGCCGCTCACGGACTGCTTCCGCAGCGTACCGCAGGGCCTCGCGGATATCTTCCTTCTGCAGGTCTGGATACGCAGCCAGGATCTCCGCGTTTGTCATCCCCTGGGCCACCATTTCAACAATGGTCGCCACCGGAGTGCGCAGGCCGCGGATGCAGGGCACGCCACCCATCTGTCCTGGATCTACCGTGATCCGTGTGAATCGCATGGCCCCTCCTGCCTGGACCTCGCCACCAGCAAATGCCGCGACACCTTCCTACTATCATACCAAGGCCTGTGTTATGTGGCCTGTCCCTACCCCGCCAGCCCCTCGAAGAGCCCCTGCGCGCACGCGCCCAGCGCCTCCAGGTTGTACCCGCCCTCCTGCACCAGCAGCGTCGGCAGGCCCAGCGACCCGATGTCCCTCCCGATCGCCTGGAACGACTCCGTCGTGATGCCGAGGAACCCGCCGTTCGGGTCCTTCTCGTACGTATCGAAGCCCAGCGCCACGACCAGATAGCCGGGCCGGAAGCGCCGGATGGCGTCGAGGGCCTGCGCCAGCCCGCGCCGGTACTCCTCCGTCGAGGTCCGCTTCGGCAGCGGGACGTTCAAGTTGTAGCCTCGGCCGCGCCCCGCTCCGCACTCGCCGGCCCACCCCGAGTAGAACGGGAACGCGATCTCCGGCGCCCCATGGAGCGACGTCGTCAGCACCCGGTCCGTCCGATAGAAGAGGGCCTGTGTCCCGTTCCCGTGGTGGAAGTCGATGTCCAGCGTCGCCACGCGCCCCCGCCGGGCCAGGAGGTGCGCGGCCAGGGCGGTGTTGTTGAAGAAGCAGAGGCCGGCCGCGCGCGCCCGCTCCGCGTGGTGCCCCGGCGGCCGCACGAGAGCGTAGGCCAGCCGTTCGCCCTCGAGGAGGAGCCCGGCGCCGGTCAGCGCACAGTCGACAGCCGCCAACGCCGCGTCATACGCCGCGCGCGTCACCGGCGTCCCCATGTCCGAGATGTAGTAGCCCATGCGGATGCGCGGGTGCGCGGGCGGCTTCGCCCGCGGCGACATGGGCGGCCAGACGGCGGGGAAGGAGTCTCGGTCCGGCGGCGTCGCGGCGCTGATCTCCTTGATGAAATCGATATACTCGCGCCGGTGCAGCCGC
Organism: uncultured Dehalococcoidia bacterium; assembly: GCA_964555685.1. Taxonomy (GTDB): domain Bacteria; phylum Chloroflexota; class Dehalococcoidia; order SHYB01; family SHYB01; genus CAZKTO01. Next base: position 5,209 of record CAZKTO010000066.1, read on the forward strand.
GCGACGGCCGCCTCGCCGTGGCGCCTCGGCTCGACGAAGACGTTCGAGCGGCTGCGCTCCAGCACGCCCTTGATGATCGCCATGCGCTCCGGGACCTCGCGGGCCGGCCGCCTCTCGCCGTCGAACACGGTTGTTTTGGGGGCGTAGTCCACGTGCGCGTCCGTATAGACGATCTTCATTGCGTGCTCCCCGGAGGCCTTCCCGTAGTCCTCCGTTCCATAAGAACCATGTCATTCTGAGCCCCGACTCGTCGGGGCGAAGAATCTGGGGAGGGGGCCCCGCGCGAGAAGACAAGCGCCTCGCCATTGGCGAGATTCTTCGTCGGCCGGAGTTTACCCTGAGCCGAGCCGAAGGGGCCTCCTCAGAATGACGGCCTATTTGCGAGACGAAGCAATGAGGGAAGGGGCCAGGGGTTAGGGCAACCCCAGCTCCTTGATCGTCGCCTCCATGGCGTCGACGAAGCCGTCCACGTGCTCCTCGCTCATCGCCGACGAGAGGCAGCCCCGGGCCCGGTGCGACATGAAGTAGCCCCGGCCGATCATCCCCAGCGAGATATCGTTCAAGATCCCCTGGTTCTGGTACGAGGCCGTCGCCGTCTTGTAGTCCCACACCGGCTCCCGCGAGTAGTAGATGGCGAAGAGGTGCGCGACGCCGCTCGTCTGCATCGGCGCCTCCAGCCGGGCGAAGAGGGCGTTGAGTCCGTCGCGGAGGCGCTTGCCCAGGCGGTGCAGGCGCTGGTAGACATCGGGCGTCATCTGCCGGAGCGCGGCGATCCCCGCGGCGATGGCGATGGGGTGCCCGCCGTAGGTGGCCATGTGGACCACCTTGGGCTTGCCGTCGCGCGTCCACAGGTCCGCCGCCGCCATGATGTCCGCCCGCCCGCCGAACATGGCGATGGGCATGCCGCCGCCGATGGCCTTCCCCGTCGTCGTCATGTCGGGCGTGACGCCGTAGTACTCCTGCGCCCCGCCGCGGGCGATGGAGAAGGAGATCATCTCATCGAAGAGGAGCACGATGCCGTGCTTGCGCGTGACCTCCCGCAGCGCCTCCAGGAAGCCCGGCTCCGGCGGGATCATCCCCGTCGAGCCCATCACCGGCTCGACGGCGACGACGGCCAGCTCGCCGGCGTACTGCTCGATGATCCGCACGCACTCATCCGGATGGTTGAAGGGCAGGATGACGATGCCGTTCTGTATGCCGGGCGCCATGCCGGGGAAGTCCGGCTTCCCTTCGAGCGGGCCCGGATCGCCCGTCACGCCCGTCCAGAGCGGGTCGAAGGTGCCGTGGTAGCCGCCCTGCATCTTGGCGATCTTCTGGCGTCCCGTATGGACCCGCGCCAGCCGCACGGCGAACATCACCGCCTCCGAGCCTGAGACGGTGAAGCGCAGCCGCTCGACCGACGGGATGCGCTCGACCAGCTCCCGCGCCAGGTCCTGGGCGATGGCGTTGCCGAAGGTGAAGATCGTCCCCTTCTCGGCCTGCTGCTGGATCGCCGCACGCACCGCGGGATGGTTGTGCCCCAGGGGCAGCACGAACGTCCCGTTGATGAAATCGACGAGCCGCCGCCCGTCCAAGTCGTAGACGTACGGACCGTCGCCGTGGGTGATGTACGAGGGGTATGGGAACATGAGCCCCGTGCCCGACTCGCCGCCCACCAGGTAGCGGGAGGTCTCCTCGAAGGCGCGGCGTGAGGCGGGCGTCAGGTCCCGGTAGCGCTGCTCCGTCTTGGACGGCTGCTGCGACGGCTGCATGGTCATGGAGACTCTCCTATGAGTTGCATTATGTGTGTATCAAAAGGGCCCCAACTGACGAGCAGGAAACGCCCAGGAGGCATACAGAACCAGCGAGCGAACGATGGTCCGCCCGTGGTTTGTGTTCCTGATGCAGCCGGTCAGCGATCCTCTAACGGTCAATCCACGTCTTGTCAAATCGGGTCTTGTTGGCGAACGCGGCACCGAAGAAGGAGCCTTTGACATCGGGCGGCTGGACCTCCAGCCCGAACGGCCAGGCGATAACGATATTGTAGGCCTGGTCGTACAGCCTCTCTAAGATTTGCCGGATCAGCTTGCGGCGCTCGGTTTCGCTGGTGGTCGTCTCCTGCTGGTCGTACCACTGGTCCACCTGCGTGTCCTTCCATTCGCCGTAGTTCCGGGGGGCCGTGGACGTCCACAGGGTGCCTATGGTCTGTGCAGGTTCGTCGAACGCTTGGGCGAAAGGCAGGTAGATGATCTCGAAGTTGCCGCCGGGAACCGCCAGCCGCCGGACGAAGTCCCCGCGCTCTTCGGCCTTCAAAGTAACATTCACGCCTTCCAAGCGGTTGAGCAACCGGACAGCAACGGTCGCCTCGTCTGCGAAGGCACCGAGGGCAAAAGTGTATAGGGTCAGGGGAAGTGGCTTCGCTTTGTCGAAGCCCGCTTCCTTTAACAGTCGGACCGCATCCGCAACATCTCTGGCACGCGTGGCGGTATTAAGCCCGGCAAGTGTCTTTTGCTCGTCAAACGTGCGGCCCCACTGGACTCCACCATCGCCTGCGGGAGTCATGGCAAGTCCGGCGGGCAGTCCGAATCCCTCCAGCGCAACATCAACGAACTCCTTGCGGTCAATTCCAAGCTGCAAGGCCTTGCGGACTCGAATGTCGTCGAACGGCGGCTTGTTCTTGAGAAAGAGCACCCGTGCCTCGTTGTAGTCCCCACCTACGATCAGGCCTGGGATATCCCTCTTCAGGGAATCAGACTGGCCTTTCAGGGCCGAGCTGTCGGTGTGGTCGAAGAAATCGATGTTGCGCGTGCGAAAGGCTGCGAGGTGAGCGGCCGAGTCCGGGATGATGAAGAAATCGACTCCCTCCAGGTAGGGGAGCCGCTTGCCGTCGGCGCCGATGCCGAAGAAGTCGGCATTGGCCCGCTGTTCAATCTTGACGTCCTTTGTCCACCTGGTCTGCTTGAACGCGTTGGTGCCTACGAGGTTGCCCGTGTCGTTGAGGACGTCTAACGGGACATGGGGTGCGTAGTTCAACATCAAGGAGTGAGTCATGTTGCGCAAGAAGGCGTTGCTGGGCTGCTTCAGGGTGATGCGCACCGTGGAATTGTCGGGGGTCTCCACGCTTTCGGCCTTGGCGAATAACCCTTGGAGGTGGCTCCTGAACCCTCTCGCCCCGAGGAAAACGGTGTCCAGGTTGTACTTGACGTCGGATGCCTTGAGGAGCACGCCATCGTGCCACTTCACGCCCGAGCGGAGCTTGAAGGTGATCTGTTTGCCATCGGCGCTGACCGTCCAGCTGTCCGCCAGGTCGCCGGTGATCTTACCCTCGGCCATATCAAACTGGATCAGCGAACTGAGTACGGGCATGACAACCGGGAAGCCCCTGGTAGCCCGTTCCAGAAGATTCCAGATATCCGGCGCCGCCTGGAGCCTTGTCCTGAGGATGCCGCCTCGCTTCGGGATCTTCAGAGTTGGCGTGGTTGTCGGGGCAGGCCGCGGTGTAGCGGTGGCCGCCGGGGCCGTTCTGGGCGTCGGCTCCTCTTCCTCCCCACCACACGCTGCCACCACAAGGGCCAAGACCATCATGAGGGCCGTGGCAGTCCAGAACGAAGTCTTCATGATGCGCGACAAAGGAGCCATGCTGTTTCTCCTTTGAACTGACGACTTTCCGGCGAGCCTCCCGGGCGCCGCTAAGGGCGGTGTCAGGACCGGGCGGTGTCCAACGCTATTTGCACTCCCACCACAGCTAGGGTTATCGTATACGTGGTGAGTTATACCCTTCATCAAGATGAAATGTCAATAGACATGCAACGACCCAAAGACATCTCGGCGGGAACACTGTCCGTAACGACCGACGAACACGAAAGCCTTGACCGGTTACTCTTTGACACCGTGTGGTGGTACAGGCGCTTTGTCGGAGTGGCGTTCGACGGCCCCAACGCGGTGGAGTCACTCACGGGCGGGCAGCACCGAATCATTGGAGGTCTTGGCTGGGGTCCTCTTTCGATGTCGGAGGTCGCCTCGGTCGCGGGTGTGAGCGACTCGTCGGCGACCGCCATGGTTGACCGGCTGATCGCGCGGGGCTACGTCAAGCGGTATGAGGATCCTTCGAACCGCCGGCGGACCCTGGTGGAGCTAAGTCCTGAGGGCGGGCGCGCCCTGCAGAAGATCCGAGACAAAGGTGAGGGCCGCACCCGCCTGCTGATTGACCGCTTGAGCGATGAGGAGCGGGAGGATTTGCGGCGTGTGCTCCTGCGGCTCGGTGAGGTTGTTGCAGGAGAGTCCGGAAGGATCAGGCCATCGCCTCCTCGTCGCCGTATGTCGCGGCCTCCGCCACCTTCTCTACCAGTCGCTGGCGCAGCTCTTTGACTCGCATCGGGCTCCCCTACCTTCGGGCGTTTTACCCGCGTCCCGCGCGTGATACACAAGAAATATTGTGTTGCCGTACGCCGATTGTCAACAGCGGGGACCGATGAGAGCGCCATAATACGTAGGGGCGGGTCTCAGACCCGCCCCTACATTACCCTTTGTGTCTTGGTGTCTTTGTGGTGCTCTTACCTTACGACGGGACGCAGGCTCCTGTGCGCCGCCATCGACTCGAAGATGACGCGCCCGTCCACGCCGCCCAGGACCTCCTCGGCGCAGCGCTCCGGGTGCGGCATCATCCCCAGCACGTTGCGCGCCCGGTTGCAGATCGCGGCGATGTTCTCGATGGACCCGTTGGGGTTCGACTCGTCCGTCACGCGCCCGTCCGGCTCGCAATAGCGGAAGACGATCTGGTCGTTGGCCTTGAGCTCCGCTAGCGTGACCGGGTCGGCGTAGTAGCAGCCCTCGCCGTGGGAGATGGGGATGCGCAGCACCTGGCGTCGCTCGCACCGGCCGCTGAAGGGCGTGTCCGTCGTCTCGGTCCGCAGGTGCGTCCACTGGCAATGGAACCGCAGGTCCCGGTTCCGCATTAGCACGCCGGGCAGCAGCCCCGCCTCGCACAGGATCTGGAACCCGTTGCAGATGCCGATGACCAGCCCGCCCTCGGCGGCGAAGCGCTCGACCGAGCGCATCACGGGCGAGAAGCGCGCGATGGCGCCCGTTCGGAGGTAGTCGCCGTAGGAGAAGCCGCCCGGAAGCACGATAGCGTCGAACCGGCGGAGGTCGGTGTCCTTGTGCCAGACGTACTCGACGGGCTGGGCCAGGACCGTGCCCAGGACGTGGTGACAGTCCTGGTCGCTCCACGTCCCCGGGAAGATCACGACGCCGAATCGCACGGACGGCCTCGAAGCAGAGCAGTGCTCAACGATTATACATGAGCCGGACCCTCACAATCTCGGGTGGAGAGGGTGGCCCCAGCGCGGAAGGGCCGGGCGAGGCCCAACAAAAGGCCCGCCGATACACCGGCGGGCCTTTTCGCTCTTGTGTACCCCTTCAGGGAAGAGGCCAGGGGTTAGGGGTTAGGCAGGCCTGCCAGGAGCTCCGTCACCACCCGGTTGACCTCGGCGCCCTCGGCCTTACCCTTCACCTGGGGCATGAGCTTGCCCATGATCTTGCCCTTGTCGGCGGGGCTGCGAGCGCCCACCTCCTGGGCGATAGCCTTGGCGAGGGCCATGATCTCGGCCGCCGTCATCTGCTGCGGCAGGTACGAGAGGAGAATCCGGAGCTCGGTCTCTTCCTTGGCTTTCAGGTCCGCCCGGTTCCCCTTGGCGAACATCTCGATGCTCTCCCGGTGCTGGCGCACCAGGCGCCCGATGACGTCATGGACCTTGGCGTCGTCGAAGGTCGCGCCGGCCTTGACCTCGTCGGTCATGACCACCGCTTTGATCTGACGGATCGCATCCATGCGCGTCTGATCGCGGGCGCGCATGGCGTCCTTGAGGTCGGCGTCGAGCTGATCGCGGAGGCTCATCGATTCCCTGCGAAAGCCGCCAGAGGCGCGCCCGGCCCGCGCTGTGGCTCAGTCCCACCCGCCTGCGGCAGGCGGCCCGCGCTACCGGCTGCTGTAGCGCGCCTTACTGTTGGTCCGATGGCTCTTGCGGCGCTTGGCGGCCTCTTTCTTCTTGCGCTTGATGCTGGGCTTCTCGAAGTGCTCGCGCCGGCGCGCCTCGGAGAGGATGCCATCTTGCTGGACCCGCTTGTTGAACCGCTTGATCATGCTGTCAAACGACTCATCCGATCCAAGCCGGACCTCGATCATATGGCTCACCCCCTTCCAGCATCGATAAAAGAGCCCAGTCCCCTGGGCTCTGCCCATTATAGGAGTCGCGCCCCGGAAGCGTCAAGGCGGAGCCCGGCGCCCGTTGTGCCCTCTGACCTCGCCACGTATCATGGTGAGGCCCTCCTCACCCGGAGCCAGGACGGGGTCCCATGCGTATCGTCGTCATCGGCCAGGCGGCCTTCGGCGAGGCCGTCTTCAAGCGGCTTTTGGAGCGCGGCGAAGAGGTCGCGGGCGTCTCGGCCCCGGCAACGCCTCCCGGCGGCCGGCTCGACCCCCTGCGCGCCGCCGCCGAGGAGCGACGCCTGCCCGTCTTCACCACCCGCGAGCTCAAGAAACCCGGCGTCTTCGAGGGCTACGCAGCCCTCAAGCCTGACCTCAACGTCATGGCCTACGTCACGGACATCCTGGCCGAGCGGGTCCTCTTCGAGCCGAAGCTGGGGACGATCCAGTACCATCCCTCGCTGCTGCCGAGGCACCGGGGCGCCAGCGCCATGAACTGGGCCATCATCCAGGGCGAGAGCCGCACCGGCCTCACCATCTTCTGGCCCGACAAGGGGATCGATACCGGCCCCGTGCTGCTCCAGCGAGAGGCCGCCATCGAGCGCGACGACACCCTGGGCTCGCTCTACTTCAGCAAGCTCTTCCCCATGGGCGTGGACGCCCTGGCCGAGGCCGTCGCCCTGGTGAAGGCGGGCAAGGCGCCGCGGATTCGGCAGGACCATGCGAAGGCGACCTACGAGCCCATCTGCGGCGACGAGCACGCCGCCATCGACTGGGCGAAGCCGGCATCCCAGGTCTACAACCTCATCCGCGGCTGCAACCCCCAGCCGGGCGCCCACACGGTCTTCAAGGGCCGCAGGCTGCGTGTCTTCGACTGCGCCCTGGCTCCCGGGCCCGCGGACGGCCAGCCCGGCCAGGTGCTCCAGGTCGAGGGCGACTCCTTGACCGTGGCCCTGAGCGGCGGCGCGCTGGCGGTCAAGCGCGTCCAGCCCGAGGGCTCCGGTAAACTGAAAGCGCCCGAGTTCGTGGCCGCCTTCGGCCTGAAGACCGGTGACCGGCTGGGGAGCTGACCCGAGGTGTGAAGATCCTCCGCTACCGGCTCGGACGCAGCATGGGCTACGGCGTCCTCCAGGACGGCTGGGTCTGCGCCGCCTCCGGCCGCCTCTTCCAGGGGCTGAAACGAGGGCGGCGCATCGCCCGGCTTGAGGAGGTCACGCTCCTCCCGCTCGTCCGTCCCTCCAAGATCGTGGCCATCGGCCGGAACTACCTCGACCATGCCCAGGAGATGGGGACGAACGCTCCGACCGAGCCGCTGATCTTCCTCAAGGCGCCTTCGGCCCTCAACGCGCCGGGCGCTCCCATCGTCGTTCCTGCGGGCGCGGGCCGGATCGAGTACGAGGGCGAGCTGGTGGTGGTCATCGGCCGGCGCGTGCGCAACCTCTCCGAGGCCCAGGCCCCGAGCGCTGTCCTGGGCTATACCTGTGGATTCGACATAACGGCCCGAGAGGTCCAGCGCAAGGACGGCCAGTGGACGCGCGCCAAGAGCTTCGACACCTTCGCCCCCGTGGGCCCGCTCATCCAGACGCAAGGGCGCCCGGACGGCCGCCGCATCCGGACGCGGCGCAACGGCCAGGTCGTCCAGGACGCCTCCACGAGCCAGATGATCTTCCCCGTCCCGCGCCTCTTGAGCTTCGTCTCGCGCGTCATGACGCTGCTCCCCGGCGACCTCGTCTTCACCGGCACGCCCGCCGGCGTGGGCGAGATCGCCCCCGGCGACACCATCGAGGTGGAGGTCGAGGGGATCGGGACGCTGCGCTGCCCTGTTATCGCCGAGGGATAGATGGCTGTCAGCCGCAAGCGGGCGCTGGAGCGGGGCCAGGCCGCCATCGAGCGGCCCAAGGGCCAGATGGAGATCACGCTGCGCCATGGCAAGGGAGGCGTGACGCTGCGCTACCAGGGGCGGGTCATCGCTCGCACCCACGCCTCCGCCGTCGGCAAACGCCTCGCACCCTACCTGGCCCAGGCTCTCGGCGTGAAGCTGCCGCCGGCGGGCGGACAGGCCAAGTCCGTCGTCAGCTCCGGCGTGCTCTACCGGGTCCTCTCCATCTCCTCCCTCGACCTGCGCACCAAAGAGGCCCAGATGCTCCTCCGTTACCTTTTGCAGGAGGCCGAGGGAATGCGCGGCTATCAGAGCGCGGCGCTGTGAAGGAGGGCCTCCCGCATACATACAACAGACGGCGGTGTCGTAGGGGCGACCGGTCGGTCGCCCCTGCCTCCCGAGAGACATAGCCCTCTCCATGTCGGATGGCCTTGCCCCAAAAGTCGTGCCACCACGCCCGCGGAACCTTCGCATCCTCTCCCCTGGCGGGAGAGAGCCTGCCCTGTTCTTAGCCGAAGCCCTGAGCCCTTCGGCGGAGCCTGTCCTGAACCGAGCGAAGCGAGTCCTGAGCGAAAGCGAAGGATCTATCTTGTTGAAGGGCTCAGGGTCAACTCCGCGAAGGGGAAGCCGAGGGGATAAGAGGAGAGGCCCCATTCGCGTAGACCGCGGAGGCCGGACCGAGGCTATCGGTCCGGCCTCCGTGCATGGGCCGCTCTCTGGATTACGGCTTGGGGGCGAAGACCTGGATTTGTGTGACGGTAAACAGGCCGGTTGTGGGGTCGCGCCGCACGATGACGACCGCTCGCTTACCAAGCAAAGTTCCAGCGGCCCCCTTCTTCGTCGTGAGCTTGGCTGTGGTGGGTACCGCGAAGTCGGATGTTCCACCCTTCTTGGGCGCCAAGGTGATGCTCGTAAGAAGGGGGGGCGTGCTCGTGCAGTTGGGCAGACACGCCGTGATGATCCCGACGCGGTGGGCATGAGGGGGCGCCTCACCCTTACCGAGGATCCTGTTTACGTGCAGGGCGTCGTAGGTGGTCCCGCTCACCCTCTTGCCCAGGACAGCCACGCGGTCACCGTTTGAGAGCTCACCATAGGTGGGGGTCTTGTCGCCCGGGATCTTAAACTTGGTTGGGTTCGGGGGCGACGTCACGACGTTGATCGTCACGGTGCCCTGAGGGTCGCCCCCTTTCCTCTTCAGGTCAAGGGTAAAGCTCGTCGGGCCCTTGGTGTTGATTGTCCCCACGAGCCCCTGGTGTTTCTCCTCCGGAGGGCCCGTAGGGACCGTTTGTGCGAGGGTGACTCCCAGAGTGCCGATGGCACCGAGCACCACCACCGCCAGCACCAGGGCCGCTTTCAGGACTGATCTCATCTCTCTACCTCCTGTTTTGGGCCGTCGGCTTCCTTGTCAGTGATATCGTTTTCTTGCGGCCCTTTCGTAAACTACAACGTCGCCCCACGGATTTCGTTAGGCCCCGCTGGGTGATCTATCGCCTGGGCAGGAAAAACAGCACGAGCTCCTCCGTGGCCTGGTTCTCCTGCTCGTCGGTCGCGATAATGTCAAAGACGTTGCCCCCCTCCTCCAAGACGACCCGCAGGGAGAAGTTGCCGTTCGAGTCCACCTCGGCCACGTCGCCATTGATCGTGACAACGGCATCGGCACTGGTGCGCCCTCTGATGGTGATGGTGTTTGCCTCGACCACCGCGCCGTCCGCTGGCTCCAAGATAGTCAGGAAGAAAGCTGCAGGGACGGGAGTGAGAGTCGGCCCAGCCGGCGCGGTAGGCGTGCGTCCGGGAGATGGAGTCTCCGTGGGGGAGGCCCCTGGGGGAGAGGGCCGCACCCCTGCCGGCAGGGGAGTCGGAACGGCGGCCGCCCCTGTGGGTGTGGGCGGAAGCACCCTTGTCGGCGCGACGGTCGGCTCGGGACCCCCACGGCAACCGGCTAGTGCCAGGACAAGGAGGGCGACCGACCCGACCAGGAGTGAGGCAAGCCTTGAGGACAGCCCAACCGTCTTCCATTTGCCTTTCATCGCGTCTCCTCCCACTTTCAAGAGAGAGTTCGTTTCCCACGCCCAGGGTGGGTGGTCGCAGAGCCATCGCTCCCCGGCAGATTGCCGTGGATCATGACGGAACGTCTCCCCTCGAAGGAAGCGCTCGTGCCATGGCTCCAGGCGCTGGCGCCGGGTCAGCCCGGCCCATGGCGCGGGGGGACTGGGGAACGCCGACGCCGGGGTGGGTCAGGTCTACAATCGCCGCGCCACTTCCTGCGCGAACTCCGTCGTGCTGGCCGCGCCGCCCAGGTCCTGTCTCCTGACCCTCCCCTCGGCGAAGATGGCCCGCACGGCGCCCTCGATCCGGCCCGCGGCGCGCTCCTCGCCGATGTGCCGGAGGAGCATCGCGCCCGTCAGGATCATCGCCGTGGGGTTCGCGATGTTCTTCCCCGCCGCGTCGGGCCAGCTCCCGTGCACCGCCTCGAAGACGGCGCACTCGTCACCGATGTTGGCGCCCGGAACCACGCCGATGCCGCCCACCAGGCCCGCCGCCAGGTCCGAGATGATGTCCCCGTACAGGTTCGACGTCAGGATCACGTCGAACTGGCGCGGGTCGAGGACCAGCTGCAGGCTTGCGTTGTCCACGATCACCTCGCCGTAGGCGATCCACGGAAACCGCTGGGAGACCTTTCGGGCGCACTGCAAGAACAGGCCATCGGACATCTTCATGATGTTGGCCTTGTGAACGGCGGTGATCTTCCTGCGGCCGTTGGCGCGGGCGTACTCGAAGGCGAATTGGGCGATGCGCGTCGAGGCCCGCTCGGTGATGATCTTGAGGCTTTCGATGACGCCCGGGACCACCTCGTGCTCCTTGCCGGCGTAGAGGTCCTCCGTGTTCTCGCGGACGACCACGAGGTCGACGCCCTCGAACCGGGCCGGGACGCCGGGGATGGTGCGGACGGGCCGGACGCAGGCGTAGAGGTCGAGGCGCTGGCGGATGGCGACGTTGACGCTGGGGTAGCCCTCGCCCACGGGCGTTGTGATGGGGGCCTTGAGCGCCACCTGGTTCCGGCGGATCGCCGCCAGCGTCGCCTCGGGGAGCAGCGAGCCCGTCTGCTCGTGGGCCCGCTGGCCCACGAGCGCTGGCTCCCACGTCACCGGGGCGCCGGACGCGGCGATGACCTCGACGGCGGCGCAGGCCACCTCGGGCCCGATGCCGTCGCCCTCGATCAGGGTGATGGTGCGCGTCACGCCATCCTCGCACAGGAAGACGCCCCGGTTGGCACGGGGCGCTGCTTCTGGCATTATACACGCGAAGACAGGCTCTCATGCATCTCGCCATCGTCGTCCACGGAGGAGCAGGCGCCCCGCCGTCCCTCAGCGACGGCTGCGAGGCCGCCGCGCGGGCCGGGATGGAGCGATTGCGCGCCGGGGCGTCCGCGCTGGAGGCCGCCATCGCCGCCGTGGTCAGCATGGAGGACGATGGCCGCTACAACGCCGGGTCGGGCTCCGTCCTGCGCCTCGATGGCGTGAGCGTGGAGGCGGACGCCGCCGTCATGGACTCGCGCGGCGTTCTGGGCTGCGTCGCGGGCCTGACCTCCGTGCGGAACCCGGTGCTGGTGGCCCGGCGCGTCGCCGAGACGCCCCACGTCTTCCTGGCCGGAGAGGGCGCTACGGCCTTCGCCCGTAGGCTCGGGTTCCGGGAGTACCGGCGTGTCTCTCCGCGGGCCCGCCAGCGCCATCGGGCCCTCGTGCGGGCCATGCGAGCGGGCGACGACGAGCGCATCCCGCCCGCCTGGCGCGCCTTCGACCTGCGCCGCTACTGGAACTTCCAGCGCCCCTATGACGAGCTCTTCGCTCCCGATACGGTGGGCGCCGTGGCCGTCGCGGGCGACGGGGCTTTCGCCGTGGCCGGCTCGACGGGCGGCAGCGTCCCGATGCTCCGAGGCCGCGTCGGCGATACGCCCCTCGTCGGCTGCGGCTTCTACGCGGGGCCCGCGGGCGCCGTCGCCGCCACCGGCATCGGCGAGGAGATCGTTCGCCGCATGCTGTCGAGAGATGTCTACGAGGCCATGGCTCGCGGAGCGTCACCTCAGGACGCCTGTGAGGAGGGCATCGCCCGCTTCCGAGCGGAGGTCCCCGTGGGCCTCATCGCCGTCGCCCGCGACGGCCACGGCGTCGCAGCGAACGTGCCGATGGCGCACGCGGCGCTGGTGGAGTAGCCTCCCGGCCCTACAGGGGCCAGCGAGGTGAAGCTCCCCGCAGCCCGCCTGCGGCGGGCGGGGCTTCTGGTGTCTGAACAAT
>CAZKTO010000067.1:0-17143 GCA_964555685.1 uncultured Dehalococcoidia bacterium
TCAGATCTATTTCACTCCCCTCCCGGGGTGCTTTTCACCTTTCCCTCACGGTACTGGTTCACTATCGGTCGCCAAGAGTATTTAGCCTTGGAGCGTGGTCACCCCGGGTTCCCACGAGGTTTCTCGGTTTCCCCGTGGTACTCAGGAACGCGGCAGGAGTCCTCTCCCTTTCGCCTACGGGACTGTCACCCGCTCTGGTGGTCCGTTCCAGGAACCTTCGGCTAGGGATCGGATTAGTAACTCCTCGGTCCTTCTGGGGAAGGACCCGCCGCGCCCTACAACCCCCGGAAGACGTAGGGCCCCAGCCCACTGAGTCCTCCGAGTTTGGGCTTCTCCCCTTTCGCTCGCCACTACTCAGGGAATGATCTCTTTTCCTCCGGGTACTAAGATGTTTCAGTTCCCCTGGTTACCTCTGCCTGGCCTATGAATTCAGCCAGGAGTTCCCCGATTTCATCGGGGAGGGTTACCCCATTCGGGAATCCCCGGCTTAGCCTGCTAGACGGCTCACCGGGGCTTTTCGTAGCCTTGCTACGCCCTTCATCGGCTCTTGGCGCCGAGGCATCCCCCGTTGGCCCTTAGTAGCTTGACCTACATTAAAGCACGACGAGAAGCTCACGGCGATCGAGGCCACGTGGCCTCGACGTTTGTACGCATTACCCGCTCTACACTTGTTAAGGTGCGCGTCCCCAGGGCTTCCTGAGGACCTGGCCGTCGTTTCCGACGCCCTCGGCGGTGCCCCGACTGGGTCGGGGCGCTCCCGAGGACGATGGAGGCCCCATTTTTTGGGCAAAAGAAACGGCCCGGTGAGATACCGGGCCGTTCGCCATCAAGCCCAGCACTCAGATTGCGGTATTAGGAGCCGGTCGCCAACGCTATGGGGTACTCCGACGGAATGGGGGCAGCATCCAAGGCTGCGCGTAAGGAGAGTATAGGTGCGCCGCGCCTGCCTTGTCAAGGGCGCCGGGGCGCGGATTTCGGGCCGTGCCTCGCCTAGGCGATGGCCCCTGCGCCCTCGAGCTCGGCCACGCGCCGCTCGTCCAGCGCCAGCAGCTCCCGGAACACGTAGTCGTTGTCCTGGCCCAGCATCGCCGTCGAGCGCCGGAGCCGCCCCGGCGTCTTCGAAAGGCGCCAGTGGATGCCGTTGACCGTCATGGGTCCATACGGGTGCTCCACCTCCACCCATCCGTCGCGGGCGATCACGTGCCGGTCCGTGAAGGCCTCCCGGTCGCTCATGGCCGGGAAGGCAGGGACGCCGGCCGCTTGTAACCCGGCGGTGAGCTTGAAGGTCTCATGACTCCGCGTCCACTCGGCGAGGCGGGCGTCCAGCTCGTCCTGGCGGCGCAGGCGGCGGAAGCCGTCGGCGAAGCGCGGGGCCCTTGCCCATGCCGGGTTGCCCATGACCCGTCGCAGCGCCCGCCACTGCTCCTGCGTCTCGACGGCGATGGCGATCCACGAATCATCTCCCTGGCACGGGTAGACGCCGTGGGGCGCCATGGCGGGATCGCGGTTGCCCAGAGGGCCCGGGATGCGGCCGTTCCACTGATAGTCCAGCATCTGGGCGCCGTACATCGTCGCCGTCGCCTCCCACTGGGCCAGGTCGATGTGCTGCCCCTGGCCCGTACGGTCGCGATGCCGCAGCGCCGCGAGGGTGGCCGTAAGCCCCATGAATGCGTTGTACGGGTCGATATGGGCCGTGCCGAAGGCGGCGGGCTTGCCATCCAGGTAGCCCTGGATGCTATCGAGCCCCGTGAGGCACGAGAGCGTCGAGCCGAAGGTCGTGATGTTCCGGAGCGGCCCGCTCTGCCCGCCGGCCGAGAGCGACACCATGATGATGTCCGGCTTGACCCGGCGGAGCGCCCGGTAGCCCAGCCCCCAGCGTTCGAACGTCCCGGGCCGGTAGTTCTCGACGGCGATGTCGGCCGTCGACACGAGCCGGAGGGCGCTCTCTGTGCTCTCCGGGTTGCCCAGGTCGAGCGTGACGCTGCGCTGGCCCCGCAGCAGCGTCAGCGAGGAGTGGGTGTGCTCCGGGATGTCCTTGTAGCAGGCGGCGCTGATGCGCGTGTTGTCGACGCGGCGGCGCGTCTCGACCTTGATGACCTCGGCGCCCATGTCGGCCAGCGCGCCGCACAGCGCCGGCGCCGCCCAGATCCAGCCGAAGTTGATGACGCGGAGGCGGCGAAGGGGGAGTACCTCACCCCCGCCTGGCGGCTTCCCCCTCTCCCGCCGGGAGAGGGGGTCAGGGGGAGAGGTCCTCATCACACCACGCCCGCCTGGCGCAGCCGCGCCAGCTCACGTTTCGCGAGCCCCAGGCGCCCGCAGAGGACCTCCTCGTTGTGCTCGCCCAGGCGCGGGGCGGGCCGCCGCAGCGACCACGGCGTCGCCGAGAGCCTGTACGGCGGTCCCGGCGCCTCATACTCGCCGGCGTCGGGGTGCGACATCTGTACGTAAAAGCCACGTTCACGCAGGTGCCGCTGGTGAAAGACCTCCGCCACGTTGTACACGGCTGTCGAAGGCACCCGGTTCTCCTGGCAGCGCTGGAAGACCTCCTCCTTGGTCAGCCCGTCCAGCCAGAGCTGTATCATCGTGTAGATCTCCGGGGCGTACCGAGCCCGCTCCCGGTAGCGCCCCTTGAAGATCTCGGCCTTGGCCCACTCCGGCTCGCCCATCGCCTTCACCAGGCCCTCCCACATGTGCGCCTCCGACGCGAATATGAAGACCCAGCCGTCCTTGCACTGCATCAGCGCCGCCGGCACGCCTAGCCGCTGCGACGACCCCGTCCGTCGGTTGTGGATGCCGCGCTCGTAGAACAGCGCCACCAGGCCGTAGCCCAGCGTGCTCACGCAGAGGGCGTCCATCTGTGAGATGTCCACCTGCTGGCCCTCGCACCCCGATACGCCCCGACGAGTCGGGGCCTCCCGGGCGTGGTACGCGAGCATCGTCGCGGCGGCGGCGTTCACCCCGGCGTAGAAGCTGGCGTACTGGCCGCTGCCCCGGAGCGGCTCCCGGTCCGGCTCGCCCAGGTAGCGGTGCCCCAGCGCGGAGCCATGCCAGACGATGAGGTCGCCGCCCAGGTAGTCGCGGTAGGGCCCGCGCAAGCCGAAGGGCCGGATGGAGGTCACGATCAGCCGGGGGTTGACGCGGGCGAGGACGCCGTGGGTGAGGTCACGGCGCTCCATGACGCCCGGCGGCGCCTGCTCGATGAAGACGTCCGCGTCGCGCAGCAGGTCCAGCAGGATGCGGCGGCCCGTCGGCGAGTCCAGGTCGAGGGTGACGCCGAGCTTGTTGGCGTTGAGGTACAGATGCTCGGCGCTGCGCTCGGCGTGAGGGGCGTCGCCGGGGAAGGGGCCCATGGCCCGCGCGCGTGCGCCCTCCGGCGGCTCGACCAAGATGACCTCGGCGCCGAGGTCGGCGAGCAGCTTGCCGGCGAAGGGGGCCGAGACGGGCTCGCCGTGCTCGACGACGCGCAGGCCGGCGAGGGACAGGGGGCGAGGGGCAGGGAACGAAGAACGAGAGGAGGATACCAAGAGGAGCGTTACCCGTTCGGCTGGCCGCCTGGGAGTTCGAGCCTGCCGAGCGTGATGAGGCTTTCGAGGTCGGTAAGGCCTTCCGTCTCATAACGGCGGAAGATGTGACGCACCTCTTCGAGTTGGGCCGGGCTGGCTTGGCCGAGGATTCGAGTGACATCCCCAATGTCGATCGTACGACCAGCCTGGAATTTCATGAGCACGAGATACGCCAGCGGCAGGACGGGCAACCCAGGAGGCCGGATGTTCTCCTGGGCGCGCTCCAACGCATCTTCCGCCCAAGGTTGGTGCAGTTCGATCACATCCACGGGGAATCCGTCAGGGGCGCTCCAAGAAGAACCCCCAATGCTGAGAGGCTGCTTGAATGTGAAGCCTGCCCTCCGAAACCTGCCGGCCACGGCGTCTACGTCTTTAGGCAAAATAGCGATGTCCAAGTCCAGGGTCGTCCGTTCGGGCATATAGGTGCGCGCGGCGATCGCTCCAACGGCTGCCCACTTGATGCCTGTGAGCACCCCCCTCAGGTCAGGAACCTTCACCCGTGTTGTCCTCTCCCGCAGTAGCTCAACGCTGGACCCTGTCCCCGGACGCGCGCGCCGCTTTACGATGTCAATGAAGAGCCGCCGGGCTGCCTGCTTCTGTGTGGCCATAGCTGCCTTCCATTGTAAGGAGGAGGCCAAGCAGCACGCCTACTGCAGCACCCCCGCCTGCTCCAGGCGCTGGTACTCCTCGTCCGTCATCCCCAGGAACTGCTTGTAGACCAGATCGTTGTGCTCGCCGATGAGGGCGCCGGGGCGCAGCTCGGCGGGCGTCTCGCTGAGCCAGAACGAGGGGTGCGTGTGGGCGTGCGGCCCGATCCGCGGATGATCGACCTGGACGAACTGCTTGATGTGCGCGAGCTGCGGGTCCGCGTGGAGCTCCCGCGCCGTCGCCACCACGCTCGCCGGCACGCCCTCGCGCTGGAGCCGCGCTACCGCCTCGCCCGGCGTCAGGCCCAGAGTCCACGACTCCACCAGCCGGTCGATCTCGCCGGCGTTGCGCACCCGGCCCAGCATCGTCGAGAAGCGTTCGTCAGCGGCCCACACGGGCGAGCCCAGCGCCCGGCGGAAGCCCTCCCACTCGGCGTCCGAGGTCGCCGCCAGCGCCACCCAATCGCCCTGGGGCGACTCGCCCCTACATTTGTAGACGCCGTGGGGCGAGAAGTAGGGCGAGCGGTTCCCGATGCGCTCCTCGTTGCGCCCGTTGGCGGCGTAGTCCAGGAAGGCCGGGGCCATCATGTGGATCGCCGCCTCGAACTGCGAGAGGTCGATCCACATCCCCAAGCCGGTGCGGTCCCGATGTTCGAGGGCGGCGATGACGGCGGAGGCCGCGAGCCATGGACTGATGACGTCCGTGTACGGGTGCGCCATTCCGATGGGCTCCCGGTCTGGCCACCCGGTGAAATGGTTGATGCCGACGAGCGCGCCGAGGGTCTGCCCCAGGCCGATGTGGCTGGCGTTTGGGCCCGTCGCCCCCTGCATCGACGAGCTGACCATGACGATGCCCGGCTTGATCTGCTTCAGGTCGTCGTAGCCCAGGCCCCAGCGGCCCATGACGCCGGGGCTGAAGTTCTCGGCCACCACGTCCGCCCACGCGGCCAGGCGGCTCGCGACGCCCAGCGCCTCCTTCGTGCCCATGTTGAGCGTGATGGAGAGCTTGGAGGCGTTGACGTCCGTGTAGTAGGCGCTGCCATTGCGGCTGGGCTTGCCCCGGAAGGGCGGGCCGACGCGCGTGCCGTCCAGCCGCAGGTTGGACTCGACCTTGACCACCGTCGCCCCATGGACGGCCAGCATCTTCGTCGCCAGCGGCCCGGCGACGGCCCAGGAGAAGTCCAGCACCTTGACGCCTGCGAGGGCGCCTGCGGGAGGGGTGGATTGAGGCGTGGTCATGGGCATACGCGGAGATTGCCACGGCCCGCCAGCGGCGGGCCTCGCAATGACGATGTGGTGACGCCTGCGAGGGCGCCGCTCATACCACCCCCGCCTCTTTCAGCGTTACCAGCTCGTCGCGCGTCAGCCCCAGGTCTCCCAGATAGACCTCCTCGTTGTGCTCGCCGATGAGCGGGGGCCGCCGGCGCACGCCGAACGAGCCCCGACTCGTCGGGGTCGTCCCCTCGGCAGACTCGGGGCAGGCTCTGGCGAAGGGGCCCGGGTAGGCGACCGAGACCTTCAACTCCGGGTGCTCGACGGGCTGGAAGAAGTCGCGGCTCTTGATCTGCTCGTCGGCGAAGATGTCCGATGGGCCATTGACGGGGAACATCAGGAACCGCCGTTTGAGGGCCTCGCGGTAGATCTCCGCCCTGGTCCGGGTGGCGAAGAAGCGTTCCGCCACCGACTCCACCTTGTCCGCCTGCTCCTGCGTCATGCTGTAGAGCGTCATCGCCTCGAAGTCCCAGCCGGCGGTCCCCTCGTCGGCTCCCTCCTCCCGCATCCACTGGAGCAGGCCCGTGTTGCGCCGCCCGCGCCCGCGGTCCACGAACCACTTCCAGGCGATGTAGCCGTCCTGGCACCGGTAGAGGGTCCGCTGCTTGAGGGGGCCCCAGGACGTGCGCAGGCCCCGCTCGCCCAGCTTCCGGTTGATGTCCCAGTGCTGCTGGACCTCGATGAGCGTGTTGACGATGGCCCCCTGCATGGAGAGCTGGACGTGCTGGCCCCGGCCCGTCGTGCGCCGGTGGTGGTGCGCGACGAGGGCCCCCAGCGCCGCCTGGGCGCCCGCCTGCGCCCGCGCCTGCGGGATGCTGTTCTGGAGCGGCGCCCGGTCCTCGTTCCCCGCCAGGTGCATCAGGCCGCCCGCGGCGAGGATCGTCAGGTCCGTCGCCGCCCAATCGCGCCGGGGCCCCGCGGGGCCGAAGGGCGTGATGCTCACCATGACCAGGCTCGGGCTCAGCTTGGAAAGGGCATCGTACCCGAGCTCCAGGCCGTTCAGGTAGCCCGGCGCCCGCGACTCCACCAGGAAGTCCGCCGTCGCCACGAGCCCGCGGAGCAGCGCCTGGCCGTCGGCCGTGTCAAGATTGAGCGTGATGCCGCGCTTGTTGGCGTTGTACGCCCACCAGGAGAGGCTCCTCTCCGGCTCCGGGTCGTCATGATAGAACGGCCCGAAGCGCCGCCCGGGATCGCCCTCGGGCGGCTCGACCTTGATGACGTCGGCCCCCAGGTCGCCCAGGATGCGCCCGCAGAGGTAGCCGTGCTCGGTGGTCAGATCGAGGACGCGATGGCTCGCAAGGGGCAGTGAGGCCTGGGCTGGCGCCACGAGGGTCCTCCGGGGCTGGGAGAGCGCGCCGGGAGCGGACAGGCCCGGCGAAGGCGTGGCGCACGATACCACCGGCCCTCGCCCAGTGTCAACGGGAAGGCCGCTCCGCCTCTCCGCGCCGGAAGAGGGCCAAGGGGGTGAAGGGCTCGGCTGTTGACGGCTCCTCCGCGAGGTGGGAAACTCACCACATATGCTCATCGACCTCCATACGCACACCCGCGTCCACTCCATGGACAGCGTCCTGAGCCCCGATGAGCTCGTCGGCGGGGCCAAGGCCGCCGGCCTCGACGGCATCTGCATCACCGAGCACGACCAGTTCTGGAGCGCCGGCGAGATCGCGCGCCTCGCCCGCCGGCACGACCTCCTCGTGCTGCCCGGCTGCGAGGTGACAACCGAGGAGGGGCACATCCTCGTCTTTGGCGTCAGCGGCTACGTCTTCGGCATGCACCGCGCCCGCACGCTGCGCGCCATCGTCGAGCGGGCCGGCGGCGTGATGCTCATGGCGCACCCCTATCGCCGCCAGTTCAGCGCCGAGGACGCCCCCTGGGTGGCGCCCTACGAGGAGCAGGTGGCCCGCGCCTGCGCCAACCCCGCCCTGGAGGCGGCCCACGCCGTCGAGGCGCTGAACGGCCGCGGCACGCCCCGAGAGAACGGCTTCTCGCACGACGTCTGCCGCCGCCGGGGGCTGCCCGCCATCGGCGCCAGCGATACCCACGAGCCGGCGGAGATCGGCCGGTGCGCCACCGAGTTCGACGACCGCATCGCCGGCCTCGAGGAGCTCATCGCCGCGCTGAAGAGCGGCCGCTACCGGCCCGTGGACCTGCGCGACGGGCGCTGACCGGCCGCCACCCGCAGCCGTATCAGAACCGAGGTTGGGAACGGTGAAGCAGGAGACCGCCCTGAGCCCGCCGGCGGAGAGCGTCCTCGAAATCGAAGGCCTGCGCACGCACTTCATCCTCAGGAGCGGCGTCGTGAAGGCCGTCAACGGCGTCAGCCTGTCGCTCAAGCCCGGCCAGGTGCTCGGCGTCATGGGCGAGAGCGGCTGTGGCAAGACTGTGACCGCCCTCTCCATCATGGACCTGGTGCCCTATCCCGGGAAGGTGATCGAGGGGAAGGTCATCTTCAACGGGCGGGACCTGCGCCTGCTGGACCACGACCAGCTCCGGAAGATCCGGGGCAAGGACATCGCCATGGTCTTCCAGGACGCCACGGCGGGCCTGAACCCGGTGCTGACCGTCGGCGCCCAGATCGAGGAGGCGCTGACCAGCCACCTGCCCATCAAGCGCAGGGAGGCCCGCGCCATGTCCATCGACGCCCTGCGCCGCGTGGGCATGCCCGAGCCGGAGCGCGCCATGGGCCGCTACACCTTCGAGCTCAGCGGCGGCATGTGCCAGCGCGTCATGCTCGCCATCGCCATGGTCCTGAACCCCAAGGTGCTCATCGCCGACGAGCCCACCTCCGGCCTCGACGTCACCTTGCAGGCGCAGATCCTCCAGCAGATCCGCATGCTCAAGGAGCAGGCCGGCAGCGCCGTCATCCTCATCAGCCACGACCTGGGCGTCATGGCCCAGATGGCCGACGAGGTGGCCGTCATGTACGGCGGCTACATCGTCGAGCAGGCGCCCACCCAGGTCCTCTTCCAGCGGCCGCTGCACCCGTACACGTGGGGCCTGATGCGGGCCATCCCCCGGCTCGACTCGCCCGGCCAGCGGCTGCGCCCGCTGCGCGGCGCCCCGCCCGATCTTCTCAACCTGGCCGACCAGTGCCCGTTCCTGCCCCGGTGCAACAAGGCCGTCTCCGCCTGCCGCATCCAGCCCATGCCGGAGCTGGTGGAGGTGGAGCCGGGCCACATGGTCGCCTGCTACAACCTGGTCCGGTACGAGTGGAACTAGCGCGGCGCCTCCTGCTCGCGCCGGGAAGGGGTAGGGAGTTAGGTCCTCCCCGGCCCAGCCGCCTCCGCCACCAGCAGCTCCAGCGCCAGTTCCTCCGTAAGGGCGCCCGTCTTGAAGGCCAGGTCCGTCTCCAGCAGCCGGTCCATGAGCGCCCGGAGCTCCTCCATGCGGTACGAGCGGGCCTGCTCCACGGCCTTGTCCGCCGCGAAGTCGGACGACGTCCCCAGCGCGCTCATGAGGGAGGCGCGGCTGGCCCTCTGGCCCGTCAGCGCCTTGGCCGCGATCATCTGCCGCACCTGCCGGGCCAGCATCGCCATGATCACCGGCGGGGCCATGCCCTGACTCAAGAGTTGCTCCAGCGCCCGCATGGCGGCCTCGCGTCGGCGCTGCGCCACCGCGTCCGTCAGGTCGAAGATGAGCGCCTCCCGCGCCGAGTGGCAGAGGCGTCGGACCATCTCCTCCGTGATCGCCTCCGCCCCGGCGTAGGTGCACAGCTTCTCGATCTCCTGGTCCAGCAGGCGCAGGCTGCCTCCCGAGAAGTCGGCGAGGAGCCGGGTGGCCCCGCCGGCCAAGCGCCCGCCCCGGCGCCGGGCCCGCTCGTTGATCCAGCCGACCATCTGGGCGGCGCGCACGGCGGGGAAGCGCCGGCACTGCCCCACTCGTTCGAGGCTTCGCAGGAGCGGGTTCTGGGCCCCCCGCACGGGGGGGCCGCCGGTCACGATGAGCGTCGTCGAGGGCGGCATGGCGCCGGCGGCCTCGGCCAGGCCGCCCCACTCCCCGATGCCTCGCTCCTCGCTGTCTCGTTCCGCGCGGCGTCCTCCCGTGCGGCCCGCGGGGGGCGCGAACCGGTCCAGGAGCCCCTCGGCGATGACGAGCCGGTGGTCGGCCAGAAAGGGCACGGTGCCGCACGCCATCAAGAGCTCGGCCAGCGCGACCCGCCGGCCGTCCAGCACGCTGCTGTTGGCGCTCAGCGCCTCAGGCGGCCCGAGCCCGGCCTTCACCTGCTCCACCGCCTCGGCCATGGAGAACTCGTCCTCGCCGTAGAAGATGTAGAGCGTGGCTGCCACGACTGTCCTATTCCGCCGCCGCTCGTCGAGGGCTGGCCCCGCCTTGCACCCAAACCCCCTCTCCCTCGACGGGAGAGGGTTGGGGAGAGGGTGACGGACTCCCCCTCTCCTCTTATCCCCTCCCTCCAGGGGAGAGGAAGATTAGGTCCGGTTGACGCTCCGCTGGCAACGGCCCTAGAATTCTAGCCGAGCGTCGCCCGGGCTTCCATCACCAGCGCGCTTCTCTGGTGCGCGACCGCCCGAGACCGCTCCGCCATCGTGACCACCGATTCCACATACGGCCGCTTCGTCCTCCAGGGCCGCCTGGCCGATACCGGCCTGGCCACCGTCTACCGCGCCCGCGACCCCGAGAGCGGCCGGGACGTCGCCCTCAAGGTCCTGCGGTCCTACTTCGCGGGGGAGCCCGGCCTCCTTGCCGCCTACTTCGACGAGGTCCGGCGCGCCGCCGGCCTGGGTCACCCCCATATCCTCGCCGCCATCGACACCGGCGCCGGCCCATCGCCGTGGGTCGCCATGGAGCTCATGCCCGGCGGCAGCCTCCAGGAGCGCCTGGGCCAGCCCATCGCCATCGGCGAGGTGGACCGCATCGCCGCCCATCTGGGCTCCGCCCTGGACGCCGCCCATGCCGCCGGCCTGCGCCACGGCGATATCAAACCCGCCAACGTCTTCCAGGACGTCTCGGGCGGCTACCGCCTGGCCGACTTCGGCATGGCCACCCTGGGCCGCGGCGCCGATCCCCTCATGCGCACCACCTCCCGGACTCCCATGCCGGCCTACATGGCTCCCGAGCAGGCCCTTGGCATGACCGTCACGGAGCGGAGCGACGTCTACTCCCTGGGTGTGCTCCTCTATCATCTGCTCACCGGGCAGACACCCTACGCCGCCACCGACCAGGCGACCATCGCCGCGCGCCACGCCGGCGGCCCGCTGCCCCGGCCCGAGAGCATCGAGCGGGCGGTGGACCCGCCGGTGGGCGGCGTGATCATGCGGGCCCTGGCCCACAACCCGGAGCGGCGCTACGCCTCGGCGGGCGAGCTGGCCCGCGAGCTCCATCGCGCCGTGGAGGCCACCGGCTCGGCGGGCGTCTCGGTCCTGACGCGGTCGCGGCAGGAGGCCCCGCGGGCCGCCGTCGCGACCCCGGCGACACCGGCGCAGGCAGGCGCCTCCGAGCGCAAGTTCTGCCACGTCTGCGGCCACCTGAACGAGCGGGGCGCCACGCACTGCAAGAAGTGCTGGGCGGCCCTCGACCCGGCGGCCGTCGTCGACGAAAAGGTCGTCCACGCCGCCCGCCAGCGCCTGGCCCGCCGCCAGCGCCTGGCTCGCGCCGCCGTGGCCGGCGGCGCGGCCGCCGCGGTACTCATCGCCATGGTGGCCTATCTGGCGACGGGCGGCGTGCCCAGGCCCCAGACGTCCGTCTCCTCGGTCTCGGCCGCGGGCTCGTGGGTCATGCACCAGCGGGACCCCGGCCATTCGGGCTTCTCGCCCGGCCCCGCGCCGGCGCTCCAGGGGACGGTCCGCTGGCAGTTTGTCACCGCTGGGAGGCTCACCGCCGACCCCCTGGCCGCCGCGGGCGTCGTCTACCTGGCCACGGGAGACCGGCGACTCCTGGCCCTGGACGCCGCCACCGGCGCCCCCCGGTGGGAGTCGCCCCTGGAGGGCGTGGCCAACGGCGCCCCCGCCCTGGCCGGAGGCACCCTCTACGTGGGCCTGGCCGACGGTCGCCTCCGCGCCTTCGATGCGGAGACCGGCCGGCCGCGCTGGGCCTTCCGCACCGGCGGGCCCATCTATGCGCCGCCCACCGTCAAGGATGGCCTCGTCTACGTGGTCACGGGCGGCGGCACCGTCCACGCCGTCGACGCCGCCACCGGCCGCCAGGTCTGGAGCTTCGCCATCGGCGCCTGGATCAACTCGGGCCCGGCGGTGAGCGACGACGGCGTCCTCATCTTCGGGGCCCGCGATGGAAACGTCTATCTCCTCGACGCCAGGACGGGCCGGAGCCGCCTGCGGTTCCGCGCCGTGAACCCCGTCGAGGCCGGGGCCGCCATCGACGGCGACACGGCCTACGTCCCCTCCGACGCGGGCTCCGTCATCGCCCTCGATCTCACGGAGCGGCGCCGCCTCTTCGACCGTCAGTACCTGCGCATCCGCAACCAGCTCTGGGTCTGGAACATCATCGGAAAGCCCCCGAAGCCCAGGAGCTTCGTCTGGTCCGGCTGCGTCGAGCGGCGCGGGATCCGATGCCGCGGCAGCGTGACGACCACGCCGGCCCTGGCCCACAACCTGGTCTACGCCGCCACCCGCGATGGCCAGCTGACGGCCCTCGACCGCGCCACCGGCGAGGCCCGCTGGTCCTTCGCCGTGGGCCGCACGTCCTTCCCGTCGCCCACCGTCGTCGGCGACACCGTCTACATCGGGAACGACGCGGGCGCCCTCTACGCCGTCGGCGCCCTCACCGGCGAGCGCACCTTCCAGTGGAGCGCCTTCCCTGGGAGCCAGATCACCACCTCCGCCATCGTCGCCGGCGACACGCTCTACGTGGCCGCCACCCAGGAGCGCGCCGAGGTCGATCCCTTTCAGGTCGTGGGCGGCGCGCCGCAGGCCCAGGGAGCCGGCGGCTCGCTCCAGGACGGCTGGTACTACCGCTTCCGCGCCACGCCCTGCGCCGTCGACTCGCCTCCCCAAGGCCCCTTCCCCGATCGCGACCAGGCCCTGAGCCAGGGGCGCCTGGCCGCTCCGGCCTGCGGCGTCTTGTACGCGCTGCGGTAATGGGCGCTCATCGTTATTCGTCTAGAATGACCATATGACTGCGCCTTCGTCTTGCCGCTCCTCCGCCATCGCCCTCTACATCCACGTCCCGTTCTGCGAGACCAAGTGCAACTACTGCGACTTCAACACCTACGCCCGCCTGGAGTCCCTCATCCCGGGCTACGTCGAAGCGTTGGGGGTGGAGCTGGCCGCGTGGGGCGAGGCCCTGGGCCGCCCCCCTGTCCGAACGCTCTTCTTGGGAGGCGGGACCCCCTCGTGGCTGCCCATCGAGACCTTCGCGCGGGTGCTGGACGCGGCGCGCCGCTCCTTCCCCTTCGCGCCGGACGCCGAGATCACCGCCGAGGCGAACCCGGGGGACGTGACGCTGGACCGGGCCCGCACGTGGGCTGAGCTAGGCGTCAACCGCGTCAGCATGGGCGTCCAGAGCTTCCATGACGGGCTGCTCCGCCTCCTGACGCGCCGCCACTCGGCCGCCCAGGCGGTCGAAGCCTATCGCACCCTGCGCCAGGCCGGCCTCGAGAACGTCAACCTGGACCTCATCTACGGCCTGCCGGCCCAGTCCATCGACACCTGGCGCGCGTCGCTCGAGCGGGCCCTCGAGCTGCGCCCGGCCCACCTCTCCCTCTACGCCCTGACCCTGGAGGAGGGCACGCCCCTGGCCCAGGAGGTCCAGCGGGGGCGCGCCCCGAGACCCGACCCGGACCTGGCCGCCGACATGTACGAGCTGGCCGAGGACCTGCTCGGGGCCGCCGGCTACCGCCACTACGAGATCTCCAACTGGGCCCTGCCCGGTCGCGAGTGCCGGCACAACCTCGTCTACTGGCGCAACGAGCCCTTCCTGGGCGTCGGGCCCGGCGGCCACTCCTACCTTGGCGGCGCGCGATTCTGGAATATCCGCTCGCCGGCGGAGTACGTGCGGCGATTGACGGCGCCGGACCACCCCCGGCCGTGGACGGCCGAGGCTATACCCGTCGTCGAGGAGCGGCGCGTCCTGTCCGACGCCGAGCGCCTCTCGGAGACGCTCATCCTGGCCCTGCGCCTGGACGAGGGGCTCGCGGTGGACGAGGCGGTCCGGGCGCAGGGGCGCGACGCTCTCCAGCCCCACGTCGATGCCCTGCGTTCGTTCGTTCCGCTGGGCCTGGTCGCGGAGGAGGACGGGCGCCTCCGCCTGACCCGGCGAGGGCGGCTCCTCAGCAACGAGGTCTTCGTGCGGCTGGTACGGGCCTAGAACTGGTTGCAAGAGTGTCATTCTGAGCCGGTAGGCGAAGAATCTGGGGCTGGGGGAGGCCACCCCACCCCAGACCCTTCGCCCGGGGACGGGCTCAGGGTGACAGTTTTGGGCTCCATGGCGACTTTTGCAATAGGTTCTAGCACTTGCTTGCAGAAATACCAGGACATTCGGCTCTGGGGAGTCCAGGGGGGCGAAGCCCCCTTGGCGGGGGACCTGGGGGTGCCCCCCCCAGAAATCTTCAAATTCCCCCTTCCTGGAAGGAAGGGGGACAAAGGGGGATGGTCGGTCGGATACCTCCATGCCCGCGTGCTATCCTTCCGTCACCCCGACACGTCGGGGCCGCCCATGTACGTCATCGGCACCGCCGGCCACGTTGACCACGGCAAGTCCACCCTGGTGAAGGCCCTCACCGGCATCGACCCCGACCGTCTCAAAGAAGAGAAGGAGCGGGAGATGACCATCGACCTGGGCTTCGCCTGGCTCGCCCTGCCCAACGGCATGGAGGTCGGCGTCGTCGACGTGCCGGGCCACGAGCGCCTCGTCCGCAACATGCTGGCCGGCGTCGGCGGCATCGACCTCGCGCTCCTGGTCGTCGCCGCCGACGAGGGCGTCGAGCCCCAGACCCGCGAGCACCTGGCGATCCTGGACCTGCTGCATCTCAAGCGAGCCATCGTCGTCCTGACGAAGAGAGACCTGGTGGACGCCGACTGGCTGGAGCTGGTCGTCGCCGACGTCAAGGATGCGCTGGCGCCCACGGGCCTGGCGGGCGCGCCCATCGCCGCCGTCTCCTCCGTCACGGGCGAGGGCCTGGACCGCCTCAAGGCGCTCATCGCCGAGACGCTGGCCCAGACGGAGCCGCGACAGGACCTGGGCCGGCCCCGGCTCCCCATCGACCGGGCCTTCGTCATGACCGGCTTCGGGACCGTCGTCACCGGCACGCTGACGGGCGGCAGCCTCCGCGTGGGGCAGGAGGTCGAGATCGTCCCCGGAGGCCTGAAGGGCCGGATTCGCGGCCTCCAGAGCCACCGCAAGAAGCTGGACGTGGCCGGGCCTGGCCGGCGCGTCGCCGTGAACCTCACCGGCCTCTCCCACGAGCAGGTCGGCCGGGGCGACATCCTCACGACGCCCGGCTGGCTCTCGACCGCCGAGGCCTTTGACGCGCGCGTCCAGCTCGTCCGGGACGCCGCCTTGCCGCTCAAGCACAACGCGCCGGTGACCTTCCACGTCCACACCTTCGAGGCGCCGGCCCGCGTGCGCCTCCTGGAGGCCGACGAGCTGCGGCCCGGCGAGTCCGGCTGGGCCCAGATCAAGCTCCAGCGCCCCGCGCCGGTGGTCAAAGGCGACCTCTTCATCCTGCGCAACGCCTCGGGTACCGTCGGCGGCGGGGCCGTCGTCGACCCGGCCGCCCGGCGGCACCGGCGCCGCCACGAGCCGACCCTGGAGCGCCTGGCCGTCATGGAGGCCGGCTCGCCCGAGGAGGTCGTGCTGGACGCCCTGGCTGCCCACGAGCCCTGCCCGGCGGGCGACCTGACGCGCGCCACGAACCGCCCGTGGGAGGAGGTCCGAGGCGCCCTGGCATCCCTGGTTCGCGCCGGGCGCGTCGTCCAGCTCGCGCCCGGCGAGCCGGACGCATCGTCGCTCCTCATCACCGCCTCCGGGTTCGACGGCCTCTCCCTCCGTCTGCGCGGCGCCCTCGAGGAGTTCCATCGCCGCTTCCCCCTGCGCCGCGGGATGATGAAGGAGGAGGCTCGCAGCCGGCTCGACCTGCCTCCCCAGACCTTCGCTCTCGTGCTCCGCCGGCTGGCGGACCAGGGCGCCATCGCCGACGAGGGGGCCATCGTCCGCCTGCCCCTCCACGCCGTCGCCCTCTCCCCCGCCCAGCGGCGCCAGGCCGACGCCTACCTGGCGGCCCTCTCGGCCACTCCGTTCAGTCCGCCCGGCGACCTGCCCATCGACGCCGAGCTCCTGGCCTGCCTCCTGGACGAGGGGCGCGTGGTCCGGGCCGCTCCGGACGTGATCTTCGCCGCCGGGGCCTATCGCCAGATGGCCGACCGGGTCGTCGCGCGCATCCGCGAGCAGGGCAAGGTGACCCTGGCCGAGGTGCGCGACATGCTCGGGACCAGCCGCAAGTACGTCCAGGCGCTGCTCGAGCATCTGGACCAGCAGCGCGTGACCCGCCGCGTGGGCGACGAGCGCGTGCTGCGATAGGGGCGCACGTAGCCTCGCACCAAAACTCCCTCTCCCCCGGCGGGAGAGGGTTGGGGAGAGGGGGAATCTCTCTTTCGCCCTTTGCGCCGATGCCTGTACGAAACCACTTTTGGTGCAAGGCCGGCGCACGTATCATTGACCGCGAGCCCCGCCGCCGTCTTCAGTGCCCCCTCGCCGTCTCTGGACGGAGAGGGGGATCGGGGGAGAGGTCGAACTAATCCTATGGCCCTAGACCTTCGCAAGACCGCCCCGCAGATCGCCGGCATGGCCGAGCACTTCGGGCGCTCCCAGGGCGAGCGCGCCGCCCGGCTGGACCTGGCCCTGCGCGGCCTGGCGGACCCCCTCGCCCTCAGCCCCAGCGGCATCTCGGACGCGCTCCTCCGGCGGCGTATCGAGGCGGCCGGGCCCCCTCGCCCGCGCGTCACGTTCCTGGTCGCGGCCCCCCCTGGCGACGGGCCCGTCGCGTCCGCCCTGGCCCGGGTCTTCTCGTCCCCGAGCATGCCCCGACACCTCGGGGGCGCCCCGACAGGCCGGGGTGCGGGCGCGTCCCTCTCCTACCTGGCCCTGGCCACCGACGGCTCCCAGATCGCGCCCGACCGCCACGGGCCGGTCCCGTGCTTCCTGCTCAACGCCGGCGGCGCGGCCATCCGGTACGGCCCGGAGCCCGGCGCCGAGATCTTCAGCCAGCCCCGCCTCTTCTCCAGGCCCGAGGAGCTTGTCCTGCGCGATCCCGAGGGTGCAATCCGCGAACAGCGCGTCGACGCCACGCTGCTCGGGATCATGCGCACCGTCCTGGAGGCCCAGACCCTGGCCGGCCGCCTCCACGCCGCCCCGGAAGGGCTGCCCGTGCTCGCCCTCCAGGACGGCTCCCTGGTCCGCTGGGAGCTCTCCGGGGACCGCTACCCCGAGCACGTCCGCCACGCCCTCTTGCAGGACGGCTACCTCCAGGCGCTGGACCGCATCCGCGAGGCGGGGAGGGGGCGGCCGCTGGCCTTCGCCAGCTATATCAGCGCCTCCCGGAGCACGGAGGTAGTCAACGTCCTCCGCGTCGCCCGCTGCCCCCACGAGGGCGTCGAGACGCGCGGCTGCGATTCGATCTGCGGGCGCGGCGGCCAGGGCCGCCGCGAGTGCGACGAGGTGGCCGCGGGCGTCCTGGATCGGGACCTCTTC
>CAZKTO010000068.1:0-16773 GCA_964555685.1 uncultured Dehalococcoidia bacterium
CTTCTTGGAGAAGACGAGCTTCCCGTTGACCGTGACCTCGAAGGAGCCCTTGGGACCGGGGATCATGGTGGCGCTGGCCATCTTCCGGTTGAACTCCTTGAGCATCTTCTCCGTCATACTGACGGCGTCGGGCAGGTAGCCTCACTCGACGCAGTAGGTGATGGCGAGGGCGGGCCTGTCAGCCATGGGGCGCTCCTTCTCATCTGCCTGGGAAGCTGGCAACAGCACACTATAGCAGGCCGGGGACGGCGCCTTCCTGAGCCGAAGCCGCGAGCAGGGCGTGGCGGGAAGCGTGGCGGTCAGCGAAGGGTCTATCTTGTCGAAGGAGGGTTACTGAGGCGTGCATTGCGCGCTAAAGCAGCCTTGTTTCATCTTCTCTCTCCCCTGGCGGGAGAGAACCAGAGAGAGGGGGATCACCCTCTCCCTAGCCCTCTCCCGTCGAGGGAGAGGGAGTTTAGTGGTCAGCGCACTCCTCTGTAGATCAGCCGGGCGACACGGGGCAGGGGGCCCACCAGCGGCCGCGCGTAGTCGATGAACGCCTCGTTCGGCAGGCCGGTGGCGGTGTCCAGGAACGCCTCGGGCAGGAGGCGCTCGCGGCCCGCGATGGCATCGAGCGGCGCCAGCCCCGTGCCGCACCGGTAGGGTCGCTCCTGCTCGCGCACCAGCGTCACCATACAATCGGACCGGCCCGCGAGGGCGTGGCCGACGGCCACGCGCCCCACCAGCTCGGCCTCGGCGGCGTCCGTCCGGGAGACGCAGGCGACCATCGAGCGCTGGATCGTCCCGGGCTTCTCGAACCGCACGCGGACCTTCAGGCGCTGGGCAAGCCGCCGCGCAAGATACGCGCCGGGGCTCGGGTAGTAGGCGTGGCCGAACTCGTCGACTTGGTCGGGAGCGCCCGAAGCGGCCAGAGGCCCGCGCGGCCCCCGGACCGTCTCGGCCACGACGGCGACGGCGTAGCCGAAGCGCCGGACCGCCTCCTCGATAGCGGCGAGGAGCCGGCCCTCGTCCACGGGGCGCTCCGGGGTGCAGACGGCGTGCGGGGCATCGCGCTCGTCGCGCCGGACCAGGGCCGAGGCGGCGGCCAGCCAGCCGGCGTTGCGCCCCATGACCTCGAGCACGGTGACGGGCGCCGCGGCCGAGAGGGCCTCGGCGTCGCGCCCCGCACCCAGGGTCGCCAGGGCGATGAACCGCGCGGCGCTGCCGTAGCCAGGGCAGTGATCGGTCTCGGGCAGGTCGTTGTCGACGGTCTTGGGTACGCCGACGACGGCGAGGGGCTGGCCGGACGCCCTGGCCGCCTCCGCCAGGCGGTGCGCGTTCTCCGCCGAGTCGTTCCCGCCGATGCTGAAGAGGAACCGGACGTCATGGCGGCGCAGGACGGCCAGGGCGCCATCGACGTGAGCGGGGGCGAGATTGCGGCGGGACGAGCCCAGGGCCGCGCCCGGCATCCTGGCGATGGCGGGCCAGAGGCGCCGGGGCTGGCGAGCGAGATCGATCAGGTCGCCGGCGAGGAGGCCGTCCCACCCCCGGACGGCGCCCAGGATGCCGTCGAAGGCGTCGCGCTCCAGGGCCTCCAGGACGAGGCCGGCGAGGCTGCGGTTAATGACGGGCGTCGGCCCGCCCGACTGGACGATGAGGGCGCGGCCCCTGGTGCGCCTGGGCATGGCGCATCTATTGTAGTGGCGCGGGGGCGGTCAGCGCACGGGCCCGCCCGATGGGGAACCAGCGAAACCCGCAGAGGCGCAGCCGGGTACCTCGACAAGTCGGGGTGCGCCCCTGCAGTTGTCCCATGCCAAACGCCGGGGAAAAGGAGACCGGATCCGAGGCTACGCCCCGTGCTTGGGCTCGGGGACCTTGTAGAGATGGACGGCGTTCTCGTTGACGAGCATCTTCACCGTTTTCTCGGGCAGGCCCTTGAAGTTGCGCTCCATGGTGACGCGGGAGTTGGGCCAGTCGGCGCCGGTGTGGGGGTAGTCCGTGGACCACATGATCTTGTCCAAGGGGATGCGGTCGAGGTTGGCCATGCCGACGGTATCGATCTGGAAGGTGTTGTAGATCTGCCGCTTGAAGTAGTCGCTGGGCATCATGGGCAGGCGGTCCATGCCCGACCAGAAGCGGTGGCGGGAGAAGTTATCATCCGTCTGCTCGAGGAAGAAGGGGATCCAGCCGATGCCGCCCTCGACGAGGAGGAGCCGGAGGCGCGGGAAGCGATCGAGGATGCCGCGGAAGATGAACTCGCAGACGACGAGGTAGAGGCCGGCGCCGGCGCGGCTGGTGCAGATTTCGAGGAGCGTCTCCAGGGGGGCGCGGGGGCCTCCGCGCTGCTGGGCGAAGTGGCCGCGGTCGAAGCCGCCGACGTGGACGGCCACGGGGACGTCCATCTCCTGGCAGGTGGCCCAGAAGAGGTCGTCCTGGTCCGGCTTGGGGTCCAGGGTGCCATTGGGCCAGGCGGAGATGAGGGGCCCCTTCTGGCCGCGCCGGACGCCGTGCTGGAGCTCGGCCAGGGCGTCCTCGATGCCGCTGTTGGGGATCACGGTCAGGCCGTGGAGCCGGTCCGGGGCGTGGCTGCAGAAATCGGCCAGCCAGTCGTTGTAGGCGCGGACGCAGGCGAGCTGGAGCTCCGTGTCCTGGGAGTAGGCCTTGGCGCCCAGGAGCGCGACGCTGGGGTAGAGGACCGCCGCGTCGATGCCGTCGATCTGCATGTCCAGGAGCCGGGCCTTGGGGTCCCAGGCGCCCTGCCGCATCTCCGTGTGGGACATGCCCGAGAGCCTGTACTGGTTGAAGCTGCGGCCCGAGGCGGCGGTGAGGCCGATGGGCTGGACGCGCTTGCCGTCCTCGAAGGACCAGCCCTCGCCGCCGGTGGGGAGCGGCACGACCTTGGGGGCGCGGGCCCGGAGGTTGGCCGGGACTCGCCTCTGCCAGAGGTCGGCCGGCTCGTGCACGTGGGCGTCGGCGTCGACGATCCAGTAGCCCCGGGTGTTCATGGCATGCCTCCGGGCGCCGTCGGCCCCCGAGCGTCCCCGTGCGCCCCGGGGAGCGGCGCGCCGCTACGATAAACGACCTCGCCCTTCCGCGCAACCGTTGCCGCCAGCGCTCGGATTGGCGAATGCAAGGGTTCCTTGTCCTTCTGGAGCGGCGGCGCCTATAATGGGAGATTGGAGGGCCGCGACCCTCCCGCTCCAGACTATGGCCACCACGAAGCGCGACTACTACGAGGTACTGGGCATCGGCCGGGACGCTACGGAAGAGGACGTCCGGAAGGCGTTCCGCAAGAAGGCCTTTGAGTACCATCCGGACCGGAACAAGAGCGCCGACGCCGAGGCCAAGTTCAAGGAGGTCAACGAGGCCTACGAGGTGCTGCGGGACGCCGAGCGGCGCTCCCGGTATGACCGGTTCGGCCACGCCGCGCCGGCGGCGTCATCGGCGGGCCGGAGCGCCGGCTTCGACGGCTTCGAGAACTTCCCCGGCTTCGGCGACATCTTCGATGCGTTCTTTGGCGGGACCCGGACCGCGGGCGGCGCCCGGCGCGTCTCCGTGGCCGAGCGCGGCACCGACCTCGCCGTCGATCTCGTCCTCGAGTTCGAGGATGCGGCGTTCGGCGTCGAGCGCGAGCTGGAGGTCCCCCGGACGGGGCCGTGCGGCCGATGCCGTGGGATGCGCGGCGAGCCTGGCTCCCAGCTCCAGACCTGCGCCTCCTGCCGCGGCACCGGCGAGGTGCGCCGCGCCGCGCGCAGCGCCTTCGGCCAGTTCATCAATATCGCCGTCTGCTCCGCCTGCGGCGGCGAGGGGCGCATCGTCACCAACCCGTGCACTCAGTGCAAGGGGAGCGGTCTCGAGCGCAAGAAGAAGACCATCGCCGTCAAGGTGCCCGGCGGGGTCAGCGCCGGCTCTCAGATCCGGCTCACGGGCGAGGGCGACGCCGGACGCAACGGCGGGCCTCCGGGCAACCTCTATATCAACATTCGGGTGAAGGAACACCGCCTCTTCGAGCGGCAGCAGGACCACACCCTCTACACCCTCCCCATCACCGTGGCCCAGGCCGCCCTGGGGGCGACGCTCGACGTCCCCACCCTCGAGGGCCCCATCTCGCTCAAGGTGCCTCCCGGCACGCAGCCGGGGACCGTCTTCCGGTTCAAGGGCAAGGGGGTCCCGCACCTGCGGGGCGGCGGCCGCGGCGACCACCTCGTGACCATCGACGTCGTGATCCCCAAGAGCCTGGACGGGAACCTCAAGAAGCTCTTCCAGCAGCTCGACGAGCTCCTGAAGAAGCCCGACTCCAACAAGAAGGAGCGGGGCATCTTCGACCGGCTCAAGGACGCGATGAACTAGAACTGGTTGCAAAAGTGTCATTCCGAGCCGTCAGGCGAGGAATCTGGGGTGGGGAGGTCTTCCTCTCCCCAGACCCCTCGGCCGCAGACGGCCTCGGGGTGACAGTGACTCGGCCGTTTGGCGAGTTTTGCAATGGGTTCTAGCCGCGGTCGCCCTCCGGCCTCGGCTAGCCCGCCGGCGCGCCTGCGCCGGCCCGCTCCATCTCCCCGTCGGCCCGCAGGGCCTCCTGCATCGCGCTGATGGCCACCTCGATCTGGCGGTCGTCGGGCCGGCGCGTCGTCAGGCGCTGGAGTAGGAGCCCCGGGACGATGGCCATTCGCGCCAGGGGATGCCGCTCGTGGGCCGCGTTGAACCGGATCACCTCGTAGCTTACCGCGGCGATGGCCGGGATGAGCAGCACCCGGGACCCGATGCGCAGCCACAGGTCCGGCCGGCCCAGGAACGCGAAGGTGGCGATGGCCACCACCATGACCACCAGGAGGAAGGCCGTGCCGCAGCGCGGGTGCTCCTTGGGGAACGGCCGGACCGACTCCACGGTCAGGGGACGGGCGTGCTCGTTGGCGGCGATGGTCATGTGCTCGGCGCCGTGGTAGGCGAAGACGCGCCGCATGTCCGGCATCAGGCCCATGAGATAGACGTACGCGAGGAAGATGACGAGGCGAATGCCTCCCTCGGCCACGTTGCTGAGGACCGCCGAGCCGATGACATCGTCCATGGCGCGGGTGATGAGCAGGGGCACGATGAAGAAGATGCCGATGGCGATGGCGAGGGAGACGGCCAGCATGCCGCCCGTCGCAAGGGAGGAGAGTTCCTGCTTCTCCTCCCGCTGGTCGGGCTCTTCCAGGGCCACGTTGGCGGAGAACATGAGGGCCTTGATCCCCAGGGCGAGCGTCTCGGCCAGCACGATGACCCCGCGGACGAGGGGCACGCGCCGCCACCGGCCCGTGTAGATCTGGCTCAGAGGCTCGCAGTGGGAGCGGATGAGGCCGTTGGGCCGGCGCACGGCCACCGTCACGAACCGCCGTCCGCGGATCATAACCCCTTCGATGACCGCCTGGCCGCCGTAGTTGAAGCGCTCCGCCATGGCATTGCTTACCGATCAGGCGTCGCAGAAACAACGGAGGAGCGAGGCGCCTCGCTCCTCGCCGCCCAGGAGTCGGGGGCTACTTGAGACCGTACCGCCTCTTGAAGCGTCCAACGCGGCCCTCCACGTCCACGATCCGCTGCTCGCCGGTGAAGAAGGGGTGACACCGGCTGCACACCTCGACGCGGAGCAACGGCTTGGTCGAGCGGGTGACCCACGAGTTGCCGCAGGCGCAATTGACGCGCGACATGGCGTACTCGGGGTGGATCTTGGCTTTCACGGTGCCGCCTCACTTCGTGGGTGGGTAGACGCTGACCCGCCGGCGCAGTTGGGTGGCGGGCTCATACTTGACGACGCCGTCGATGCGGGCCCAGAGGGTGTGGTCGCGACCCACGCCCACGTTCAGCCCCGGCTGGATCGGCGTGCCGCGCTGGCGCACCAGGATCGCGCCGGCGGTGACGATCTGTCCGTCCGAGCGCTTCACGCCCAGACGCTGGCCCGCGCTATCACGGCCGAGACGGGTGGTGCCGCCGCCTTTCTTATGGGCCATAACGAGTCCCTCATCTCCGCAGGCGCCTACCGCTCGATCCGCTCGATCTCGATGCGCGTGTAGAGCTGGCGGTGCCCGCGCATCCGGCGGTAGCGCACCTTGGGCTTGTACTTGAAGACCTTGATCTTCTCGCCCTTGGGCTCGCCCACGACCTTGGCGACCACCTTGGCGCCCTGGAGGTAGGGCGCGCCCACGGCCACCTGGTCGTCCTGGCTCAAAAGGACTACCTTGTCGATGCCAACGGTGTCGCCGAGGGCGGAGTCGGCCAGCCGGTCCACGTCCAAGACGTCGCCGGGAGAGACGCGGTACTGCTTGCCGCCCGTTTCGATGATCGCGTAGGTAGTCATGGGGGTGCGCGCAATCTGGAATTATAGCCGCCGCCGCCCTCCGGTGTCAACGCGAAACCCGCCCAGCGCAGGGCCATTCGATGTATTCTGGGGAAGCGCCTCTCTGTGAAGAAGGGGTTCCCAGGACAACCGGAAGGCCCTGGCTGCCCGGCTCCGCCGTCGACGCGTCCCGCCGGAGGGGATGATGCCCGCCAGTTCGGCGCTCCGCCAGCGCCTGCTCCGCGAGATCGCCGCCCTGCCCGAGGGCGTGCGCGCCCACATCGAGGCCGTGCGCCGGACGAGCGTGGACCTCGCCGGCCGCCACGGGGCCGACGTGGCGCGCGCCGAGCTGGCCGCCCTCGCCCACGACGTCTGCCGACTGGTCAAGGCGCCCCAGCTCCTCGAGATGGCCCGCGCCTTCGGCATCCCCGTCACGCCCATCGACGCGGCCTTCCCCGTCTTCCTCCACGGGCCCGTCGGCGCCGAGCTGCTGCGGCGCGACTACGGTCTCGACGACGAGGCCGTCCTGAGCCCCGTTCGCTGCCACACCATGGGCCGGCGCTCCATGACCGCCCTCGACCAGGTCCTCTTCCTGGCCGACAAGCTCGACCCCAGCAAGCTCAACCGATACCCCTTCATGCAGGAGGTGGCGCGCCTGGCGGCCGAGGACCTGGACCGGGCGATGCGCTGCTTCATCGACAGCCAGGTCCGGGCCTTCATCGACCACGGCGACCTGGTGCATCCGGAGATGATGGCGGCCCGGAACGACGCGATCCTGGCGCTCAAGGCTCCTTCGACAGGATAGGTCCTTCGTTCGCCTCCGGCAGACTCAGGACTCGCGGAGTCTACCCTGAGCCTGACGAAGGGCTCGGCTCAGGACAGGCCCAGGGCGGGCCCATCGCGCCCCAGTGACCGGCGCCTCAGCTCCCGTCGGAGGGCCTCCGGGCGATGGCGATGATGAAGCCGATGAGGAAGGTTACCAGGAGGCCCGGGACGACGCTCATGACGCCCCGGACGAACGAGACGTTGAGGGCGGCCTTGACGGCAACGGCCATGGAGAGGAAGAGCCACAGGGGCACCAACGCGCCCGCCACATCGCGTATGGAATGCACGGCGAGGAGCGCCAGCAGCACCCCCGGCGCCGCCGAGTAGCCGATGGCCGCCACCAGCCCGCGGCCCGAGCGCTCCTCGCCCTCCTCGCCGCGCGTGTCCTGCGCCAGGCTCCCCAGCAGGAAGGCCGACGCGGCCTGGATGAGCCAGACGCCCGGCATGATCACGACGCCCCGCGCGACACCCTCGCCGATGGAGATATCCGTGTCGGTCGCGATGGTCAAGACGGTGGCTGCGACGGCCGCCGCGCTGGCTAGCAGGACGACGACGATAGCCTGCGCCAGGCCGAACGGATCGCGGGCGATCTGGGCGTAGACCGACTGGTCGAGCATCGCCGCTCGTAGCATGCGGAGGAAGAGCACGAGCGCCTCCGGGGGAGTCCTCGCCGGGAATTGTATCCGGGCGCCCGCTCCCATTCAACCTGACCCGGCGGAGCGCGCTTCTGGCGCGAGGCCGATTCGACCACCCCCTTGACATGTTTAGAACACGCGTGCTAGCATTGTCGCAACCTGAGCAGAACACCCGTTCTCCAGAACGAGCGTTCGCTCCGCCGGCGCGCAGGAGGTTGCGACGATGCTAGCCCTGCTCGAATCGCCACCAAGGGACAGCGATCCCAGGCCACCCGCTGGGGCGAGCGGTGTAGCTCGCCCCGTCGCCGCGCCGCTCTGCGCCCCCGCCTCCTGGGGGAGCATCCAGGGGCACGGCTATCCGGCCGCGGGGCGCGTCACCCGCCTCTTCAGCCTCGAACAGCGAGCCCAGCTCCGGGGGCGGCACGCCCGGCGCCTGGCGCCAGTGGCGGGCATGAGCTACATCGCCGGCGTCTGGGCTCTGGGCGACGTTTGCCCGCAGGACCCGGCTGTATCCCGTGGCCCCCGCGCCGCTGTCACCATCGCGGAGATGGACCTCACCGCGCCGAACCCCGCGCTCCACGTCGTGAGGCACGTCGCGTGGGCCGGCCCGGCGCTCGGCGATGGCCTGACGCCCGTGCTACGCCCCCTCGCCGCGGCCTGGCGGCTCGAGCGCATCGCCCTGGGCCTCTCCCAAGCGGCCGGCCCCACCAAGCGGCTCCTGGGGCACGGCGCCCCGCCGCCCGCCGTGGACCTCTACCCGACGGCGGGCCGGGCGGCGGCGGCTCTGGGCGCGGGCCTGCTCCGGGCTATCACGGCCGGCCGCGTCAAGACCTACGCCGGCCCCTCCGCCGAATCGAGCGAGCTCTGGGCGCAGATCGTCAAGGCCCGGTGCCGGGTGGGTCCCGATGGCCGCCTGGAGCTCCTCGCCGGCCCCGGCGCCGACGAATGGCTCCTGAGCCTCGCCCTCGCCGTGGAGGCGGGCCGCGGGCTCCTCGCGCCGTCCCAGGGACGGCTGGCCGACCTCGTGTGCGCATGACAGGCGAAGTCTTGGCAAAGCATGGACTGGTTACGGAGGTCTAGGATGCGCAGGAACGAGCCCTTCATCGACCGTCTGCCCGAGCTCAGCACCTATCGAGACACGGGGTGCAATCTGCACCCCAGCTGCCTCACCTGTCCTCTGGCTCAGTGCCGGTATGACGACCCCGGCTGGATCCAGCGCGAGGAGCGCCAGCACCGGGCTACCGCGATCCTGCAGGTGCGGACGGCCGAGGCGCTGCCCGTCATCGAGCTGGCGGCCCGCTTCGGCGTCAGCACGCGGACGGTGCACCGCGTCCTCAGCAAGGCACCCGCCGCAGGCGGGCAGGCGCGGGCGCTGGCCGCCTCCTGACCCGGAGCCGGCGCCGCTTCCTCGTGGGCCGCGCCTGTGCTACCCTCCCGCGAGCGACGGTATGGGAGGGCATCCATGGGCAAGTACGAGGAGTGGAAGGAGAGGGCCCGGCGGGTCTTGCCGCGGCGCGCGGAGCGGCGCCAGACCGGGAGCGTGCTCGACGCGGTCACGGAGCTCGCCCCCGAATTTGCCGAGATGACGAGCGTCACGCTCCTGGGTGGCATCTACGCCCGCCCGGAGCTCGATCTCAGGACGCGGGCCCTCTGCACCGTGGCGGCGCTCACGGTGCTGGGCCGGGACCCCCTGCTCCGGCGCTGGATCGATAACGCGCTCGAGCTCGGCTGCACGCGCCAGGAGGTCGTCGAGGTCATCACGCAGATGGGCTACTACGGCGGCATCCCGTGCGCCGTCATCGGGCTGAACGTGGCCAAGGAGGCCTTCGCGGCCCGGACCGCATAACGGTCGCGCCGTCACCATCGGCTATACTGAGGTGCCCGCGGCCGCGAAGGCGCGAGGCCGGGGCGCCGCACCCCATGGGCCTCTACCATCGCGCGCTCTTGCCGCTCCTGCACCGGCTGGACCCGGAGACGGCTCACGCCTCCACCCTCTCCGTCCTGAGCCTCCTCCAGCGGACGCCTCTCTGCACCCGGCTCCTCGCCGCCGCCTACTCCCGGCAGGACTCGCGCCTGGGATTCACCTGGAAGGGCCTGGCCTTTCGTAATCCTGTGGGCCTGGCCGCCGGCGTCGATAAGAACGGCCGGGCGCTGCGCTCCTTCCACGCCATCGGCATGGGCTTCCTGGAGGTGGGCACCGTCACGCCCCGGCCCCAGCCGGGCAACCCGCGCCCGCGCATGTGGCGCCTGCCGAAGGAGCGGGCGATGGTCAACTGCCTGGGGTTCCCCAGCGAGGGCGCCGACCGGGTGGCCCGGCGGCTGGCCAAGACGAGGCCGCGCGGCGTGCCGCTGGCCGTGAACATCGGCAAGAGCGCCGCAACGCCCCTGGAACGCGCCGCCGAGGACTACGCCGCGTGCATGGAGCGGCTCCACGCCGTGGCCGACCTCTTCGTCGTCAACGTGAGCTCGCCCAACACCCAGGGCCTCACGAGCCTCCAGGCCCGGCCGGCCCTGGCCGCGCTCATCGACGCCTTGGCCGGCGCCCGCCGCGAGCTGGCCCGGCGCCATGGCTCGTCCCCCCGATCCCTCCTGGTGAAGCTCTCGGCCGACCTCTCGGACCGGGAGCTGGACGACGCCGCGGAGGTCTGCCTCGAGCGGGGCGCCGACGGCATCGTCGCCGTCAACACCTCCACGGACCCGGCGCTCCGCCCGCACCCGGGCCTGTCGGGGTCCCCGGCGGCGCTGGCGGGCGGTCTCAGCGGGCGTCCCCTCTTCCCCAGGGCGCTCCACGCCGTCGCCCGGCTGCGCCCGCGGGTGCCCGACGACTTCCTCATCGTCGGCGTCGGCGGCGTCTCCGGCCCCGAGGAGGCCTGGGCACTGATCGAGGCTGGCGCCAACGCCGTCGAGCTCTACACCGGGCTCGTCTACGAGGGCCCTGCGCTGGTGGGCCGGATCAACCGGGGCCTCGCAGCGCGGCTGGAGGCGGCGGGCCTCTCGAACATCGCCCAGGCGGTCGGGCGAGCGCGCCGCTAGGCGCCTTGGAGCCGAGCTCTGCCCCGAGGCGTGACTCCAATTGGACACAACCGTTAGAAACTATCCGATAACCAAGTTCGCTCGAAACGTGAAGTCCCAGGCAAGGCATGGGCGCCGCAGAGCTTTGCATCGGCAGGCCGCTCCAGTATCCGTCATTCTGAGCCCTTCCATGGAAGGGCGAATGAATCTGGGTGGCGGGGCTCCTCACTCCATGCTGTTAGCCGTGTCTGCCCAGCCGGGGTTGGCCGTCTCTATGAGCGCCACCTTCTTCGCCCTGAGCCACCCCTTGACTTGTTTCTCGCGTTCGACGATAGCTGCTCTTGATGTAGATGCATACGTAGTACTGCGCCATACGGAAGAGCCGCCCCCCGCCCAGGTTCTTCACTCGAAGACTCGTTCAGAATGACAGAAATGCTCTGGCCTACCCCACCGGCGGTAGCCGTGCCCGACAGAAGACAATCCCTCGGTTATGCTGCATTTCGCTTGTGCTTGGATTACTTTCCGGGCTGCGGGGCGGGTCGAAGGCGGTCACCCCGTACGACATGTCGTGGGTCTTGCGGTCGTAGGGTGCCCGGCGTTAGCTCCCCGCGGCCACCGGCGCGTTCGCCAGGGCCAGGCGCCGCTCGCGCAGGACGGCGGCCGCCAGGATCACGGTGGCGGCGGCCGTGAACGACCCCGACACGATGAAGAACGTGGGCCAGTCGGTCAGCTTGAGGACGAGGCCCATGAACGCGCCGCCGCCCGCCAGGCCGATGTCCAGGCCGATGGCGAAGGTCGAGGAGGCGGCGCCCAGGTTCTTGCCCTGGGCCCGGTCAACGACCATCGCCTGGAGGCCGGGCTGGGAGATGCCCGAGCCGCTGCCGATGATTGCGGCGCTGGAGAAGAGCATCCACGGCTCCTGGACGAAGGCGTTGGCCATGGTCCCCGCGGACATGACCGCCAGCGCCGGGAGGATAGTGTAGGCGCGGGGGTAGCGGTCGAGGAAGGGGCCACCCCAGATGCGCGAGAACATGATGGCGGCGGCGAAGACGGTGTAGTAGAGGCCGATGTTGCCGACATGGAGCTCCCGCTTGTTGTAGAGGGGGATGAAGATGTTGAGGGCCACGAAGTTGACGACGACGAGGAAGTTGATGACCGCGGGGA
Organism: uncultured Dehalococcoidia bacterium; assembly: GCA_964555685.1. Taxonomy (GTDB): domain Bacteria; phylum Chloroflexota; class Dehalococcoidia; order SHYB01; family SHYB01; genus CAZKTO01. The sequence goes on from CAZKTO010000068.1 coordinate 11,926, forward strand.
AGACGGCGGGCCGGCTGAACATGCTCTCGAAGGTCTGTCGCAGGCCTTGGGCAGGGCGTGGCGCTGGCACGTGGACGTCTTGGACCCTGCGCGTGAGGAGCACCGCCATGGCGGCGACGATAGCGGCGGCGACGAAGACGACGGCGAAGTGATGGTCGCCGCCAACGTCGCTCCCCCGTCCGGGAAGCCAACGTTCGAGATGCCCTTCGAGGCTGCGCAGGCCGCCGGCGTTGAGGAGCCAGATCGCCAGCGCCGGTCCCGCAGCCATGGCGACGTTGTTGAAGATGCCGAAGCTGCTCATGGCCTGGCCGCGCTTGGAGGGGGGCGAGATATCGGCCACGTAGGCCATGGAGGCCGTGAAGTAGAGGGAGATGCCCGCCCCGGCCGCCAGGCGCACCGGCCAGAGAAGCGCAGTGCCGGTCACGAAGTCGTAGCCGACGGAACTGCCGAACATGAACAGCGCGCCAAGGGTGAGGAAGCGCCGCCGCCCCTGTGTATCGACCAGGCGCCCCGTGAAGGGCCGTAGCGTGAGGGAGACGATGCTCGACCCGCCGACCAGGAGGCCGATGAGGGCCTCGCCGCCACCGAGTTCGTCGATGAAGAGGGGCAGCGTCGGGAAGAAGAGGACGAAGGCGATGAAGAAGCAGAAGGTGGCGAGCGCCGCGTAGGTGAAGTTGGCGGTCCAGATACGGTCGGAGGCGGGGACGGTGGAGGTCTCGGTCCCGGCGGCGGGCTGGGCCATGGTCAAGGGGCTCCCATTCGCCCAGGCGCACCGGGCCCGCGGCGGGCGGCGCCAGTATAGCACGGGGGCCGGCGCCCTCACCCCCGGCCGGAGCCTGTCCTGAGCCCTTCGGCTCCGCTCAGGGTAAACTCCGCGAAGGAGCCACCCCCTATAGCCCCAAACGCTCGCGCCCGCGCCAGTAGTCGCGCGAGATGGCTAGCGCGTGCACGGCCTCCTGGATCGTGCGGAAGATGGGAAAGCCCGCCTGCTTGATCATGGCGGGGAGCTGGTCCTGCCCGGCGAAGACGGCGGCGGCCACCGGCTTGTTCGAGCGGTAGCTCATCTCCTTGATATCCACGAGCAGCTTCTCGGCGTCGGGGCCGGTGAAGCCCATGCCGGAGGCGCCGCCGCCCGTGGGCACGGTGACGGCCATGCCCGCCACCTGGGACTCCTTGATGATCGCCTGGACGGCGTAGGCGACGGCCGTGCGATCGTAGATGTCGCCGAAGTCCACCGGGTTGGTGAACCGGATCACATGCGCCCGGCTGCGGGTCTCCAGCTCGCGGACGACGGCGGGCTCCAGCTTGGGCAGGTGGAAGCCCAAGCCGCCGGCGACGTCCGCCGAGATGACGGCGAAGCCGCCCGAGGGGGAGATGACGACGATCGTGTTGCCCCGGCAGGGCGGCAGGGCGAAGGCCTTGGCGCACGTCGTGAAGCTCTCCAGCTCGCGCACCCGCACGATGCCGGCCTGACGCAGGGCCCCGTCCACCACCCGGTCGTCGGACGCCAGGGCGGCGGTGTGGGACCGGGCTACGTCGGCCGTCTCCGGCGACGTGTTGGCCTTCATGACGACGATGGGTTTGGAGCAGCGGCGCGCCACCTCCATGAGCTCCCGGCCCCGGCGGATGTCCTCCAGGTACATGAAGATGGCGCCGGTCGCGGGATCCCCCGCCAGGTACTCCAGGAGGTCCGTCTCGTCCGTGTCCAGCTTGTTGCCGACGCTGATAATCTTGTTGAAGCCGAGGGCCTCCTCGGAGAAGAGGGCCATGCAGCGCATCTTCACCCCGCCGCTCTGGGCGATGATGCTGTTGGGCCCCTTGACCAGGACGCCGGGGTCCAGCGGCGCGAAGGGCAGGACGAGGCCGTTGTCCAGGTTCGTGATGCCCAGGCAGTTGGGGCCCAGGAACCGCATCCCGTGCCGCCGGGCGATCTCCTTCACCTGGCGGCCCAGGCCCACGCCCGTGTCGCTGTACTCGTCGAAGCCGCCGCTGGAGATGAGGACGCGCCGGACGCCCTTCCGCCCCAGCTCGTCCAGCGTCTTGGGAATGAAGCGGGCGGGGATGAGGACGGCGGCGAAGTCGACCTCGGTGGGCAGGTCCAGCGGCGAGGTGTAGATGGGCTTGTCGTAGATCGCGCCGGCCTGGGCGCCGATGGCGTAGGTCTCGCCGGCGAACTTGAACTTCAGGAGGTTGCGCAGGATGTTGCGGGCCAGGTTGTCGGAGGCGAGCGAGACGCCAACGACGGCGACCTTGCGGGGGTAGAACATCGCTCGCACGATAGGGGCTCCGGCGGCGCTGGCGGAGTAGGGGCCCTCACCCCCGCCCCTCTCCGGTACGGAGAGGGGGGTGACCCGCTGCAAGGGATGGGCAGGGTCTTTGGCCCGGGCGCGACCGTTAGGACTCTACTGGAAACGGAGCCCTGATGCAACGACGAGCGGGGTGTGGCGCAGGGTCAGAGCATTGTGTGGCGTGCCCTAAAACCCTTGTCCCCCTCCGCGCCCCGTTGCTACAATCATGGTTAGCTTTCCGAGCCGAGGTGCGCTGCTCCTATGCCGCTGAACGCCATCTTTGTCAAGGGCGCCCGCGAGCACAATCTCAAGAATATCGACGTCACCATCCCACGGGACAGGCTGGTCGTCATCACGGGCCTCTCGGGCTCGGGCAAGAGCTCGCTTGCCTTCGACACCATCTACGCCGAGGGCCAGCGCCGCTACGTCGAGTCGCTCTCGGCCTACGCCCGCCAGTTCCTGGGCCGCATGGAGAAGCCCGACGTCGACTACATCGAGGGCCTGAGCCCCGCCATCTCCATCGATCAGAAGGGCGTCAGCCATAACCCCCGCTCCATCGTGGGCACCGTCACGGAGATCTACGACTACCTGCGCCTCCTCTTCGCCCGCGCCGGCAGGCCCCACTGCCCCAAGTGCGGCCGGCCTATCGCCCGCCAGGCCGTCCAGCAGATCGTGGACGCGGTGCTGGCGCTGCCCGAGGGGTCGCGGTTCATGGTCCTGGCGCCGCTGGTGACCCACAAGAAGGGCGAGCATGAGGGCATCTTCGACGACCTGCGCAAGCAGGGCTACGTCCGCGTCCGCGTCGACGGGAAGGTCCGCGACCTGTCCGAATCGTTCGACCTCGACAAGAAGCGGTGGCACGACATCGCCGCCGTCATCGACCGGCTGGTCATCGCCAAGGGCGACGCCGATCTGCGCACGCGCGTCGCCGACTCCGTCGAGACGGCCCTCAAGCTGGCCAAGGGCGTGGTGCTCATCTCCATCGTGGACGGCGAGGAGCTGGTCTTCTCCGAGCATCTGGCCTGCCCCGTCGATGGCATCAGCCTGCCAGAGATCGAGCCCCGGACGTTCAGCTTCAACAGCCCCCACGGCGCCTGCCCCGTCTGCACGGGCCTGGGCTCGAAGCTGGTGGTCGATCCGGAGCTGGTGGTGCCCAACGGGGACCTGACGCTGGCCGAGGGGGCCATCCAGCCCTGGCACCGGGCGGGGGCCATGAGCCCCTGGTACACGAGCATGCTCGAGTCGCTGGCCCGAGCCTACGGCTTCTCGCCGCGCGAGCCGGTCCGGAGGCTGAGGAAAGAGGTCCTGGACCTCATCCTGTACGGCACGGACGGGCGCATGTTCAACGTGCGCCACGTGGCCAAGAACGGCCGCGTCTTCGAGTGGCCCCAGGAGTTCGAGGGGGTCATCCCGAGCCTGGAGCGGCGCCACCGGGCCACCGAGTCCGACTATGTGCGCTCGGAGATCGAGCGGTACATGATGGCGCGGCCCTGCCAGGCCTGCCAGGGCAAGCGGCTCAAGCCCGAGTCGCTCAGCGTCCTCATCGGGCGGGAGAACATCATGTCCGTCTGCGCCATGTCCATCGACCGGGCCATGGCGTGGGCGAAGTCGCTGCGCGGCGAGGACGGCAAGCGGCCCGTGCTGACGCCGCGGGAGCTGACCATCGCGCGCCAGATTCTGAAGGAGATCGAGGGGCGCCTGCGCTTCCTCCTGGACATTGGCCTCGACTATCTGACGCTGGACCGCGCCGCGGGCACCCTCGCCGGCGGCGAGGCCCAGCGCATCCGCCTGGCGACGCAGATCGGCAGCGGCCTCATGGGCGTGCTCTACGTCTGCGACGAGCCCTCGGTGGGCCTGCACCCGGCCGACGACGCCCGTCTCATCCAGACGCTGCTGCGCCTGCGCGACCTGGGCAACACCATCATCGTCGTCGAGCACGACGAGGCCGTGATGCGCGCCGCCGACTGGATCGTCGACCTGGGCCCCGGCGCCGGCGAGCACGGCGGCGAGGTGGTGGCCGCCGGCCCCATCGAGGCCATCGAGGCCTGCGAGCGCTCCATCACCGGCCAGTACCTGAGCGGGCGGCGCGAGATCCCGGTGCCCTCGCGGCGGAGGCCCGGCAACGGGAAGCTCATTCGCATCAAGGGGGCGCGGGAGAACAACCTCAAGCGCATCGACGTCGAGATCCCGCTGGGGAAGCTGGTCTGCGTCACGGGCGTCTCGGGTAGCGGCAAGAGCACCCTCGTCAACGAGGTTCTGTACAAGAAGCTGGCCCAGCTCTTCTACCGCGCCAAGGACCGGCCCGGCGCCCACGACGCCATCACCGGCCTCGAGCACATCGACAAGGTGGTGGACATCGACCAGTCGCCCATCGGCCGGACGCCGCGCAGCAACCCGATGACCTATACGGGCGCCTTCACGCCCATCCGCGATCTCTTCGCCAGCGTGCCGGAGGCGCGGGCGCGGGGCTACAAGGCGGGACGCTTCTCGTTCAACGTGAAGGGCGGGCGCTGCGAGGCCTGCGCCGGCGGGGGCTACGTGAAGATCGAGATGCAGTTCC
>CAZKTO010000069.1:0-16426 GCA_964555685.1 uncultured Dehalococcoidia bacterium
GCGAGGCCCTCGTAGAGCTGCTGGGCCACGGCCATGGTCTTGCGGACGGGGAAGCGGAGCTTGCGCCAGGCCTCCTGCTGGAGAGTGCTGGTGGTGAAGGGCGCGGTGGGCCGGCGCTGACCCTCCCGCTTGCGCACCGCGGCCACGGTGTAGACGGCCGGGGCCAGGTCCTCGGTGATGGCGTGGGCCGCGTCCGCGTGGCCGATCTCGACCTGTCCCCTGACGCCTTGCTCGCCAGCGAGTCTGGCCGTGAAGGCCGCGCCCTGGGCTTGGCCGGCGCCGGGGCGCTTGGCCAGGGTGGCGAAGATACGCCAGTACTCCTTGGGGACGAAGGCCCCGATCTCGCGCTCGCGGTCGGCGACCATGCGCAGGGCGGCGGACTGGACGCGCCCGGCGGAGAGGCCGCCCCGGATGCGCTGCCACAGGAGCGGGCTGAGCTTGTAGCCAACGAGCCGGTCCAGCACGCGGCGGGCCTGCTGGGCGTTCACCAGGCGCTCATCGATCTGGCGCGGGTGCTCGAAGGCCTCCTGGATCGCGGCGGCGGTGATCTCGTGGAAGACGACACGCTGGACGGGCTTGCCGTCCAGCTTGGCGACCTGGGTGAGGTGCCAGGCGATGGCCTCGCCCTCGCGGTCGGGGTCGGTGGCCAGGTAGACGATGGAGGCGTGGTGAACGGCCTCGTTGATCTCCTTGACGACGGCGCGCTTGTCCGGGGGAACGACGTAGTGGGGCGCGAAGGAGCCATCCAGCCGGACGCCGAGCTGGCGGCCCGCCGGCAGGTCGCGGATGTGGCCCAGCGATGCCTTGAGGGCGTAGTCGCGTCCCAAGAACCGGCCGATGGTCTTGGCCTTGGTGGGCGACTCGACGATGACGAGGTTCTTGCCGTGTGCCATGCCTTCTCTCACTCTATCACGTGATGCGTGCTGGTCCAGCCGCCCTGTCCGCTCCCGCCCCGACGAGTCGGGGGGGGCGGCGTGCGTTGTGCTCTGGCTATGAGCGCCCGCGGGGACGGCGTGCCATACCACTCCGGGCGCAGGCGCTGTTCCTTCCCACGTTACGGAACAGCGGGCCTATAGTCAACGGCGCTGTCCTTCACGTAGCTCATGGCCGCGACCTGGCGCACGAGGCCCTTGAGCTCCATGAGGGACAGGGCGCCGCTCACCGCGGCCATGGGAAGACCCGAGGCGCGCCGGATCTCATCGATGTGGGATGGCTCCGAGGAGATGCAGCGCAGGAGCGCGGCCTCCGTCTCGTTCTCCGGGAGGATGCCGGGCATAGGGAGCTGGCGGGCCGCGGTCTGGAGGTTCAACTCTTCCAGGATATCGCGGACGTCCAGGACGGCCTTGGCGCCCTCCTGGATCAGGAGGTTTGTCCCGCGGCTCGCGGGGGAGAGGATACTGCCGGGGACGGCAAAGACCTCGCGGCCCTCTTCCAGAGCGTAGCGGGCGGTGATGAGGGCGCCGCTATCGAAGGGGGCCTCCACGACGAGGGTGCCGAGGCTGAAGCCGGCGAGGATGCGGTTGCGGCGGGGGAAGTACTCGGCGCGGGGGCGGGTGCCCAGCGGGTAGTCGCTCAGGAGGGCGCCGTGCTCGGCGATGCGCCGGGCGAGGCCGGCGTGGGCCGCGGGATAGACCAAGTCGAGCCCGCAGGCCTGGACGGCGATGGTCCGGCCGCCGGCGGCCAGGGCCGCCTCGTGCGCCCCCGCATCGACGCCGCGCGCCAGGCCGCTGACGACGGTGACCCGGTTGGCGCTGAGGCCCGAGACCAGGCGCGTGGTGACCTCGCGCCCGTAGGCGGTGATGCCCCGCGTGCCGACGACCGTGACGGACCACTCGTCGTCCGGGAGGAGGGCGCCACGGACGTAAAGGACGGGCGGCGGGTCGTAGGTCTCCTTGAGGCGGGCCGGGTAGGCGGGGTCGTCCACCGTAAGGGCGAGGACGCGGGCCCGCTCGAGCCGCTCCATCTCCTCGTCGGGCGAGATGGCGGGCCGGGCGGCGACGAGGGCGTTGAGGGGCTTGGGATCGAGGCCGGCGGCACGCAGCTCCGCGGGGGAGGCGCGCCAGGCCCGCTCCATCTGGCCGAAGTGGCGCTGGAGGAGGCCGAAGCGGACGCGGCCGAATCCGGGGACGCGGTGGAGGGCGATCCAGTATTTTATGTCGTCAGCCACGGGGACCTCTGGGCCGTGGGATGGCGGAGCGGGTGGGATTCGAACCCACGAGGGGCGGTTAACCCCTACACGCTCTCCAGGCGTGCCTGTTCGGCCACTCCAGCACCGCTCCGGGCCTGCGGGCGCGGCGGGCGGAGAGGGCGGGATTCGAACCCGCGGTCCGCACAAGGCGGACACCGGTTTTCGAGACCGGCCCATTCAACCGCTCTGGCACCTCTCCGTACAGGCCAGCCTTTCGATGATATCACGGCAGTCGCGGCGTCCCTGTCCGCCAAGGGCAGGCGGACCCCTGAAACAAGCGCGCCCATGAAGAGCCACTTGACAGCCCTGGGCCGCCTCTCTATCATGGCGGGGATTCTTCGAGACCTATTCATGAATCCTTTGCATGGGTAGTGGAAAGGAGCCCCGGTGCTACAGCTGATCTCTCGCAAACAAGTCTGGGCGTTGCTGATGGCGGCCGTCGCGGCAGCCCTCCTGGTGGCCGCGTGCGGGTCCGAAGGGGATTCCGGACCGCAGGGTCCGCAGGGGTCTCCCGGCCAGCAGGGGATTCAGGGCGCGGCCGGCGCTACCGGCCCGCCGGGCGCTCGGGGACCTGAAGGCCCCATCGGCGCGCGCGGACCCGAGGGCGCCCGAGGCGCGGCCGGCCCCACTGGCCCACGCGGGCCTGTGTCGCAGGCCTCCATAAGCGTCGACCCGGCGTCCGTCGTGTCTGGCGGCACCATCACCATCCGCGGCGCGGGCTTCCGCCCCAGCGAGGCGTGGTCGGCCTCCCTCGTCGCGGCGGTGGGCGGCAGCGACCTGATCCTCAGCGGCGCCACCGTCAACGCCTCCGGCGCCTTCGAGTCGACGGGCCTGGCGGCGGCGGGCCGCAACGTGATCCGTCCCGCCGTGCTGCCCGGTCAGTATTCGGTGGTGGTGGTCGGGAGCGAGGGCTCGACGGCGAGCGCGTTCTTGAACGTTACCGCGCCGCCGCCTCCGGCGCCTCCTCCAGCACCACCCCGTCCCTAACCAAGCACCCTAATCGCAGGAAAATAGAACGCCCCCGGCGCAGGCTGGGGGCGTTCTATTTCGGTGCGTGGCGACTGGTTCTGGTGCGTGCCAGCTGGGCACAGCGAGGCGATCTCCTCGCTAGGCCGGGACCTTGGCGGCGAACTGCCGGGTGGAGACGATGTGCCGGTTGAGGCCCAGGGCCCTGGCCTCCAGGCCCAGCGCCAAGCCGATCATCTGGGGCAGATGGACCACCGGCAGGTTGATCTGGGTCTTGTGGACGCGGGCGGCGTCCGGCTGGGCGGTGTCCAGGTTGAGGTGGCAGAGGGGGCAGGGCGTGACCATGGCGTCGGCGCCCTTGCCTTTGGCCTCCAGCAGATGATCGCCCGCCATGCGCAGGGAGTTATCGCGGTTCATGGTGAGGATAGGGAACCCGCAGCACTTGCTCTTGCCGCGGAAGTCCACCGGAACGCCGCCGAGGGTCGTAATGATCTGCTCGAGGTAGGTGTTGCGCTGGGGGTGCTCGTCGAAGCCCAGGGCGGAGGATGGCCGGAGGACGTAGCAGCCATAGAAGGGCGCCAGGGCCACGCCGGTGAGCGGACGCTTGACCTGCTCCTTGAGCCGGTCAAGGCCGTAGTCCTCCACCAGGACCCACATGAAGTGCTTGACCTCGGTCGCGCCGCTATAGGCGAGGCCCTCGGGCTCGAGGTAGCGGTTGATGAAGGCGCGGTAGTCGGGGTCCTTCTTGAGCCGCTGGTTGGCCTGGCTCATGACGCCCTGGCAGGTGCTGCAGATGGTCATGAGGGGCAGGCCCCGCTTCTCGGCCATGGCGAAGGTGCGGGCGTTGAGCGTATCGGCCAGCTCGGGGTCGCGCTCCTGGAGCACGCCGGCGCCGGTGCACGCCGCCTCCTTGAGGTGGACGAGGCTGAAACCGAGGCGCTCGGCGACGAGGCGCATGGCCTGGAAGAGCTCCGGCGCAGCGCCCTGGGAGACGCAGCCGGGGTAGTAGGCATACCGCATCGCTCTAGTCCCTCTCTAACTCATCGAAGATGCGCTTGACGTGCTCGGCCCCCGGGCGCTTGTGATGGACCACGGGCGGGAGCTTGCGTTTGGCGGCGGCGCGCAGGGCGGTGGGGACCATCTTCAGCTGCTGGCCGGCGTCGTCGAGGCCGATGGATTCGGGGACGATCCGGAGCTCGTCCAGCCAGCCTGTGCGCTTGACGGAGCGGGCGAAGGAGTCGCTATGACGGGCGCCGTTATTGTCCTTGTAGCCGGCCTCCATGGCGGTGCGGCGCAGGTCCAGGATGCGCTCCATGGGCGCCACGTCCTTGGGGCAGACCTGGACGCACTCGAAGCAGTGGGTGCAGTCCCAGACGCCGCCCTCCTTGGAGAGGTCCCGGAGGCGGTCGTCCCGGTCCCGCTCCGTCTCGCGCGGGTCGGCGACGAAGCGGTAGGCCTTGGCGAGGGCCGCGGGCCCGATGAAGCGCTTGTCGACTTCGAGGACGGTGCAGTCGGAGACGCAGCAGCCGCACATGATGCAGGCCATGGCGCCGGCGAGATCGGTCATGGCGCGCTGGGCGGCGATGTACTCGCGCTGGGGCGGCGGCTGGTGGGGGCGCAGCCAGGGCTGCACCTGCTTGACCTTGTCCCAGAAGAGGGACATATCGGAGACCAGGTCCTTGATGGGCCGGGCGTTGCCGAAGGGCTCGACGGTGACGGTCTCGCCCTTGGGTGAGACCTCCGAGACCTTGGTCTTGCAGGCGAGGCGCGCCTGACCGTTGACGCGCATGCCGCAGGAGCCGCAGATGGCGCTGCGGCAGGAGCAGCGCACGCCCAGCGTCGGGTCCACGTACTCGCGGACGTGGATGAGGGCGTCCAGGATGAAGGCGCTCTCGGCGACGTCGACGGCGTAGTCCTGGTACTTGGACTCGTGGGTCTCCGGGTTATAGCGCTTGACCTTGAGGCTGAGCTTTCTCAATAGACTCTCTTCTCCGGCGGCCAGTGGGTGATGGTGACCGGCGCGTAGTCGATGAGCGGGCCCTCGGGGGAGTGGTAGGCCAGGGTGTGCTTGAGCCAGTTCCTATCGTCGCGCTCGGCGAAGTCGAGGCGGGCGTGCGCCCCGCGGCTCTCCTTGCGGGCCAGGGCGCTGACGGCGATGACCTCGGCCAGGTCCAGCATGTTGTCGAGCTCGAGGGTGGAGAAGAGGTCCCAGTTGTAGACCTTCCCCTTGTCCTGGACGCAGAGCCGGTTGAGCCGGCCCTTGAGACCCCGGATGGTCTCCAGCGTCTGCTTCATCCCCTGCTCGGTGCGGAAGACGCTGATGTTCTTGTCCATGGAGACGCCCATCTCGAGACGGAGCCTGGCGGCGGTGTAGCCGGGGGAGGGCCGGTCCATGAGCGTCTGGAACTTGTTGTGCTGCTGGGCGATGAGCTGGGCCTCGGCCACGGTCTTGTGACGGGCGATGGTGCGAGCCCGCGCCGCGGCGGCGGCCCCGGCGCGCCGGCCAAAGACGACGGTCTCTAGCAGGGAGTTGGCGCCGAGGCGGTTGCCGCCGTGGATGCTGACGCTGGCGCACTCCCCGGCGGCGTAGAGGCCGGGGACGGCGGTGGCGCCGATGGCGTCCGTCTTCACGCCGCCCATGATGTAGTGCATACCCGGCCGGACCGGGACCGGGGCCTTGACGATATCGACACCGGCGAAGTCGGCGGCCAGCTCGCGAATCTGGCCCAGGCGCTCGCGGATCAGCCTCTCGCCCAGGTGGCGGCAGTCCAGGAAGACGCATCCATCGACGCCGCGCCCCTCTTGGATCTCCGTGGCCTCGGCGCGGGAGACGACGTCGCGGGAGGCCAGCTCCATCTTGGCGGGGGCGTACCTGCCCATGAAGCGCTGGCCGTCCTTGTTGATGAGATAGGCGCCCTCGCCGCGGGCGCCCTCGGTGAGGAGCGCGCCGTTGCCCTTGAGGGTGGTGGGATGGTACTGGACCATCTCCATGTCCATGAGGGGCGCGCCGATCCGGTAGGCGAGGGCGTCGCCATCGCCGGTGCAGATGAGGCCGTTGGTGCTGGGCTCGTAGATGCGGCCGATGCCGCCGGTGGCGAGGACGACGGACTTGGCGCGGATGACGGCCACCTCACCCCGGAGGATGTCCATCGCGACGACGCCGGCGCAGGCCCCGTCCTCCTTGATGAGGGAGAGGACGAACCACTCCTCGTAGACGCGCATGCCGCTCTTGAGGAGCTGCTCGTGCATGACGTGGAGGATGGCCTGGCCGGTGATGTCCCCCACAAAGAAGGTGCGCTGGCGGGAGGCGCCGCCGAAGGCGCGGGTGGTCAGGCGGCCGTACTCGTCCCGGGCGAAGATAACGCCCATGTGCTCGAGCTCGATGATGTCCTGGGGGGCCTCCTTGGCCATCACCTCGATGGCGTCCTGGTCGCCGAGCCAGTCGGAGCCCTTGACGGTATCGTAGGCGTGGATCTCCCAGCTATCGTCGCTGCCCTCGCCGCCCAAGGCTGCGTTGATGCCGCCCTGGGCGGCATTCGAGTGGCTGCGGACGGGGTGGACCTTGGTGATGACGGCGACGTCGGCGCCCGCGCGGTAGGCCTCGATGGCGGCGCGCATGCCGGCCAGCCCCGCGCCGACGACGAGGACATCGTGCTGCTCCATAGGCGGTTACGATCCCTGTTACCCTATCGGCGGCCGTGTTCAGACGCCCCCGAAAAAACGCACGTGAAGTTTATCACAGCCCTCCACCGCTGACAACGAAGCGGCGCCCGAGGAGAGCCGGCGCGGTCGCGCCCAGCGGCCGTCAGTCCGTCCGGCGCAGCGCGGTCAAGAGGCCCGCCCACGCCGTCCGGGAGGCGCGAGCCAGGAGGCCGGGCCGGATGACGTGTTCGTAGAGGAGGTACACGATCACGACCATGACTGCGCCGGCGATGGCGTCCACGATGTAGTGGTTGCCGGTGATGGTGATGGCGACGAACGTGGTGGCGGGATAGAGGACGCCCAGCACCTTCAGGTACCACCGCCTGCTCCGCCAGAAGAGCACGCCAAAGATCACCGTCCAGGAGAAGTGCAGGCTGGGCATGGCGGCGAAGGCGTTGTAGTAGGCCGTGGCCTCCCGGCTCCCGTACCAATGAGGGCCGAAGCTGGCGATGCTATCCAGGAAGCCGTACTGGGTCATCATGCGCGGCGGCGCCAGCGGAAAGGTGGCGAAGATGGCAAGGGCGACGACGAACGTCAGGAGGATGAGCTTGCGATAGTAGAAGTAGCGCCGCCGGTCCAGGAGGTAGAAGATCACGGCGGCGGTCAGGATCACAGGGAAATAGGTGAAGATGTAGAGATAGTTGAAGAGGACGAAGATCCACTTGCCCGCGTCCTTCCCCCAATCTTGCAGGTGGGGCTCCCAGAAGAACCCCAGGGCCCGTTCGAAATCGATGACGGCTGCGGCATTATCTGGCCCCACCTCGCTGGCGCTGGGGATGATCACCTTGCGGACGATCATGTAGATAAAGTAGGCGCCGCAGAGGAGGACCACCTCCCGCGCGTGGGCGATGGGGCCGTCGCGGACGGAGAGCCGCTGCCAGAGCAAGGTGCGCGCGGCCATCGATGGGAGACGCAGAACAGCCATAGGCGTAGTTTCGAACCGCCGCCAGATTATACCCTGTTTCCGCAAGGGGGGTGTCAGCCTTTCCCGCGCGAGGAGGCCCGGGCGGCTCGCGGGTAGTCTCTCGCTGGCGGGGCATCCGGCGTCCCCGGCGCCGCTGCGCCCTGGGGCCGCCACGCGCCCAGCGCCGTCCAGAGGGCCACGGGGGCCGCGAGGAGGCGCTCACGACGGCGCAGCACACCCTCGTACAGCGCGTACGCCAGGCCGATCATCACCGCGCCGGCGACGGCGTCCAGCAGGAAGTGCATGCCGGTGATGGTGATGGCGAAGAGCGTGGAGAGGGGGTAGAGGAGGCCGATGAGCTTGAGCCACCACCTCCGCGAGCGGAGGTACATGACGCCGAAGGCCAGGGTCCACGCGAAATGCATGCTCGGCATGGCGGCGATGGTGTTGTAGACGCCGTCCGCCTGCTCGTCCCGGTACCACGATGGCCCATAGACGGCGATGCTATCGATGAAGCCGTGGCCATCGGTGGCGAGGGGCGGCGCGACGGGGAAGGTGGTGAAGACGACGAAGAAGATGGCCAGGCTGACGAAGATCAGGTTGCGGTAGTAGAAGTAGCGCCGCCGGTCCACGATATAGAGGACGAGCGCCGTCAGGAGGACGAGGGGGATATAGGTGAAGATGTAGATGAGGCTGGCCAGGAGGCCCGCCCACCGGCCGCCCTGGAGCACCCACTCCTGCCAGGCCGGCTCCCAGAAGAAGCCCAGGGCGCGCTCGAAGTCGACGACGCGCCCGGCGTTGGCGAGGGCCGCACCCTCGCTGGGGGCGGTCTTGGCGATGAGCAGGTAGAGGCCGTAGACGCTGAGGAGCAGCAGCGGCTCGCGGATGTGGCAGGCGAGGCCGTCCGCCGCCAGGAGCTTGCGGGTCAGGGCTGCTCGATCACCCATGGCGAGGACCTGTGGCGCTGTCTGCTGTGGGCATGCCCAGCCCGGAGCGTCACCGGCTGCTGACCCTTTCGCCCTTCATGGTGACCAGCGGGATCTCGACGGGCTTGGCGTGTCCGTTGGCGGAGGCCGGCGGGAGTTGATCGCCGCGGCGGCGGGCCGCCTCCGTCCCGGTGTAGACGGGGCAGGTGACGCAGCCGACGCGGACCGTTGGCTTGCCGTCCACCGCAAACATCTCGCGGGCCGACCGGTAGTGCTCGTTGTTCCAGATGGCCTTGATGGAGTGCTCGTTCACGTTGCCGAAGTCGTCCTGCTTGTCCGTGAGGAAGCAGCAGGGGGCGTAGCCGCCGTCCCAGTTGATAACGCCGCTGCGCCAGAGGCGCCAGCAGCGGGCGCCGTGCTCGCCGTAGGGCCGCTCGAAGGGGTGCTTCCGCTCGAACTCCTCGATGCCCACGGGCAGCCACCGCCGCGCGACGTCCGTGTTCTCCTCGCCCAGGGGGAAGTCCACCTTCTTGAAGACGATGCCATCGACGCCGATCTCCTTGGCCATGGCGTCGGCCTCGGGGATCTGGTGCTGGTTCTGGCGCATGACGATGAACTGCCACTCGATGTACGGGGTCTTGGAGCCCAGCTCCCTCTTCTTCTGGATGAGGAGCTTCAGGTTGGCCATGACCCGGTCGAGGCGGCCGCCCACGCGGTAGATCTCGTAGACATCCTGGGTGGCGCCGTCGATGGAGCAGATGAGGACGTCCAGGCCGGACTTGATGACGCGCTCGGCCATCTCCGGCGTCAGGGGCTTGTTGAGGTTGGTGCTGATGATGGTGGCGATGCGGGCCCGGTGGGCGTAGGCCACGTACCGGTCGATCTCCTTGGTGAGAAAGGGCTCGCCCCAGCTATAGAAGCTGAGCCAGATGCAGTGGTCTTTGATCTGATCGATGACCTTGGTAAAGGTGTCGAAGTGCATGAAGCCCTTGTCGCGGCGGACGTTGTCGAGCCCCGTGTGGCAGAGGGGGCACTTGAGCTGGCAGACGTTGGTGGTATCGATCTCCCACTCGTAGGGGCGGCCGTTGACCTTGGTCACGCCGCCGCGAAGCTGGAACTCGATGCGCCAGAAGTTGAAGAACTTCCGCCAGGTAAAGTAGCGCAGGGCCACCTCCATCCGCTGCTCGGACCGGCCCTTGGCGACGTTGCGGGTGGTGGCGGAGTTGACCTGGATGCGCTCGAGCAGACGCGCGGCGCTCAGGATCGACGAGGAGAGGAGAGACAAGGATACACCTCGTTATTGGGGTCGCGCGGCCCGCCGGGGCCACGGGGCCTGGGCGCCCTGCCCGTGGGGACTGCCTATCGTATATGGGAAACGCGGATTTGTCATCGCCCCTCCTGGGCCAGGGAGAGCAGAAAGAGACTGGCGATGGTCTTGGCGTCCTTGATGGCGCCGGAGCGGACCAGGGCGTGGGCGCGACGGACCGGGACGGCCTCCACCTGGATGTCCTCGTCCACGTCGCCCCGGAGGGGCGACGGGCGCAGGTCCGTGGCGACGAAGCAATGGAGGTACTCGGTGGAGAAGCCGGGGGCGCTGTAGAAGCCGCCCAGGGGCTCGAGGGAGCCGGCGGCCTGGCCCACCTCCTCCTGGAGCTCGCGGGATGCCGCGGCCCTGGGGTCCTCGCCGGGATCGAGCGTGCCGGCGGGGAGCTCGAGGAGCCGCTGGCCGGCGGCGTGCCGGTACTGGCGCACCATGAGGAGCCGGCCCTTCGCATCCAGCGGCGCCATCACCACGGCGCCCCGGTGCTCGGCGATCTCGCGCTTGACGAGCTCGCCGCGCCCCACGTCGATGGTGTCGACGCGGAGGTTCAGGACCCGGCCCTCGTAGACGCGCTCCGTGGCGACGGTGCGGAAGGGGCGAGCCCCAGATGGGCGGGCACGGGGGCCCGCCCCTACGGGCTTCGTGGTTGCCCCAGATGGGCCCCGACGAGTCGGGGCCCCTACGGGCTCAGGACTCGCGGAGTTTACCCTGAGCGCCGAAGGGCTCGGCTCAGGACGAACGGAGGGGGACGCGGGCATGCTCTTGGAGCTACGCCGGGCCATCAGCCGTTCCCCCGTTTGGAGAGGCGGCTGGCGAGAGTCGCGTAGAAGTAGGTGCGCGGCTGGGCGCGGAGGAAGCGAGCGACACGGCGGCTGCGCTTGGCCCGGACCACGTCGCCGGGGTTGAGGAGGAAGTCCTCGTGGCCGTCGAGGCTCGCCATGGCCTCGTGGTGGGGGCCCACGGTGAGCTCGATGACGGCGTCCTGGTGGACGACGATGGGGCTGTCGAGACAGAGGTGGGGGGAGACGGCCACCAGGAGGAGCTCCTTGCTCTGGGGGTCCAGGACGGGGCCGCCCACGGCGATGGCGTAGCCGGTGCTGCCGGTGGCCGTGGCCACGATGACGCCATCGGCTTGGTAGGTGGTGAGCTCGGCGCCGTCGACGCGGGCGGCGACGGCGATAAGCCGGGCGGGGGCGCGGCGGCCGACGACGACCTCGTTGAGAGCCCAGGACGGTGGCCCTGGAGGGGCGGAGCCGCCCCCGGGCAGCACCTCGACGTCGAGGAGCGCCCGCTGCTCGATCCAGCCCTCCGCGTCGATATAGCGGGGCGCCTGCTGGAGGGCGTCGGCCCCGGCCAGCTCCGTCATGAAGCCCAATCGACCCATGTTGACCCCGAGGATGGGCAGGTCGCGGGGGACGGCGAGGCGAACAGCCCGGAGGATCGTGCCATCGCCACCGACGCTGACGATGAGGTCGGAGGCCTCGGCCTGGGCGTGGGCGCTGGCGTCGAGGGTGGCGGGGGTCAGCCAGCAACGGTGGCCGGCGCCGTGGAGCCTCTGGGCGAGGCTGCGGGCCAGGTCGGCCGCGGCCTCAATGCGCCCGTTGAAGACGATGCCGATCTGTTTCAAGAGGATTCCTCGGCCTTGCCAGGGTCACGGGGGAGTTTAGCGCGCGGTTTCAAACCTGTCAAACCTGGATAACTACCGAGGAGCGGTGGCGCCAGCCCTCTCCCCCGCCCCCTCTCCGGCGCGGAGAGGGGAGCACCTATTCCCACTTCCCGTCCCGGGAAGAGGCCATCGCAGGGGCGGGTTTCAAACCCGCGCCTACTTGGGGAAGGTCGCGGTGGCGCGCACGGCGAAGTCGAGGAGCCACCAGGGCGCGATACCGAAGAAGAGGACGCCGGGCGCCGTCATGGCCAGGGCCAGGGAGAGGGGCCGGGAGGCGGCGACGGGCTCCTCGGCGGGCGGCGGGCTCATGTACATCACCTTGATGACGCGCAGGTAGTAGTAGGCCGAGATGGCGCTGTTGATGGCGCCGGCCACCGTCAGCCAGACCAGATCCGCCTGGACGGCGGCGTTGAAGAGATAGAGCTTGGCCCAGAACCCCACGGTGGGAGGCAGGCCGGTGAGCGAGAGGAGACAGAGCGCCAGGATGCCCGCCAGCCACGGCGAGCGCCTGCCCATGCCGGCGAAGCCATCGATCCCCTCGCCGCCGACGCGGTCGGCGATGGCGTTGACAACGAAGAACGCGCCCAGGTTGGTGAAGGCGTAGGCGCCCAGGTAGAAGAGGACGCCCTGGGGGCCGACGACGTCGCCGCCGGGCACGCGCGCCGCCACGGCCGCCAGGCCGATCATGATGTAGCCCGCGTGGGCGATGGTGCTGTACGCCAGGAGCCGCTTGAGATCGTTCTGGAACATGGCGGCGAAGTTCCCCACGCTCATGGAAACGACCGCCAGCACGCCGAAGAGCATGCTCCAATCGATGCTCACGTCGTCGAAGGCGATGTAGAAGACGCGCAGGATAACGGCGAAGCCTGCGGCCTTGCTGGCGACGGAGAGGAAGGCGGCCACGGGCGTGGGCGCTCCCTGGTAGACGTCCGGCACCCACATCTGGAACGGGAAGCTGGAGATCTTGAACCCGAACCCGGCGGCGATGAGGACGACACCCACCAGAAGGGCGGGACTGTCCAGCAGGCGGGAGACGGGCACGGCGGCGGCGATGGCATCGAGCTGGGTGCTGCCCGTGACGCCCAGGACCAGGGCCATGCCGTAGAGCATCACGGCCGAGCTGACGCCCGAGAGGATCAGGTACTTGATCCCGGACTCGCTGCCGCGGTTGTCCCGGAAGAAGGCGACGAGGGCGATGGCCGAGAGGGTGCTGAGCTCCAGGGAGAGATAGATGGTGATGAGCTCGCGGGTGGCGGCCAGGAGCATGAGACCGGCGGTGGCCAGCAGGAGCAGAGCGTAGTACTCGCCCTGGAACCGCTTGAGCTTGGCCACCGTGTCCTGGGAGGCGATGACGACGGCCGCCGCCACGCTCAGAAAGAGGTACTTGAAGAACAGGCTGAAGGCGTCCACCTGCAGCA
Source organism: uncultured Dehalococcoidia bacterium (assembly GCA_964555685.1). GTDB lineage: Bacteria > Chloroflexota > Dehalococcoidia > SHYB01 > SHYB01 > CAZKTO01. Next base: position 13,092 of record CAZKTO010000069.1, read on the forward strand.
CGCCGCCGAAGGCGCGCTCCTCGTCCCCCGAGAGGGCGATGGCGAAGCCCAGCGGGATGCCCAGGCCCGCCAGCGTCAGATAGGGCAGCAGCCCCTTCCTCTCCAGCCACAGGTCGGTGAGGAGGACGAGGAGGGCGACGCCCAGGACGCCGATCTCGGGCGCGAGCAGGTAGAAGTCACGAATCGGCATCGGTCAGCGCCTCACACGATCCCCGCGAGTTCGGCGATCCGTTGCGTGTCGGGATGGAGCTCGGTCCAGATAGCGTGAAGCTCGGCCCGAGTGACCCAGCGCGCCTCGCCCACGTCGCTCGCCGGACAAAGCTCGCCGTTCACGCGCCGGGCCATGTGCGTTATGTAGATGACATGGAGCGGCACCCGCTGGCCGTCTTTCACGATGCGCTCCGCCAGCGGGTTCGGCCGTCCGACGCGCACCTCCAGGCCCGTCTCCTCCCGGACCTCGCGCGCCGTCCCCTCGGCGATGCTCTCGCCGGCCTCCAGCTTCCCGCCGGGGAAGGTCCACCGCCCCTTCCAGAACCCGCCGCGCTCCGGCCGGTGCTTGACCAGGAGCACCCGGCCATCGCCGTCCTCGACGATGGCGCCGACGGCGACGACGACCCGGCCCGGCGGCATCCCGAAGTCGCTAGCCACCGCTGGCCCCCAGGATGTCGGCGATGGGCTTGACGCCGGCCTCGAAGGCGTCCGTCACGAAGGCGGGGTAGATGCCGACAACGAGGATGGCCGCGGCCATGGTGGCGAGGGAGGTGGCCTCGACGAGGGAGATGTCGCCGATGGAGGCGAAGCGCGGCTTGAGCGGGCCGAGGAAGACGCGCTGGGCCGTCCAGAGGATGTAGCCGGCGCTCAGCAGCACGCCGAAGATGGCGAGGATGGTGGCCTCGCGGTAGGCGTCGAAGCTGCCCAGGAACACCAGGAGCTCGGCCACGAAGCCGCTCATGGCCGGGAGCCCCAGAGAGGCGAGGCCGGCGATCATGAAGCCGACGGTGAGGACGGGCATGCGCGACGCAAGGCCCCCCAGGTCCGGGATGTGGCGGGTGTGCGCCTTTTCGTAAACGAGGCCGGCGACCATGAACAGCATGCCGGTGATGGCACCGTGAGTGAACATCTGCATCGCCGCGCCGGTGAGGCCCACCTGGCCCAGGGAGGCGACGCCCAGCACGACGAAGCCCATGTGGCTCACGCTGGAGTAGGCGATGAGGCGCTTGAGATCGCGCTGGCGGAAGGCCATGGTGGCGCCGTAGAGGACGTTGACGACAGCCAGGGTGGCGAGGAGCCAGGCCCAGTCGTGGGCCACGTCCGGGAAGAAGCTGAGGCAGAGGCGGAGGATGCCGTAGCCGCCCATCTTGAGCATGACGCCGGCGAGCATGACGCTGGCGGCCGTGGGGGCGTCCGTATGAGCATCGGGCAGCCAGGTGTGGAAGGGCCAGATGGGCAGCTTGACGGCGAAGGCGGCGAGGAGGAGGAAGAAGACGCCCTCGGACGAGACGAGGACCGTGGTGAAGGGCGTATCGCGCAGGGCGATCATGTCGAAGGTATCGGCGGAGAAGAAGATGAGGAGGATGCCGGCCAGCATGAGGGCGCCGCTCCCCATGGTGAAGAGCAGGAACTTCATGGCCGAGTACTCTTTGCGCCCGCTGCCCCAGATGACGATCAGGAGGTACATGGGGATCAGCTCGACCTCCCAGAAGAGGAAGAAGAGCAGCAGGTCGAGGGAGACGAAGACGCCGGTGATGCCCGATTGCAGGACGAGGAGCCAGAAGAAGAACTCCTTGGTCCGGTTGGTGACGCTCCACGAGACGAGGACGGCGCCGACGCCCAGGAGGCTCGTGAGGGCCACAAGGGGCGCGCTGAGACCATCGACGCCGAGGAAGTACTGGACCTTGAACGCCGATATCCAGTCGTAGCGCTGGACCCACTGGGGATCGGGGTTGTCGTAGTCGACGCCGGCCCAGACGATGAGCGAGAGGACGAGCGTCGTCACGGTGGCCGCCAGGGCCAGCAGACGGACCTGCCGGTCGCCGCGGGCGAGGAGCGCCATGGCGACGGCGGCGCCAGCCGGCAGAAAGACGATGGCCGTCAGCATGCCGCGGCCCTCATGGAAGCCTCAGCCATCCAGTCTCCTCGTTTCATGCTCCCATCTCCCAGTCCCTAGCTCCCTGTCCCTAAGTGCCTCGTTCCATAAAGACGTTGCGTCCATCGTCACCCTGAGGAGCCCTTCGTTCCACTCAGGATAGACTCCGCGACGAAGGGTCTGGGGAGGGGCCCCTCCCCAGATTCTTCGTCCCGACCTGTCGGGACTCAGAATGACATGGTTCTTATGGAACAGGGCACTAACTCCCTACCCCCATATCCAGAAGCCGGCCAGGATGAGGACGATGCCGATGGATATCAGGGCGCCGTAGGCCTGCACCTGGCCGTTCTGCATACCCGCCGGGATGCGTCCGGCGTTGCGGCCCAGCCAGCCGATGAAGTTGCCCATGCGGTCGACGATCTGGCCATCGACGGCCTCGGTGATGACGCCGACGGTGGTCACGTACAGGGCCCGGGCGATGACCCGCTCGTACAGGAAGTCGATGTAGTAGCGGTTGGCGAGGAGCGTGTAGAGGGGGCGCAACCGGGCGGCGACGGCCGCCGGCGAGAGCACGCGCCGGACGTACATGCCATAGGCCAGGACGATGCCGAAGGCGCCCGCCGCGGACGATATGGCCGCCACGCTCGCCGAGAACTCCTCGCCGTGGCCTCCCAAAAAGCTCGTCATGGCGTGGGCGGGGACGGCGCCCCACTCCCAGGGCAGGTCGGCCAGGCCGAAGACGAGCGCCGGGACGGCCAGCGCGACCAGCGGCAGCACCAGGAGCGCCGGCGACTCGTGGAGGCGCGGCTCGTGGGCGGCCGGAGCGTGGGCCTCGCCCTTGACGCCCGCCTGCTCCGCCAAGGCGCCGCCGCGGTACGCGCCGGCGAAGGTCATGGAGAGCATGCGGACGACGTAGAAGCCGGTGAGCCCGGCGGTGACGACGCCGATCCAGTAGAGGGCCTGGGCGCCCGTGATCAGGTCGTTCTCGGACGCGGCGCCGAGGACGCTGTCCTTGCTCCAGAACCCCGAGAGGGGGAAGAGGCCGACGAGGGCCAGGCCGCCCACGACCATGGTGAGGGAGGTCCAGGGCATCGGCCGGCGCAGGCCGCCCATAGCGCGCAGGTCATAGGTGTGGGCGGCGTGATGGACGCTGCCGGCGCCCAGGAAGAGGAGCGCCTTGAAGAAGGCGTGGGCGCAGAGATGAAAGATGGCCGCGCCCACGGAGCCCATGCCGAGGGCCAGCATCATG
>CAZKTO010000070.1:0-4539 GCA_964555685.1 uncultured Dehalococcoidia bacterium
AGCCGTCCAGCGAGATGGGGACGCCCACGACGATCCGCTCGGCGCCCTGCTCCCGCGCCAGCTCGAGGATGCGCTCGACGTCCCGCCTGGGGCCCACGCTCTCGATGACCGTGAGGGGCGTCGCCAGGAGGCCCGTCGGATCGCTGACGGCGACACCGGTCCGGCGCTCGCCCAGGTCGATGGCAAGGATGCGCATGGCGCCCGCATTATAGCGCGAGCGGCCACGCCCTCCCTCCGGCCCTTCCCCAGACGAACCGGGGAAGGGCCACCCCCTCTCCGGGTCGGAGAGGGGGACGGGGGGTGAGGGTCATGCGGCCAGTCAGTGGCGCTTTGCGGCATGTTTGCCGCGTTTGACCCCCTTCAAGCCGCTCGCCTATACTAGACTGTTTGCGTCGAAACGCGAGGAGGCTGTGCATGGCCCGAAAACGGATCCATACTCGAACCGTCGTCGTGGACGTCTACGACGAGGGGGACGGGACCATCTCCATCGAGGGCCGACTGGAGGACGACCAGCCCCCGGACTCGGGCTACTTTCAGCAGAAGCGCCGGGCCAACGATCCGCGGGCGCCCGGCGTGCTGCACGCCATGTCCGCCTCCATGCGCGTGGACCAGAAGACCTCGCAGATCGTCCAGACCGGCGGTGCGTTCCCCGGCCGCCCCCACGAGGGCTGCGCGGCCGTGCTGGGGTGGCTCTCCAAGCTCGACGGCCTGAAGATCACCACGGGCTATACGGCGGCGTCCAAGGAGCGGCTGGGTGGCCCCAACGGCTGCGCCCACATGAACACGCTCCTCCAGGTGATGGCCAACACCCGCGGGGCCTCCAGCGCCTACTTCATCTCGAAGGAGTGGGCCGCCGAGATGGCGAAGGTCCGGCCCGACCCCAGCAGGCCCTACGCGCACCCGGCCATCGATAGCTGCCACATGTGGCGCGAGGGCGGGCCCATCCTCACGGCCATGGCCCAGGGCAAGAACGCCATCGAGGAGAATCTGTAGCAGGGACTAAGCGCCTATCCGAAAACCTCGGCGGTTCAGAATGTTATCCAAGCACAAGCGAGATCCAGCCTACCCGAGTGGTTGTCTTCTGTCGGGCACGGCCACTGCCGGGGGGATAGGCCTGGGTATTCCTGTCATTCTGAACGAGTCTGCGAGTGAAGAATCTGGGTGGGGGGCGGCCCTCCCGTATGGCGCAGTACTACGTGTACATCATGAGCAGCTATCGTCTAACGCTGTACGTTGGTGTAACCCGGGACCTGGCCAAGCGGGCAGAAGAGCACCGGCAAAAGCTGGTGGGCGGATTCACCAAGAGGTACAACGTCACTCGGCTCGTCTATGACGAGGTGGCCGGCAACCCCATGGCAGCCATCGAACGGGAGAAGCAGATCAAGGGCTGGCTCAGGGCGAAGAAGGTGGCCCTCATAGAGACGGCCAACCCCGACTGGGCAGACTTGGCTACCAGCATTGAGTGAGGAGCCCCGCCACCCAGATTCATTCGCCCTTCCATGGAAGGGCTCAGAATGACGGATACTGGAGCGGCCTGCCGATGCAAAGCTCTGCGGTGCCCATGCCTTACCCTAGGAATTCATGTTTCGAACGAACCTGGTATTCGGATAGAATCTAGGGACTGGGAGGGCCAGGTCCCAGCTCCCGGCCTCTATCTTTTCTTCACCAGCCCAGGCACCAGGGCCAGCGCCTCGCCGACCTTGGAGGCATCCTTGCCGCCCGCCTGCGCCATCTCCGGCCGCCCGCCGCCCCCGCCCCCCGCCGCCTTCGCCACCTCGCGGAGGATGTTCCCCGCGTGGTAGCCCTTGGCCGTGAGGTCGGGCGTCACGAAGGCGACGAAGGCCGCCTTGCCGTTCACCACGGCGCCCAGCACGATGACGCCGCTCCCCACCTTTCCCCGCAGCCACTCGCCCATCTCCCGCAGCGCCTCGGGGCTCGAGGCTGAGACCTGCGCCGTCAGCACCGTCACCCCATCGATCACCCGCGCCTGGGATGGCAGCGCCTCGGCCTGCCGCCGGGCCAGGTCCCGCTCGAGAGCGGCGGCCCGCTTCCGCTCGCGGTCCAGCTCCTCGAGCAGCGCCGCCACACGGGAGGCCATCTCGGCCGGCGCCGCCTTGAGTTGCTTCGATAGCGATTCCAGGAGCACATGGCGCTGGCTGAGGAGCCCGCCCGTCCCCCGGCCCGTGACGGCCTCGACGCGGCGCGTCCCCGCGGCGATGCTCCCCTCGCCCTCGATGTGCAGCAGCCCGATCTCGCCCGTCGCCCGCGCGTGGGTGCCGCCGCACAGCTCGAAGCTGAACGACTCACCATCTCCTATACGGCACGTGCGCACCGTGTCGCCGTACCGCTCGCCAAAGAAGGCCAGGGCCCCCTGGGCGATGGCGTCCTTATAGGCCATGGTCTTGTGGGTCACCGGCAGGTTGGCCATGATGGCGTCGTTGATCGTCCGCTCGATGGCTTGGAGGTCCGCCGCGCCGATGGCCCCGGGGTGCGAGAAATCGAAGCGCAGGCGGTCGGGGGCGACGAGCGACCCGGCCTGGCGCACGTGGGCGCCCAGCACGCGCCGCAGCGCGGCGTGCAGCAGGTGCGTCCCCGTGTGGTTGCGGACGACGTCCGCGCGGCGCGCGGCGTCCACCATGGCCTCGACCGGCTCGCCGGCGGCGATCTCGCCCTCGGCGACCTCGCCCGCGTGGACGATGAGCCCGGCGATGGGCGACTGCGTGTCCGTGACGCGCACGAGGCCCAGGGGCCCGCGAAGCTCGCCCGTATCGCCCACCTGGCCGCCCGACTCGGCGTAGAAGGGCGTCTCGCGCAGCACCACCTCGACCCGCTGGCCTTTCGAGGCGCGCTCGGCGGGCGCCCCGCCGGCGAGTAGCCCGATGACGACCGTCTGCTCCCGCAGGCTCTCGTAGCCGGTGAAGCGCGTCCTTCCGGAAGAGACCTTCCCCGGAAGGACGGCCAGTTTCTTATACGTCTCCGGCGAGACCTTATCGCCTAACCCGAACTTGGCGGCGGCGCGGGCCCGCTCCCGCTGCGCCTCCATCTCGCGCTGGAAGCCCGCCATGTCCACGGTCATCCCATGCTCGCGGGCGACGTCCGCCGTCACATCCACCGGGAAACCGTAGGTGTCGTGGAGGATAAATGCCTCGTAGCCAGTAATTTCTGTCGCTAAGTTGGATTGCACAAAGCGGTTGCGAACCTCTTGCAAAGAGGTTTCGGTTGCTCCTGCCCGATTAGCCTCTATTTCAATTGTGTGCTGAAGTAAATCAACGATTTCGCCGCCAGGCCATCCCCGATACTGAGCTATATCTGCGTTGAACCGTTGCGCTTTTGTCTGAACATTGCCCCTGCCAGTTAGGAGATCTGGCTGCATCGCACCGATGTTTTTAATGATTGCTTGTTTCTCTGCGCGATTCTCCGCAAACGACTCAAACATCTGTATTCCACGCTCGTAGACTTCGGCAAACCGCTCCTCCTCGCCCTGTATCACGGAGGCCACGAACTCCCGCTCGCGCTCCAGCTCCGGGTACTGGCGCCCCATGCGCTCGGTGACGACGGCGGCCAGCTCTCTCAGGAACGGGCCCTTGATGCCGGCCTTGCGCCCGTAGCGCACCGCGCGGCGCAGCACGCGGCGCAGCACGTAGCCGCGCCCCTCGTTGGAGGGCGCCACGCCGTCGGCCATCAGGAACGTCACGCTGCGAGCGTGCTCGGCGACGACCCGCAGAGCGAAGTCGGCCTCCTCGCTCGCGCCGTACGTCTTGCCCGCCAGCCGCGCCGCGGCCTCCACGAGGTAGCGGAACGCGTCGGACTGATAGACCGACTGCACGCCCTGCACGACGGCGGCGGTCCGCTCCAGCCCCATGCCCGTATCGATGTTGGGCGCGGGGAGCGGCGTCCGGCGCCCGTCGCGATGGTGGTAGAACTGGGTGAAGACCAGGTTCCATATCTCCACGGCGCGGGGGCTATCGCCCGTCAGGTCCTCCACGGTCGTGTTCGCCGGGTCGAACGAGTAGTGGATCTCGCTGCACGGGCCGCAGGGCCCCTCTTCTCCTGCTGGTCCCCACCAGTTATACCGCGCGTCCAGCGCCACGATCCGGCTCTCCGGGAGCGCGCCCTTCGTCGCCTCCAGCCAGAAGCCCTTCGCCTCCAGGTCCTCCTGGCCGTTGTCTTTGAAGTACGTCACCCACAGGCGCTCCGGAGGAATGCGTAGCACGCCGGTGACGAACTCCCACGCCCACGCGATCGCCTCCCGCTTGAAGTAGTCGCCGATGCTGAAGTTGCCCAGCATCTCGAAGAAGGTCAGGTGCTTCGTGTCGCCCACCGAGTCGATGTCGGACGCGCGGAAGCACTTCTGGACGGAGGCCAGGCGCGGGCTGGGCGGCCGCTGCTCGCCGGTGAAGTAGGGCTTGAACGGGACCATCCCCGCGCTGGTGAAGAGCAGCGTCGGGTCGCCGGCGGGCAGGAGCGACGACGACCGCAGGGCGCGGTGTCCCCGCGCCTCAAAGAAGGACAAGAATCTCTGCCGGACTTCGTCGCCTG
>CAZKTO010000070.1:4549-15601 GCA_964555685.1 uncultured Dehalococcoidia bacterium
GGGGATGAGGGACGACGAGGGCACAACCAGGTGCCCCTTGCCCTTGAAGAAGTCCAGGTAGGCCTGGCGGACCTGGTCGAGGCTCTTGGGCGTGGTCATCGGTCAGCCTTTTCGGAGGGACGCGGCGTCCCCATGGGTAACGCCAGATATTATCGCACGTTCCTCAGGGACCTTCCGAAATTCGCGGTAGGCAGCAACGCGATCAGGGAGCAGCCCAGCGTGCGAGAGATTCCTCGCTGGCCATCGAGATCGGTCATTCCCATGGTCATGTGGCGGTAGCGCGAGGACGCCCCTCGCATCTTGTGGTACCGTATTCCATGACCGGTCCAGGCAGGGCGTTCGCTGATGCGCCTTTCGGGGCATCGGAGCAAGAGCGCCCGGGAGGCCATGACATGCCGCAGGAGCGCTTCGGACCGCGAGAGGTCTACCTCGGCAAGGAGCTGGGCCGCCGCGACTTCGCGGTGACGGAGCAGGCCCTCGGCAGCTACTTCGGGGGGCTGCGGCTCGACCCGGCCTGGTACCGCGACCGCTCACCCTACGGCCGCCCCGTGGCGCCCTCCATGGCCATCGCGGAGATCGAGGACCGGTTCATCGCCGGGGCCGTCATCAACCCCTTTGGCACGCTCTGGAGGCGGCAGGAGTGGTCGTTCTTCTTGCCGCTCTTTCCCGGCGAGGGCTACCCGGCCTCCGCGCGCGTCCTCGATATCTACCGGCACCGGGACCGTACCATCGTCGCCATGCAGGTGGTGCTTAAGACGGCGGCCGGCGAGATCGTGGCCGAGGGACGGCACCACCAGAGCTTCGTCGTCGGGCAGACCGCGGGCAGGGTCAAGCTTCGCGAGCCCGGCGAAAAGGAGCGGGCGCGCCCCTTCACCGTGCCTGAGGGCGAACCTCTCGATCCCGTGCGCCGGACGATCACGCTGGAGATGTGCCGGACGTTCTTCCACGGCGAGCTGAGCTACCACACGCAGCGGCAGCGCGCCGAGGGCATGGGCTTCGACAACGTGGTGGTGGGTGGCCGCATGACGCTGGGCTACCTGGGTGACCTGATGGACCGGCGCTTCGGCCGGGGCTGGTACGAGGGCGGGCGGCTGGACGTCAAGTTCACCAACGTCGTCTGGCCCGGCGACGAGATCGTCGCCAGCGGCGTCGTCACCGGCAGGACGAAGGAGGCCGGCGGGACGCGCGCGAACGTCGCGGTGTGGCTGGAGAAGGCCGATGGCACCGTGGCCATCGCCGGCACGGCCAGCGCCCTGGAATAGCGAGCCGGCCCGCCGGAACGTGCAAACGCCCGCGAACGCTCTGCCCTGGGCTGCGCCGGTCGGCCCCTCGTGCTACGATGGCGTCAAACGTCCGGGGAGGCTGACATGGCTACGTACCGGGTGATCTCCGCCGATTCGCACATCGTGGAGCCAGGCGATCTGTGGCAGCGGCACATCGATCCGGCCTATCGCGACCGGGCGCCCCGCATGGTCCGGGAGAACGAGACCGATTGGATCGTGTGCGAGGGAACCAGGCTGGGCCCGCCCTTTGGCTACTCCACGGCGGGGAACAAGCGGCCGGTCTCGCGCACCTTCGATGCGGTCTACCGCGGCGCCTACGATCCCACCGCGCGCCTGGCGGACATGGGCCGCGACGGTATCGACGCCGAGGTGGTCTACCCGTCCGTGGCGATGCGCGCGTTCAACATCCCGGATGCCGGACTCCGCCGGGCGACTCTTGAGGCATATAACCGGTGGATCACCGCCTTCTCCAGCGTCCACCCCAAGAAGATCAAAGGGCTCGGCATGGTCGACGTCGGCGACCCTGTGGAGGCGGAGGCCATGCTGCGGCGTGCCCATACGATGGGGCTGGTCGGCGCCCTCATCACTATCGAAACGGCGGACCCGGACCGATACGCCTCGCCCGCCCTGGACCGCTTCTGGCACGCCGCCGAAGAGCTGAACGTCCCGCTGAGCCTCCACATCCTCACCAACGAGAAGCCCATCCAGCAGGGCGCCCACATCGCCGAAATCCTCCAGCACGGCTACATCCAGCAGGCCCTGACGACCATGGTCTTTGGGGGCGTCTTCCAGCGGCACCCCGGCCTGCGGGTCGTCTCGGCGGAGACCGACGCCGGCTGGGCCCCCTACCTCATGGAGCGCATGGACTACATCTACAGCGACCCGCGCCGCCAGACCTACCAGAACTATCCCATCAAGGGCGGCGCCGTGCCCCCCAGCGAGTACCTGAAACGGAACGTCTACTTCACCTTCATGCGCGACGCCTCCGCCGTCTACGTGCGCGACCTCATCGGCCCCTCGCACCTCATGTGGGCCAGCGACTACCCCCACAACGACAGCACGTGGCCCCGCTCGCAGGAGGTCATCGACCGGCTGTGCGCGGGGATACCGGACAAAGACCGGCAGGCCATCGTCGCGGACAACGCGGCGTCGTTCTACGGGTTCAACTGACGCCTCTCGCGTCATCGCGAGGAGAGACGATTCCATCGGCTCGACGTGGCGATCCAGGCCGTTAGCACTGGGGGCACAGGGTTGGTAACACGTGGGGGCGGGTTTCAAACCCGCCCCCACGTGTTAGACCCAATCTGTGCAATCTGCGGGCGGCTACTTCGTCTTCGCGTAGTCCCCGCTGCGCAGCGTCTTCCCGCCCAGGTCGCCGGTGGGCTTGCCGCCCTGCATCGTGACGACGCCATTGACCAGCGTGTACTCGATGCCCTCGGCGTACTGGACCAGGCGCCGCGCGCCGCCGGGCAGGTCGTTGACGAAGACCCGGTCCGTAGCCCGCACGGTCGCCGGGTCGAAGATCGTGATGTCGGCCGCCAGGCCTTGCTTGATGGAGCCCCGGTCCGTGATGCCAGCCTCCTCGGCGGCGACGCTGGAGACCCTGCGTACCGCCGCCTCCAGCGTCATCGCCTTCTGTTCACGGACCCAATAGCCCAGGAGGCGCGTTGGGAAGCCGGTGTTCACCTCCGTGATCAGGTGCGCCCCCGCGTCCGAGAAGCCCGCCGCCACGTGCGGCTCCTTCAGCACCTCCATCATCACGGTGGGGTCCAGGTTGCGCGAGTCCAGAAGGCGGAACTGCGTCTGCAGGCCCTCGTCGAGGGCGATGTCCAGCGCCGCGTCCAGCGGGTGCTTGCCCAGCTTCGCCGCCGTGGCGGCTACGGGCTGCATCTCGAAGGAGCGGTAGCGGCCCGTGGGCGACTTGACCAGCAGGACCCGGTCCCAGGTGAAGGGGAGGCCCATGAACGGGTCGTCCTGCATCTCCTCCTTGAGCTTGGCGCGCATGGCCGGGTCCTTGAGCTTGGGGACCTTGGTCTCGCTGGGCTCGATGAGGACCTTCTGCCAGGTGGCCCAGCGGTCGAAGACGTTGGTGAAGTCGAAGGTGAACTCGAAGTCGTCCGGCTGGGTGTGACCCAGGGCGAAGAAGGGCACGCCCTGACGGCGCAGCGCCAGCATCGTATCGAGGTGCCGCCGCCACGCCGCCGGGTCCGCGGGCGTCTGCGATATGGAGTTCCAGCAGACGGGCCGGCCGCTGACCCGCGCCAGCTCGATGAGCCGGGCCATGCCCTGCTCCGTATAGCGGCTGAACTCGGGTCCGGAGGCCAGCTCCACGTAGCCGCAGCTCAGCCCTTGCATCTGGCTCAGGAGCGCGTAGTACTCCTCGAGGGTGGCGAGGCGGCTGGGCACCGGCAGGCCGTCGCCGTCCCAGTGGGTGACGACGCGCGACGTCGTGAAGCCCATGGCCCCGGCCCGCAGCGATTCGGCGACCACTCGCTGCATCCTGGCGACCTCATCGGGCCGCGCGGGTCGCTCGGAGGCCTCCGAGCCCATGACGTAGCGGCGAACGGCCGTGTGCCCCACCTGCGAGATGACGTTCACGCCCACGGCGCGGTCCAGCGTGTCCAGGTACTGGGCGAAGTGCTCCCAGGGCCACGGCGTGGTGCGCTGGAGGACCCCCACGTTCATCCCCTCCACCCGGGCGAGGGTCTTGACCATCCAGTCCTGGTCGTCGGCGCGGCACGGGGCGACGCTGAACCCGCAGTTGCCCATGACGACCGTCGTCACGCCGTGCCAGCACGACGAGGTGGCGATGGGGTCCCACAGGAGCTGGGCGTCGTAGTGCGTGTGGACGTCCCAGAAGCCCGGCGCCACGGCCAGACCGTCCGCATCGACGACGCGGGCCGCGGCGGGGCGGACATCGCCCACGCCCGCGATCTTCCCGTTCGTAATGGCGACGTTGCCCCGGCGGGGCTTCTCGCCGGTGCCGTCCACGATAAGGCCGCCTTTGATCAGTGTGTCGACCGCCATAGCTCCCCCCTCTTGCGCTGCGATTTCAGGAACGGGTCATCGTAGCACACGGGCGCGCGGCGTGCAGCGCCGCTGGGGCGCCCGGCAGGGTCGTTCGATTATGGGGTGGGGCCGCAATCCCTTCCCCCGTCTGCGGGGGAAGGTTAGGATGGGGGCGTGCGTAACCAAAGAGTACGTGAGCTGCGAAAAAACCTCACGGACGCCGAGCGTAAACTCTGAGCTCACCTCCGGCTCCGCCAGATCCAGGGCCACAAATTCCGCCGCCAGCACCCTATTGGGCCATATATCGTCGACTTCGTTTGTCTGGAACAACGCCTCGTCATCGAGGTGGACGGCAGCCAGCACATGGAGCGGGCATCTCAGGATGCTCGGCGGGATGCCTGGCTCGCATCCGTGGGGTTCAGGGTGCTGCGGTTCTGGGACAACCAAGTCCTTGACGAGATAGACGGCGTTGCGGAGGTGATCGCTAGGGTGCTAGGGGTGAGCGAGGACCCCCCATCCTAGCCTTCCCCCGCCTGCGGGGGAAGGGAGGGGATCCTCTCCCCCTTGACGGGGGAGAGTGAGAGTGGGGGTGAACTCTGGATCCATCCATCAAATCCACCGTGACTGGCGCCTAGCCCCGGGGCAGGCCCAGCCCGCGCGTCGCAATCACCGACCGGTTGATCTCGCTGCTGCCGCCCGCGACGGCGCTGACGCCCGACCCCTCGTAGGCCCTCGCGATGTCCCGCCCCAGGCGCTCCGTGGCCGATTCGTACCGGAGCTGGCCGTAGAGCCCGGTGATCTCCATGGCCGCCCGCGCCATGCGGAGCGAGAGCTCCGTCCCGAACAGCTTGCTGATGGACGACTCGACGTTCGCCACGCCCACGCGCCGCTCCACGTCCAGCACCCGCAGGCTCAGGGTGTGCTGCACCGCGGTCTCGATCTGCGCCTGGGCGACCCGGTGGCGCAGGACCTTCCAGTAGGGGAGCGCCTTGACCGGGGGCGGCGCCTCCCTGGCCAGGCGCAGCAGATTGTCGGCCGCCGCCTGGACCGGTCCGAACGGGAACAGGTGGATGCGCTCGAAGTCCAGCGCCTCGGCGAGGTAGTACCAGCCCCGGTTCGGCTCGCCGACGAGGGTGGTCCGGGGCACCCGCACGCTATCGAAGTAGACGACGTTGTTCCGCATGTCGCCGATCTTCCAGATGGGCGTGACGGTGATCCCCCGCTGCTTCATGGGGAAGAGGAAGAGGCTGATCCCCTTGTGCTTGGGGGCCTGCTGGTCCGTCCGGGCCGCCAGCCAGATGTAGTCGGCGAAGTGGGCCGCGCTGGTCCAGATCTTCTGCCCGTTGATGACGTACTCATCGCCCTCGAGATCGGCGCGGAGCTGGAGGCTCGCCAGATCGGTGCCGGCCTGAGGCTCCGAGTAGCCGATGGCGAACTCGATGTCGGCGCTGACGATCTTGGGCAGGATCTCGCGCTTCTGCTGCTCGGCGCCGCGGCGCATGAGCGTCTGGCCGATGGTGCCGACGCCTGTGCCCGTGTGGGGCGCGCCGGCGTAGGAGAGCTCCTCGGAGAGGATGTACTGGTAGCCGATGGGTTTGGCCTGGCCGCCGTACTCCCTGGGCCACGAGATGCCGATCCACCCCTTGGCGGCAAGCTTTTTGGCGAAGGCCCGCTTGGCCGGCGTGCTCCACAGCCCGCCGCCCTCGCCCTGGGTCAGCTCCTCCGTCAGGTTCTCCCGGATGAACTCCCGGACGTCCCGGCGAAAGGCCCGCTCCTCCGGAGACCAGTTGAAGTCCATAGTTTGTGGTCTCTTCTAGCCCTTCTTTTCGGCCTTCGCCTCCGGCTTGACGCCGCCGTAGTAGGGGTAGGGCGCCTTCTGGATGCCGATGGGCTCCAGCCGGTTGCCGATGTTGGCCTTGAAGTGCTCCCGGATGTCGGCGATGGTCCAGCCGCCGGGCTTCATGAGCCCGTAGTAGTACTTGGGCTGGGAGAGGAGATAGAGGCGGCTGCCGCCGGTCCCGAGGACCTGGCCCGTCACGTAGTTCGCCTCGTCGCTGATGAGGAAGGCCACCACGGGGGCGTTCAGGCCCGGGTCCACGAACGGCCCCTGGGTGGGCTGCCCGCCCGGCCCGCGGAAGGTGCCCGACATGCGGGTGGTGCCCGAGGGCGAGATGGCGTTGACGCGGATGCCGTACCGGGCCAGCTCGATGGCCATGGTGTAGGTGATGGAGGCGATGGCGCCCTTGGCGCCGGCGTAGTTGACCTGGCCGAAGTTGCCCATGTGCGCGGCCGAGGTGGTGTTGATGATGACGCCGCCATTGCCCTGCTCGCGCATCTTGCGCGCCGCCGCCTGGCCGCACCAGAACGTGCCCATGACGTGCACCCGGAAGACCTCGGACATCTCCTCGTCCGTCATGTTGAGGAACGACTTATCGCGCAGGATGCCGGCGTTGGCGACCATGAAGTCGATCTTGCCGAACTCCTTCACGCACTGGGCGACGACGGCCTCGGCGCCGGCGCGGCTGCCGATATCGGCGTCGGAGGCGATGGCCGTGCCGCCCGCCTTCTTGATCTCGTCGGCGACCTTCCTCGCCTCCACCAGGTCCACGTCGTTGACGATGACCTTGGCCCCCTCCTTCGTCAGGAGCAGCGAGTGGCCCCGCCCGATCCCCCGGCCGCCGCCGGTGACGACGCCCGCCTTGCCATCGATGATGCCCATGGCCTATGCCCCCCTAGGAATGTGGTGAATGGGATCGGGTCCAGAGACCCTTCGTCACTGCGCCAGGGCCACGGTGGCCTTGGCCGGGCAGAGCTTTTCGCCCTTCTGGTTCTCCGTCCAGACCTCCAGGTCCACCAGCCTCTCGCCCTTGTCCACGTACTTCTTGATCACGGTCCCCTTGGCCGTGACGGTGTCGTTCTTGAAGTTCATGCCCCGGAACTGACAGGAGAATTGCTTGATCCATCCGTCGTCGCCGATCCACTGGCGCAGCAGGTTGTGGATGTAGCTCACCTGCAAGTTGCCCATGCCAAAGGCGGCGGGCTGGCCGATCTTGCGCGCCATCTCGTCATCCATATGGATATAGACGAACTCGTCGTTGACGGCGGCGTAGCGGTTCCAGTGCATGAAGTCGGTCACGCGCTGGAAGGGTGGCAGGGCCTGCCCATCCTTGACCTCGTCGAACGTCGCGGTCGCCATAGCTCCTCCTCGCCCCGCCGCAGGCGGGTGGGTGAGGCTTCTAGTAGTAGATCAGCGTCATCTTGCCGCGGCGGACCAGCTCGTTCTTCTGGTTCCGCCAGTCCGTTTGGTTCACCACGAACTTCATGAGGCCCATGCGCCCCTCGCGCTCGAAGATGTCGGCGATCTTGCTGGTGGACTCGATCACGTCGCCGGGCCGGATGGGGGCGAGGTACTCCGTCTCGACGCCGCCGTTGAGGATGCGCGTGCCGGGCTTGCCGGTGCCCATGGCGGAGAGCCGGTTCTTGGGGCGTTCCGGCGGCCAGCCGAAGGGGTTGAACTCCTGGGGCGCGATGATGCCTCCCCACTTGGTCTTCTTGGCGTACTCCTCGTCCCAGAAGAGGCGTGGCGGCTTCTCGGGCCAGTAGACGGCGATGGCCCACTTGCGGATGTCGCTCGAGGAGACCGGGTAGGTGCTTCCGCCCTCCTTCTCGACGCCGATCTGGGCGCGCTCCTCCGGCGTTATGTACGTCGTTGGCTTCTCTTGCTTGGTGTCGGCCATGCTCCGCTCCTCGGCCTGGCGCCCCCATGGGTTGGGCGCGCTCTTCCCTAGTCCCCAGCTCCCAGTCCCTGCTCCTCCGCCCATCTGGGCTTGCGCTTTTCGGCGAAGGCCCGCGGGCCCTCCGTCATGTCCGGGTGGCCCCGGTACTCGCCCATGATCTTGACCCCGTTGGCGTGGGCGTCGGCGAGGGTGTGGTCCAGCGCCTCCCACAGGGTTCGCTTGACGTAACGGACGGCGGTCGGCGAGTGCTCGGCGATCCAGCCCGCCACCTCGTGCGAGCGGGCCATCAGGCGGTCGTGCGGCATCACCTCGGTGACCATGCCCAGCTCCTTCGCCTCCTGCGCGCCGATGCGCTCCTTGCCGCCCACCAGCGTCATGCGCATGAGCGACTGGAACGGGATCCAGCGGGTCCAGGTGATGGGTGCGAAGGTGGCCAGCTGGCCGATGGCGACGCCGGGGTTGAAGAACTGGGCCCGGTCCGAGGCGATGGCGATGTCCGAGTCCGAGACGAACATGAGGCCGCCGCCGCTGCAGATGCCGTTGACGGCGGCGATGACGGGCTTGGTGAAGCTATGGTGCCTGCTGGTGAGCTTGGAGCCGCCTCCGCCCTGGCGAGGCGCCTGCCGGCCCCACTCGGGATTGCTGGCGGCCTCCTTCACGTCCATGCCGGAGCAGAAGGCCCGGTCACCGGCGCCGGTGAAGATCACGACCTTTACTGACTTGTCGCGCTCCAAGTCGGCCCACATATCGGGTATGCCCTGCTGGAGCATGGCGCTATTGAGGGCATTCAGGCGATGGGGGCGGTTCAGGGTGACGGTAGCGATCCCGTTCGCCTTCTCGATGAGGATGTCCTGGTCAGCCATGGGGGCTCCTGTGCTTGGGGTGGCGCCGGCGGCCGCGTACCCATGGGAAGCTCCATGGGCGCCGGGCCGCGCATGCGAGCGCCGCGGGGGGCGCGCGCAGAGGGCGAAGGTACGATAGCGGGGTGGCCGATGGGTGTCAACGGGGCAGTAGAGCGGTCGCGCAGGACTCTCCTTCGGCCCATCCTCTGAAGGGCCACCCCCTCTCCGACTCGGAGAGAGGGACGGGGGTGAGGGTCGATGTCGCTGGACGCCGCCACGCGCCCACGCGGGGGCGGCGCCCGTTGACCGTGACTGACGCCGGCCCTAGAATCGCGACGCAGGGCAGGAACTGGCGACCTGGGGGTGAGCCATGGCCGAGTACGATCTCGTCATCCGCGGCGGCACCATCGTCGATGGCAGCGGTCTGCCGGCCTATCGGGCCGACCTGGCCGTCAAGGGCGGGCGCATCGCCCACATCAGCGGGCGCATCAAGGACGGTGGCGCCAGGGAGCTGGACGCCGGCGGCTGCATCGTCGCCCCCGGCGCTGTCGACCTCCACTGCCACTATGACGCCCAGCTCAACTGGGACCCCTACTGCACCCTCTCCGGGTGGCACGGCGTCACCTCCGTCACCATCGGCCAGTGCGGCCTGGGCCTGGCGCCGACGCGGCCCCACGAGCGCGAGCAGGCCATGGCCATCATGACGCGCACCGAGGCGATCCCCATGGCCTCGATGCGGCAGGGGCTGCGCTGGGACTGGGTCACCTTCCCCGAGTATCTGGATAGTCTGGAGCGCCAGGGCCTCGGGGTGAACGTCGCCTCCCTCTTCCCCTACTCGCCGCTGCGCAACTACGTGCTGGGTCCCCAGGAGGCCCGCGAGCGCGAGCGCGTCACCGAGGGCGAGCTCGCCCAGATTAAGGCCCTCTTCCACGAGGGCATGCGCGCCGGCGCCTTCGGCTTCTCCGTGGACAAGTTCTGGGAGAACCGGCTGGAGGACGGCGGCCTCCTGCCCGACCACATCGCCTCCAACGAGGAGTTCGTGGCCCTGGCCGAGGTCATGGGCGAGTTCGGCGTGGGGCACCTCTCCTGGACGCGCGGCCCCTCGGAGCGGCCCGGCGGCGACCAGTTCCTGCGCGAGCTCATTCGTCTCACCGGCCGGCCCATGAACCTCGTCGGCGTGGCGGCCTCCGAGGGCCGGCCCGGCGGCTACCGGGCCACGCTGGCCTACCTGGAAGAGTCGCACCGCCTGGGCCTCCCCATGTACTGCTCGTCCATCTGCATGGACGTCCCCATCGAGATGACGCTGGCCGAGTTCAACATGTTCGATAGCATGCCCAACTGGGTCTACCCCCTGGTGGGCACGGCCGGGGAGCGCGCCGCCAAGCTCCGCCGCCCGGAGGTCCGCGCCGCGATGAAGAAGGACCTGGACGAGTGGCAGGCCACCGCCTTCCACAAGGACTGGTCCAAGGTCAAGGTTCTGGAGGTCGTCCACCAGCGGAACCACCGCTGGGAGGGGCAGTCCGTCGCGGAGCTGGCCGCGCGCCAGGGCAAGCACCCGCTGGACGCCATGCTCGACCTGGCCCTGGACGAGGGGCTGCGAACGGTCTTTGGCTTTCTGCACACCGGCGGCGACGACGCGGGCACCGCCGAGCTCTGCCGCCACCCCTTCACCCATATCTCCAACTCCGATGGCGGGGCCCACACCCGTTTCCTCACCATGAGCACCTGGCCCACGTTCTTCATCAGCCACTGGGTGCGCGACCGCGGCATCATGACCATCGAGCAGGGGCACTACAAGACCAGCGCTCTCCCCGCCTACATCGCTGGCTTCACCGACCGCGGGATGCTGCGTGCCGGCATGGCGGCCGACATCATCGTCTACGAGCTGGACCGCCTGGGCCTCCTCTATGACCGGCCCGTCTACGCCCACGACTTCCCCGGCAACGAGCGCCGCCTCATCCAGAAGGCCACGGGCTATCGCTACACCCTGGTGAACGGCGTCGTGACCTTCGAAGGGGCCGAGTGCACCGGGGCGCTCCCGGGCAGGCTCCTGCGCAGCTACCAGATGGCCGGGTAGCGTCCCTCTCGAGTGCCGCGCCGGCGAGCCGATGCGCTATACTGCGGCGCGCCCGCTGCGAGCGACCCATGACGCGGGCCCGAGGCGCCCATGGACCTTCGTCT
>CAZKTO010000071.1:0-14839 GCA_964555685.1 uncultured Dehalococcoidia bacterium
ACGAGACGCACCCTATTATACGCACCCCCTCCCCACGCCGCAAGGCGCGCGGGAGCGCGGTGCAACCCCGCGCCCGCCCATGCTATGCTAGCTGCCTGAGAAGCTGTACGACTCCAACGCACACCGCGGAGGGGCCCATGGCCACCCAACCGGCCTCTCACGCCTCAGGGCTCCATCCCCCCCGGCTCAACCTGCCGCCGAGGGTCCTGGTCCTCTCTACCCAATCGACCATGGCATCGGCCATTGCTCGTTACCTGGCGAAGAGAGGGTTTGCCGCATCGTTCACCACCAGGGAATCGCGGGCGCGGAGCCAGACGGGGCGCGGCCCCGTCGACCTGCTGCTCGTGGACCTGCCTGAGGGCGGACACGAGCCGCCATGGGACTGGGTATCCGTGGCGCGGACGATCCCGAGCCCGGTGGTGGTGCTGCTCCATCCCGCGAGGCCCCCCGCCGGGACGCCGGTGACGCGCGACGTCCAGCCCGCCGCCGTCATCCAGAAGCCCGTCTCGTGGGAGCAGGTGGTGCGGGCTATGGCGGCTGTGCTCGAGCGCCCACTCGTGGGTGGATCCCAGGGCAGCGGGGCGCCGCACCCGTCGGCTGGAGCGTATCCGGCGCCGGTGCCGGCGTTCCCCGCCGAAATGCGGCCCCTCAGTCCCCGGGAGCTGGAGGCGCTGCGCATCCTCGTCAACGGCGCGACCAACGGGGCCATTGCGGAGCGAATGGCGCTGAGCGAGCCGACGGTCAAGAAGCACGTCCAGCGGATCATCGCCAAGCTGGGCGCCCGCGACCGCACCCACGCCGCCGTCATCGCGCTGCGGGCAGGGCTCGCGCCGTGACCGAGGCCGTCTGAGCCGGGCCTGGTCCATCTCCCGATGGGCGACGGCGCCTTCTCGATGCCCGCAGGCGCTATGGCACGTCCAGCCCGCCACCGTCGATGGCGATCTCGACGCCCGTGAGGTAGCTGGCCCGCTCCGAGACCAGGAACAGGATCACGTCGGCGAACTCCTCGGGCGTGCCCGGCCTGCCCAGCGCTGGAACGAACCCAATCACGGTGGCCTCGCGCAGGAACGCCTCCCGGTCGGAGATGCCCAGGTCCTCCGCCATGCGATGGTAGCGGGCCATCCCCTCGGGCTTGATGCTATAGGCCGGCAGCACGGTGTTGACGAGGATGTTCTCTCCTGCGTACTGCTTGGAGAGGAACTTGCCCAGGTTCGCCACCGCCGCCTTGGCCGTCGTGTAGTGGGGATGGACGTCCGGGCCGATGGACTGCTTGTGGATGGAGCCGGCCGAGACGATGACGATGCGCCCCCACCGCTGCTTCTGCATGGCCGGGATAGCCGCGCGGCACAGACGCGTCGTGGCGAAGAAGTTATTGTCAAAGACCCGCTGCCAGTCGTCGTCGGCTAGAGCAGCGAACTCCTTGATCTCGTGGACGCCGTTGGCCGCGACCAGGATGTCCAGCCGTCCGTACTGGCCGACGACCCGGTCGATGAAGCGCTGAGCGGCCTCCCGGTCGGCGCCCAGATCGGCCTGGACGGCGAGGCAGTCGCCGCCCTCGGCGCGGATGCGGTCCTGGACGATGCGGAGGCCTTCCTGGCCTCTCGCGCAGACGGCCACCCTCGCCCCCTCGCGCGCGAGGCCGATGGCCGTCGCCAGCCCGATGCCCTTGGTGCCTCCAGGCACCGCCGCGACCTTGCCCCGCAGACCCAGGTCCATCTCCCGCCTCCCTCCAGGGGCACGGCGCGCCGTGCCCCTGCGACGCCGATTCCAAACTTGTTCCGGCGCCGGCGCCCGCCGCCGGGTCGCAGGCGATGCCGCTCCCTCTTACCGGCCCGTGAAGAGCGCCTGCCGCTTTTCGATGAAGGCCGTGATCCCCTCCTCGTAGTCGCGGGTCTCCCGGCACAGGTGATTGGCCATGAGCTCCTGGTGCACCTGGGCGATAAGGTTCGCGTCCATCCCCGCGTAGAGGTTGCCCTTGGCCAGCTTCATGGCCATCGGCGGCAGGGAGCAGATCTGCCGGGCCATCTCCAGCGTGGCTGGCATGAGGTCCTTGTGGGGGACCACCTTGTTCACCAGTCCCATCTCCTTGGACTCCTGGGCATCGACGATGCGCGCCGTGAAGACGAGCTCGCACGCCCGGGCGATGCCGACGAGGCGCGTGAGGTTGTAGCTGGAGCCGAACTCCGGCGTCAGGCCCACGCGAAGGAAGATGGCGCCCATCCGGGCCTGGTCGGAGGCGATCCGGATGTCGCAGGCGATGGCTAGCGTGAACCCCAGGCCCACGGCGGCGCCGTTGACGGCGGCGATGACGGGCTTGGTCACCTGCCGCATCTGAACGGCGAAGCGCTCGAGCTGCTCCTGGTCGATGGAGTGGACCTGGTGGCCCAGCCGCTTCGAGTCGACGAAGGCCTGTTTGAAGGCGTCCACGTCGGCCCCGGAGGAGAAGGCCGGGTCCTTGCCGGTGATGACGATGGCTCGGACCTCGGGGTCGGCGTCGGCCGCCAGCACGGCGTCCCGAGTCGATAGGACCATGTCGTTGACGAAGGCGTTGCGCCTCTCCGGCCGGTTGAGGGTGATGACGACGGTGCGCTCGTGGCGCTCGATCAGGATATGGTGCGGGCTCATGGCGATGCGCTCTCCTCTCCAGCGTTCGGCTACGGTGCGATTCTATAGGCCGGAGGGGCCGTGTTCAAGGCGAAGGCGGAGCCGGCGGCGGGAGGGTGCGGCGAGCGGCCGTGAACAGGGCGCTCACGCCCGGCCCAGCCGGTGTATAATCGCCCCGTTGCCCGCGGGCCCCGACTCGTCGGGGAGTCCGCCGAAGTAGGCCCGCAGCGAGAGGAGACCTCCTTGGACGAAGCGGCGAAGAAGACGGCCCTGCGTATGATCCCCTACGGGATGTTCGTGCTCACCAGCAGGAGCGCCGATGGCAAGAGCGTGAGCGCGGCCACGGTGAACTGGATCACCCAGGCGTCCTTCGCGCCGCCGTTGGTCGCCGTCGGCGTCAAGGCCGATTCGACCTCCTACGGCCACATCAAGGCGTCTGGGGTCTTCGCCGTGAACGTCATCGGCAAGGAGCAGAAGGACCTGGCCTTTACGTTCTTCAAGACCCACGAGCGTCAGGGGGACAGCATCGGCGGCCAGGCCTTCGAGCAGGGGAGGGAGACGGGCTGCCCGCTGCTGGCGGTATCGCCGGCGTGGTGGGAGTGCCGGGTCGTGGGCGAGGTGGCCAAGGGCGACCACACGCTGTTCCTGGGGCAGGTGGTCGAGGCGGGCGTCCGGCGACAGGACCAAACGGTCCTGATGCGAGACCACAATCTCAACTACGGCGGCTAGGCAGACGGGCAGGCATCCTTCGGGGGACTCAGGACAGGCTTCGGCCTGCCCCTACTAACCCCCCGGCCCCCTTCGGAAGACTCAGGGCAGGCTCTTCCCTAAAAGGAAGGGGAGCCGCAGGCTCGGGGAGAGGCGAACCCGCTCACCCTGAGCCGAGCCCTTCGACAGACTCAGGGTAGACTCCGCGAGTCCTGAGTCGATCAAAGGATTTGTCGAAGGGCGAGCGAGCGATGTAGCTCGAAACAGAAAGGGCCTGGTCACCGACCAGGCCCTTGATGGTCATATCGGCCTTCTCTCAGCGGGCGGCCACGGACCTCCGCGAGAGGTAGCCCATCTGCTCCAGTTTGGCCAGGATCTTCTGGGCGCCGTGCTCAACAGTCTCTTTATCGCTCTCGACGACGACCTCTGGCTTCAGCGGCTCCTCGTAGGGGTCGGAGACGCCGGTGAAGTTCTTGAGCTCGCCCGCCAGCGCTTTCTTGTAGAGGCCCTTGACGTCCCGCTCGGCCAGGACCGGGATGGGGCACTTGACGTAGACCTCGACGAAGCTCTTGATCTTCCCCCGCACCTCGTCGCGGATGTCGCGGTAGGGCGAGATGGCGGAGGCGATGGCGACGACGCCGTTGCGGCTCAGGAGCTCGCAGACGAAGCCGATGCGCCGGATGTTGGTGTCCCGGTCCTCTTTGCTGAACCCGAGACCCTTGCTGAGATTGGTGCGGACCACGTCGCCATCCAGCAGCTCGACCTTGCAGCCGCGCCGGCGCAGCGTGGGGACCAGCCGCTCCGCCAGGGTGGTCTTGCCCGCCCCCGAGAGGCCGGTAAACCAGATCGTAAAGCCCTTGTCCGGCACAGTCGCTCCTTGCGCGATCGCTAGGTGTGGTTGCAGAAGTGTCATTCTGAGCCGGTAGGCGAAGAATCTGGGGCTGGGAGAGGCCACCCCACCCCAGACCCTTCGCCCGGGGACGGGCTCAGGGTGACAGTTTTGGGCTCCATGGCGACTTTTGCAATAGGTTCTAGACGTGGAGCCCGCACTCGGTCTTGCCGGTGCCCGGCCAGCGGCCGGCGCGCTCGTTCTCGTGCTCGGCGACGGGCCGGGTGCAGTGGGTGCAGCCGATGCTCTTGTAGCCCCGGTCCAGCAGGGGGTTGTACGGCACCTTGTTCTGGAAGATGTGGTCCCAGATCTGCTTCTTGGTCCAGTGGGCGACGGCGTTGACCTTGACCAGCCCGAACTTTTCGTCCCACTCGACGAGGCCGATGGCGGTCCTGGTCTGGGCCTGGTCGCGGCGGATGCCGGTGATCCAGGCGTCCAGCCCCGCCAGGGCCCGCCGGTTGGGCTCGACCTTGCGGAGGTCGCAGCAGAGGTCGGGATCGCGGGCCCACAGGGCCTCGCCGTGGACGGCCGCCTGCTGCTCCGGCGTCAGCGTGGACTTGTAGGCGACGGGCGTGATGCCGTAGCGCCGCTTCGTCTCCTCGATGAGGGCGTAGGTCTCCGGGAAGAGGAAGTCCGTGTCCAGATAGAAGACCTTGACGTTGGGCTTGATCTTCACGGCCATGTCCATGAGGACCGCGCCGGAGGCGCCGCCGAAGCTCTGGGCAAGGGCGACGCCGTCGCCGAACGTGTCGAAGGACCAGCGCAGGATCTCCTCCGGGCGCCTGCCCTCGAAGCCCTGGCCGATCGCCGCCAGCTCCTCGTTAGTGAACCGCCGCGGGTGGGTGGTGGTCATGTCTCGATGCTCTCCGCCTGCACGCTCCCGGTCATGGCCCAGGCGTGACACAGTCGCTCGTCGCTGCCTTGCCAGGGATCCTGCGGCCGGCCGCCGATCGAAACCCCGCGCCCGGCCAGGGACGTCTCACCCCGTCCGAATCCGTAAACAGTGTACCACGCTCTCCTCTGTCGTACCACGAACCTATCCCGAAATGTCGTTCATCAGGTGAGGTTTCACCCCCACCCTCACCCTCCCCCATCGAGGGGGAGGGAATTTCGGGATGGCTTCACAACTCGCGGGCATCGCGCGGCCCCGTCCCCTGACAGGCCGGCGCCGCCTCTCGTACAATGGCCGCTGCCGCTCGCACCCGCGCGCAGAAGGAGACCACCGGGGCGGGTCTCAGACCCGCCCCTACGATGTGCTCGCATCCTCGCGCAGAAGGAGACCACCATGGGGACCGTGGACTACCGCAAAGAGGGGCCGCTGGTCATTATCATCTTGAACCGGCCCCAGAAGCTCAACGCCCTGGACGCGCCGACGGCCCGGGCCCTGGCCCAGTCCTGGATCGACTTCCAGAACGACGCCGAGGCGCGGGTCGCCATCCTGACGGGCACGGGCCGCGCCTTCTGCGCCGGCATCGACGTCCGCGACCGCCAGGAGCGCGCCCGGAAGGGCCTGCCCGGCACGGCCCTCTTCGCTCACGACCTGCCCGACCTCTACCTCAAGAGCTACGAGTGGGGGCTCCCCGGCGTCACCAAGCCCGTCATCGCCGCGGCCAACGGCATCGCCACGGGCATCGGCCTTCATCTCTTCATGGCCTCGGACCTGCGGGTGGCCGCCGAGGATGCGGCCTTTGGCCTCGCCGAAGTCCAGATCGGGATCGTCGGCGCGGAGGCCCGCGTCGCCGCCCAGCGCCTGCCCCTCGCCGTCACGATGGAGATGGCCCTCACGGGCGACATGATCAGCGCCCACCGCGCCTACGAGGTGGGGCTGGTGAACCGCGTCGTTCCGCGCGAGCGCCTCTTGGACGAGGCCAAGGCCCTGGCCGGGCGCCTGCTGCGCCACCCGCCCAAGGCCCTCTCCTACAATAAGCTCACGGTGCTCAAGGGCGCGCGGCCGCCCAACGAAGGCGTCGAGGTGCTGGCGCGGATGTTCAACCAGGAGCTCTTCGCCTCCGAGGACCATCGGGAGGCGCTGGCGGCCTTCGTGGAGAAGCGCCCGCCCAAGTACATGGGCCGCTAGCGGTCGCCGCGCATGCGGCGCAGCGCGTCCTCGCGGGGCCAGAAGATCGAGTCCTCGTCCAGGCCCAGCGGGTTCGACGCCTCGGGCGACGAGCCGATCAGACGCCGGCGCAGGAGCTCGCCCAGGCCGAAGGCCGCCGCGGCGCCGATGGCCGCCTTCAGCAGGAAGTCTCGCCGGGAGACCCCCGGCTGCTGCTGGGCGATGGCCTTGCTTGTGCTCTGCTTGCCCATCGTCTCGTGACCTCGCCTACCGGCCCTGTGGTTGCGGGAGCGACCGCAGGTACTGGACGATGGCCCAGCGATCGCTCTCTTTGAGCATGTTCTTGAACGTGGGCATCACCAGGATGCCGTTCGTGACGATGGCGTAGATCTCGCCGTCGGAGCGGCCCTGGGTGCCCGCGGCCGTCAGGTTCGGCGGCCGGAGGTAGCCGTTCTCGACCAGGATCGCGCCGACAGCGCCGTCGCCGCTGGCCCTGGGGCCGTGGCACATGGCGCAGTTCACCCGGAAGAGCTCGGCCCCGCGGGCGACGACCTGCTGGCTCCTGGGGAGCGGGTTAGCCAGCCGCGCGGCGTTCTGCGCGTCCACGGGCGCCTCGCGGCCGGTGATGGGCACCGCGCCGGGGTACGGGTACTGTCGCGGCGGCTCCTGGATCCTGGTCGACTGCTGGTAGTGCTGCTCGGGGAAGAGCTCCACGGCGTAGGTCCCCTTGCTGCACCCGGCCAGCGCCAGGGCGGAAGCGGCGACGGCGGCCAGCCCGGCCATCAGCATGGCCCGCCGCCGCAGGAGCCGTCGCAGGTTCGTGAGCTTCATCGGTCTCCAGTCCTCGTCCGCAGGCGAGTCGTCCGCCGCGCCCGGCGTGCTACGCCTCGTGCTTCACGTCCTCGGCGCCCGACTGGCGCATGACGAGGTCCGCGGCGTTCGTGCGGTCCGCGGGGCAGTCCAGCGCGATGCCGATGTACCCCTCGGTGATGCGCGTATCGTAGAGGCCCATCTTGAGGCGCGGCAGCCGCGACTCGAAGAGGACGCCGGCGATGGACATGATGATGGCGCCCAGCATGGTGCCCTCGTAGGCGATGATGGCCATGGGCGGGATGCCGAGGATGGGCTTGCCGCCGGTCACCTCCGGGTAGGCGACCTGGGTGCCGGTGGTGATGACCAGGGCCGAGGCCAGGCCCACGGCGGCGCCGAAGAAGGGGAAGGCGAAGAGCCGGTGCTTGGGCGTCTCCTCGCCGAAGGCGCCGTCCGGATACGGGCAGCCCGTCAGCACCTGAAAGTCGCGGGCGGTGAATCCGGCCTCTTTGAGCCGGTCCGTCGCCAGCGCGGCGTTATCGGCCGTCCGAAAGATGCCGAGGACCTGTCTTGTAGCCATAGGGTCTCTCCCCTACTCCTCGCGTTTGACGGCGGGCACCATGACCTTGCCGATCTTCATCTCGTCCTTGAGGACCTCCCCCTCCTTCACGTCGTAGATGGGGACCAGGGGGAAGAACTTGGCGAAGAGGAGCACCATCATCCCGACGAAGGCGAAGGAGCCGCCGATGAGCGCGATCTCCACGGCGCTCGGGTGATAGGTGCTCCAGTTGAACGTGGCCTCCTGCCGCCGGGCGAGTCCGGGCACGATGATCAGGAACCGCTCCAGCCACATGCCGATGTTGACGGAGATGGTGGTGATGAGCATCCACTTGAAGCTGCGCCGGACGTTCCGGAAGAGCCACAGGGGCACGGGGAAGAAGAAGGCGGCGATGAGGAAGACGATGAAGAGCACCGAGTACGGGTATTCGAACATCTGCATCCGGCGGTAGGCGAGCTCGGGGTTCTCCAGGGACATCATCCCGAAGAGGACCTCCATGAGGAAGAAGTAGAACCAGGTGGTGGCGACGACGACGAGGAGCCGGCCCAGCGCGTCGATGTGGTTGGGCCGGATGTAGTCCTCCCATTTGAAGAGCCACCGCAGGATGATGAGCACCATGACCACCGCCGAGACGCCCGAGTGCACGGCGCCGATGACGAAGTAGGGGGCGAAGATGGTCGAATGCCAGCCCTCCACGCCCTGGAGCGAGGCGAAGTCCCAGGACACGATGCTGTGCACGGAGACGAAGACGGGGAGGATGAGGGCCGAGAGGAGGAAGCCGGCGATGATCTGGAGCCTCCACTGCCTGGGGTAGCCACGCCAGCCCAGGGCGAGGACGCCGTAGACCTGGTGGGCCAGACCCTTGGTCCGGTCCCGGGCTACCGCGATGTCCGGCAGCAGGGCCACGTACACGAACAGGATGCTGGAGGTCAGGTAGGTCATGATGGCCGTGGGGTCCCAGACCAGCGGCGAGCGGACGTTGGGCCAGATGCCCCGGGCGAAGTCCCAGGGGAAGGCCCAGTAGAGGGTGCGCCAGGGCCGCCCGGTATCCAGGATAACCATGATCAGGGCCATCATCAGGGAGAAGACGGTGACGATCTCGGCGGCGCGGGTGGCCGGGCGGCGCCACTCGGCCTGGGCGAGGCGCAGGATCGCCGAGAGCATGACGCCGGCATGGCTGATGCCGACCCAAAAGACGAAGTTGACGATCAGGAAGCCCCACATGACCGGGCGGTTGAGGCCCATGACGCCCTGGCCCTGGTTGATCAGCCACCCGGCGGCGCTGGCGGCGCCGGCCACGATCAGGGCCAGAAAGATCAAGGCAACCCAGAACCGCAGCGGCGCGGCGAGGACGTTCCCCAGAAGGTCCCGGTTGATCTTCTGGTCGATCGTCTGAGGATTGTTCCCCAGGACGGCTCGGTCTTGCATGGCTTTCCTTCCGCTACTCCGGCTTGCCCATGACCATGATGGTCCGCTTGAGGAACGGCACGCGCTTCCGGTAGAGGAGCCCTTCGCCCACCTCCCAGATGGAGAGGGCCGGGATGAACTTGATGACGAGCATGAAGAGGAAGATCACGCCCGCGATGCCGCCGATGATGATCATGTAGTCAGGGCCGTGAGGCCAGAGGGTGCCGGGGACGATATCCAGCTCCTTGGGATGGAGGCTTCCGAGGGCGTCTGGCCGGGCGTCGGCCACGGAGAAGGAGGCCACGTAGAGCCGGATGCGGTCGAAGAGGGTGCCGGCGAGGATGGAGAGGCCCACCAGCGCGGGTCCGGCGATGCTCCGCCTTACGAAGTTCCAGATGAGCAGCCCCAGGGGGACCCCGAAGTTGAGGATGACGGACAGGACGAAGGCCCAGCGGTACGGCTCGAACATGAGGAGGCGCAGGACGTTCTCCTCCACGGGCTGGCGGCCGTACCAGTAGACGATGAAGCCGGAGAACCAGAAGTACATCCACAGGAGCGAGAGGGCCAGCATGATCTTGCTCGCCGCCCAGAACTGGTCCACGTGGATGTAGTCCTTGAACCCACCCCACTTGTGGAGGATGAACAGCGCGACGAGGCAGATGGCCACGGCGCTCTGGAGTCCGCTCAAGGCGTGGTAGGCGGGGAGGATCGCGTCCTTCCACCCGGGCACGAGCGCCTCGGCGAAGTCGGCTGGAATGAGCATGTGGACGAAGACCACGAAGAGGAAGTAGAGCGCCCCCAGCACACGAATGCCCGCGACCTGCACCTGCCACTGGCGGGGCGTCCCGCGCCAGAACCCCGAGAGCCGCGCGGCCCAGCGCTGCCGCCAGCCGGTCCCGTGGTCGCGGATGGCGGCCAGGTCCGGGACGGCGCAGGCGTAGAGGAGCCCCAGCCCCAGCACGGCCAGGAAGACCACCGCCAGGAGGTCCGGCCAGAACGGCGTGTTGAACCAGTTGGACCAGGCGTGGTCGGGCTGGAACTCGAACCAGACGGAGCGCCGGCCCGTGGAGGTGGGGAGCAGCACGATGAGCGGGATGTACATGAGGGCGCTCAGCACGCCCACGACGGCGAAGATCTCCGAGACGCGGGTGATGGGACGGCGCCAGTGGCTGCGCGTCATGCGCTGGGTGATGGCCAGCACCGGAGCCGTGGCGCCCACGGTGAACACCCAGGCCGCCGTGGCCGCGAAGTAGGCCCAGGGCGAGAACGCGTCGAACCCATCGGCAAGGCGGATGGCGAAGCCGGCGATGCCCAGGACAAAGAGCCCGCCGAAGAGCAGCAGCAGGAGCTTGTAGCGCCCGCTCACGGCGCTGCTCCTGGCCAGGACGTCCCGGGCGATCTCCCCGTGCGTCTGGGTGAGGACCTGCGGCTCGTAGTGGGCGTGGGAGCCGGCGGGGGCCTCGGTGTGGCCGCGGGCGATGCTACTCATGCTTCCCTTCGCCGCTGAAGGCCGGGTCGACTTTCTTGAGGTAGACCACGTTGGGTTCGGTGCCGGTGTGCTCTAACAGGATGTACCGGCGCGGGTCGTGGGAGAGCTTGGAGGCGCGGCTCTCCGGGTCGTTGCTATCGCCGAAGACGAGGGCCTCCGTGGGGCAGGCCTGGACGCAGGCCGGCTGCAGCTCGCCGTCGGCCACCTCGCGCCCCTCTTTCTTGGCGGCCCGCTCCGTGCCGCGGATGCGCTGGACGCAGAAGGTGCACTTCTCCATGACGCCGCGGCTGCGCACCGTCAAGTCCGGGGTGAGCTGGCTCCGGAGGCTTTCGGGCCAGACGGGCTCCCAGAAGTTGAAGAACCGGACGTTGTATGGATCGTTGTTCTGGCAGAGGCGGGTGCCGATGCAGCGGTTGTAGACCTGAACGTTCAGGCCCTCGGGGTTGTGGTAGGTGGCGTAGACGGGGCAGACGGGCTCGCAGGGGGCGTTGTTGCAATGCTGGCAGAGGACGGGCATGAAGCGGGCCTTGACGTCGGGGAACTCGCCCTCCCAGTAGCGCTCGACGCGGATCCACTCGATGGCGCGGCGCTGCTTGAACCGGTCGTCGGTGTTCAGGGGGATGTTGTTCTCCGCCTGGCAGGCGACGACGCAGGCCTGGCAGCCGCTGCAGCGGTCGATGTCCACGATCATGGACCACTTGGCCCGTTTCGCCCGTTGCGTCTCTGGCATAGCTGGACTCCCTGGCGCCGCCGCCTAGTCCTTCTTGGTGATCTGCACGATCTTGTGATCGAAGTCGATAGGGAAGTAGGAGTTCTCGAACTTGGGGATGCGGATGCGCCGCCCGGCGGGCGTCATCTTGACCCGGGTGGCGGCCCACGCCAGCGCTCCCGTCTCCGCCTCCGTCTGGGGGCTCACGGCCTTGAGGACGTTATCGCCGCGCCCCTCGGCGTAGCGGCCCAGGGCCCGGTGCCCCTGGCCCAGCGGCACGCCCAGCACCCAGGGCGGCGTGGCCGGGTTCGGGTAGACGGCGGCCTCGACGCGGCCCGTGGGCGATTCGATGGTGACGATGTCGCCCTCCCGCAGGCCCAGCCCCTCCGCCGTCTTCTTGTTGACCTCGACCCATGTGGTCCACGTGGCCGTCGTGAGGGGGTCCGGCGTCGCCTGGAGCCACGGCAGGTGGGCCCCGCGCCCGTCGCCGATGCCGATGCTCTCGAACGGCACCAGGTGATAGGGATAGGCCCCGGCGGCGCCGGCGAACTCGGCCTCGGCCCGGTCCAGCGGCAGCGGCTGGGGGCGCGGGGCGGCGGCGCTCACCTTGCCCTTGTCCTGCCACCCGCCCTGGCGGAGCAGATCGTTCCAGTAGGCCTCGAAGCTCGCGCCGGAGACGGAGCCCCGGCCCAGCTGCTGGAGCCGCTGCGCCCCTTCCCGGAGCACGTCCCGGAAGGTCTGCCACGGCAGGTCCCGCTCCATTCCCAGCTCTTGCGCCAGCACGAGGAGGAGGTCGCCAAAGCCCCGGCTCTCGTGGAACGGGTTCACCACCGGCTGTTGGAAGCCCAGGGCCTCATAGCCGGGGCCCGGGTCGGCGAAGCCATCGCCCCAGTCCTCCAGGCCCAGGTGGGTCGGCAGCACCAGGTCCGCCTGGTAGGTCGTGTCGTCCAGGAAGCTGGAGAGGCTGGCGATGAAGGGGACCTTCTGGACCGCGTCCGCCGCGCCGAGGGCGCCGGGCAGGTCGTGGACCAGGTCGGCGTTCCGGACGAGCAGCGCGTTCACCTGGCCGGCGCGCATGGCGTCGATGGCGCGGCGCATCTCGGCGAGGGGCGTCGCGCGGGCGGGCGCGAAGGGCGCATCACGGGTGAAGAGCGGCCCGCCGATGGGCGGCGGCGGATTGAAGATGACGCCGCCCGCCTTGCCGGCGTTCCCGGCGAGCAGGTTGAGGGCGTAGACGGCGGTGAGGTTGAAGAGGCCGTTGCTGGTGGCGCCCGCGGAGCCGCCGCCGATGGCGAGGGCCGGCTGATGATCGGCGGCGCTGAAGGCCCGGGCCACCTCCTCGATGCGCCTGGCGGGGATGCCCGTGGCCTCCGCGACGCGCTCTGGGCTGAAGGGCTCGAGGGCGGCGAGGCCGCGGCCGCCGGTGAGGGCCGCGAGGGCCTGGGCGTTGGCCCGGCCGTCCTTGACGATCACGTAGGCGATGGCGAGGGCCAGCTTGCCCTCCTGGCCGGGGCGCACCGGGAGCCACTCGTCGGCGTTGGCGGCGGTGGTCGAGAAGCGCGAGTCGGCGGCGACGAAGGTGCCGCGCTTGGGGCCGCCCTGCCGGAAGTGGCCATACGCCCGCGAGTGCTGCACCTGGGAGACCCAGCCGCCCAGGAAGTCGGCGCCGAAGGAGAGCAGGTAGCGGGCGTTGGCGATATCGAAGAGCGGGATGAGGTCCTGGCCGTAGACGTGCTGGATGGCCCGGTGGAGCACCGTCTGGTCCAGGGGCTCGAAGGGAACATGGACAGCACCGAAGGACGAGGCGAAGCGGACGGTGAGGCCGCCCAGGTGGCCGCTCAGCGGCTCCGTGACCAGGAGGACCCGCGAGGCGCCGGCGCCCCGGTTCTCCTTGAGCTTGGCGACGAGGGTGTTCAGCGCCTCGTCCCAGGAGATCTCCTGGAAGCTGCCGGAGCCGCGGGCGCCCGCCGCCTTCATGGGCCGCCGGACCCGGTCCGGATGGTAGAGGGCTTGGACGCCGGCCTGGCCGCGGGCGCAGAGCCTCCCGGCATTCACCGGGTGCAGCGGGTTCCCCTCGATCTTCTTGGCCCGGCCCTCGATGACGCGCACGATGGTGCCGCAGCCCGAGCCGCACTCGCGGCACAGCGTGGCATACCAGTTATCGATGCCGGTGGCCAGGTCCTCGGGAAGCCGGGACGGGCTCTGGGCCAGGTACTCGCGGACCGCCGGCCGGCAGGCGGCGATGACCGCCGCCCCGGCGACGGAGCCGCCGGCCAGCTTGAGGAGCTCTCTTCTCGTCAGACCCATGAGCGATCCCGCTCCCTAGTAGTGACAGGCGGCGCAGTCCGTGGGCGGCGGCTTGCGCTGGCCCGTCTCGACCGCCTGGCGGATGGCCGCCTCCGCCTCTTCCGTCAGATAGCGCAGATAGCCGCCCCGGTGGCAGTCGACGCAGTCGCGCATCTTCAAGTTCCGGACCTGCTTGGCGATGCCCATGGAGCCGACATCGCCGTGGCAGATGGAGCAGGTCTGCGAGGGCGCCACCTCGTTCTGCTCCGAGAAGTAGCGGACGTGGACGTCATGGACGAACTGGACGTGGTCCGGCAGGCGGTGGACCCGCACCCAGTTGATGGGCTCGCCCTTTTCGAAGGCGGAGAGGACCTTGGAGACCTCCGGCGAGTCCGGCTTGATCACCTGGTGACAGAAGTAGCACTGCTGGACGGCCGGCAGGGTGGCCGCCTCCGTGTCGGCGACGGCCCGGTGGCAGAACTGACAGTCGATCTGGGCCTTCTGGACGTGGACGCTGTGGGGGAACTGGACCGGCTGCGTCGCCTCCGCCTGGAAGGGTCCGAAGGGGAGGCTCCACCAGGACTTCAAGATCAGCACCGCCGTGAAGATCACGCCGGCGAAGAAGAGCCCCCCGAAGGTGAGGAGGCCGATCTTGACCCTTCTGCTCAACCGTTCCCTCTGCTTTCAGCGCGTGGTCCGGCGCCGGGCGCGGGCCCGCCTGCGGCGCTAGATCAGGCTGCGGGGCCAGAATTGGTGGAGCTCTTGGGAGCTGTTCACCATGATGGTGATGAAGTACGCGGCGCAGGCCAGCAAGAGGAAGGACATGACGTAGAGGGGGAGCCGGAGCTTGCGCGCGCGCTCCCGCAGGCCGTCCGGCACGTGGCCCGAGTCCAGGAGCGAGGGGATGATGGCGTGGGCCAGGAGCATGTGGGCGGCGAAGAAGAAGGCGAAGATGAGGATCATCCACATCCAGCGAAGGATGAGGCTCGTGGCGCGCCAGTCGACGTGGTTCAGCGGCTCGGGGTCCTGCACCTGCAGAAGGACGCTCACCGCCTGCCAGTCCACATGGCTCAGGGAATCGGGACCCATCGATCGCCTCGCCGCCGGCGGTCTCCCCTCCCCCGGCTGCCGGAGTGCGACAACGCTGGGAGCGCCGGACGATTCGGCCATTGAGAATACATTCACAATCCTGGCGTGTCAAGAGGAAAACGGGCCGGAGACCCCATGCTGCGACCGCCCTTCGCGATGCGGGCCGCACGCCGCCGATGCAGGGTCGTTCGGTTGTCCTGGGAACCCTTTCTTGACAGAAAGGTGTTCCCAGA
>CAZKTO010000072.1:0-14713 GCA_964555685.1 uncultured Dehalococcoidia bacterium
GAGGGCCATACTGTTCCTGCTGCGATCACGATTGTTCAGACACCAGAAGCCCCGCAGCTTGCTGCGGGGATCTTCACGCCGAGCCGCAGGCGAAGAATTGGGTGGGGGGATTCCCCACCCCAGACCCTTCGTCCCGACACGTCGGGACGAAGGGTGACATGGTGAAAGGCGGCATGGGCCTGCCCAGGGGCTGACGCTGTGCGCCACGCGACCCGCTGTCATTGCGAGGGCCGCCATCGGCGGCCCGTGGCAATCTCCGCACATGTCGGGTCCATGCCAGGCGCGGAGATTGCTTCGTCGCCCGCCTACGGCGGACTCCTCGCAACGACATCGTAAAGGAGCGAACCGATGGACCTCTCCCTGACCGAAAACCAGCAGATGCTCAAGACCTCCGCCCGGGCCTTCATCGAGAAGGAGTACCCGTGGCAGAAGGTGCGCGATATCCAGGAGAGCCCCACGGGTTTCGCCTCCGAGACCTGGAAGCAGATCACCGGGCTGGGCTGGCTCGGCCTGCCCTTCCCCGAGGCCTACGGCGGCGCCGGCGGCGACTTCATGGACACCGCCGTGCTCCTGGAGGAGATCGGCCGGGGGCTCCTTCCCAGCCCCTACACCTCCACCGTCGTCTGCTGCGGCCTGCCCATTCTGCAGTTCGGGACGGAGGGGCAGCGCCAGGAGCATCTGACCAAGATCACCGCCGGCCAGCGCATCATGGCCTTCGCCCTCACCGAGGCCGACGCCCAGATCGCCCCGGCGAGCGTCCGCCTCCGCGCGTCCCGCGAGGGCGATGGCTACGTCCTCAGCGGCGCCAAGCTCTTCATCCGCGACGCCAACGTGGCGGACTACCTCCTCGTCGCCGCGCGCACGGCCGAGGCGAAGGCCCTGGACCACGGCGTCACCCTGTTCCTGGTGGATGCCAGAAGCCCCGGCGTCTCCGTCACGCTGCTCCGGAGCACCGCCATGGACCGCCAGTGCGAGGTCGCATTTCAGGACGTGCGCGTCCCCAAGGGGCAGGTCCTGGGCGGCGTGGGCCAGGGCTGGCCCATCGTCCAGTGGACCCTGGCGCGGGCCACCCTCGCCGAGTGCGCCGAGCTCGTTGGCGCCATCCAGAAGGTCCTGGACACGAGCATCGCCTACGCCAAGAGCCGCGTCCAGTTCGGGCGGCCCATCGGGACCTTCCAGGGTATCCAGTTCAAGGTGGCCGATATGGTCACGGACGTCGATGGCGCCCGCCTCATCACCTCCCACGCCCTCTGGAAGCTCGCCACGGGCCAGCCGGCGGAGGACGATATCGCCCGCGCCAAGATCTGGGTCAGCGATGCCTCCCGGCGCGTGGTGCGGGAGGGCCACCAGATCCACGGCGGCATCGGCTTCATCAAGGAGCACTTCCTCTACCTCTACTTCCGGCGCGCCAAGACCGGCGAACTCATGTGGGGCTCCGCCGACGCCCACCGGCGCCAGCTCGCCGCCGCGCTCCTGGACTAAGAAACTATCTCAAAAAGCGCCCCGCCGTAGGCGGGCTGCTGGGGTCCTGCCCTCACCCCCGGCCTGAGCCTGACGAAGGGGCCACCCCCTCTCCGATCCGGAGAGGGGGCAGGCACCGTCCTGAGCTTGTCGAAGGAGGGTGAGGGCGGCAGCGAACACAAAATGCACACTTGGACCGGCACAGTCGGGACCCAGCATGACATGGTACTGGCGAGACGAAGAACGTAGGAGGTACCGCACCGTGAAGTTCGAGACGATCATCTACGAGAAGCAGGACCACAAGGCGGTCATCACGCTGAACCGCCCCCAGCGCATGAACGCTCTCAGCGGCCAGATGACCCTGGACCTCTACGAGGCATGGAAGGACTTCCGCGACGACCCGGAGGTATGGGTCGCCATCATGACCGGCACGGGCGACAGGGCCTTCTCCGCGGGGGCCGACCTCAAGGACGCCGCCGAGTCGCGCCAGGGCGGTCAGCGCCCCCAGATGGGGGCCGGCATCCCGCCCGGCGGCTTCACCAAGAACATGCACATCTGGAAGCCCATTATCGCCGCCATCAACGGCTACGCCCTGGGCGGCGGGCTCGAAATGGCCCTGGCCTGCGATCTCCGCATTGCGTCGGAGAACGCTCGTCTCGGTCTGCCCGAGGTCCGCTGGTCCCTACTCGCCGGCGCCGGCGGTGTCACGCGCCTGCCCCGCTCCGTCCCGCGGGCCGTGGCCATGAAGATGTGCCTCACCGGCGAGCCCATCACGGCCCAGGAGGCGCTCCGCTGGGGCCTGGTCACGGACGTGGTGCCCCTCCCCGAGCTCATGCCCCTGGCCCACACGATCGCCGACCGCATCATCGAGAACGCGCCCCTGGCCGTTCGCGCCTGCAAGGAGATGGTGATCAAGGGCCTCGATCTCTCCCTTGAAGGCTCTCTGGCGCTCGAGAGCGACTACATCACCCCGCTCATGGGCACCGAGGACTTCCGCGAGGGCCCCCTGGCCTTTGCCCAGAAGCGCAAGCCCAGCTTCAAGGGGCGCTAGGCGCTGCGGCTCGCGGACACGGTCTGCGGACCGCCTTACCCGAGCCCCAGCAGCCGCGCTGCGTTGCCTCCGAGGACCGCCATCTTCCCCTCCCCTGAAAGCCCGCTGCCCTCCACCTGCCGAAGGAGCCGCTCCTGCTCGATGAGCGGAAAATCGGTCCCGAAGAGGATGCGGTCCGCCCCCACCAGGTCCGCCACCCGTTCAAACACCTGCGGCTCGTACAGGAAGGGGGACGCGGCCGTGTCGAACCAGACGTTGGCGAGGGCGCGGCGCACCTCCGGCATGAGGGCGTAGAACGGGAGCCCGCCGCCCCAGTGCGCGCAGACGACCGGCGCCTCCGGGAAGCTGGTGATGAACCGGTAGAGCACGCCGGGAGTGACCTGTCCCTTGCCCGCGTAGGCGTGTCCCACGGGCTCCGAGGCATGGGTCAGGATGACCAGCCGGTGGCGCATCGCCGCCTCCACCAGCGGCTCCATGAGCCGCGCGTCGCCCAGGTCGAACCCCTGCGTGTCCGGGTGCAGCTCCCCGATCCCCCTCGCTCCCAGGGCGGCGCACCGCTCGATCTCTTGGAGCGCCCTGGGCCCGGCCAGCGGGTTCACCGAGCAGAACGGGACCAGCCGGTCCGGCGCGCGCTGCGCCGCCTCCAGGATCGCGTCGTTGCTCTCCTGGCAGAGCTCATGGGTGGCCCAGCCGATGTTGAGGAGGACCGCCCGGTCCACGGCGTTCCGGTCCATGCTCTCGAGGAGTGCGCTGGGGGTGGCCAGGGGCGCCTTAGGGTCGGCGTACAGGGTCCGGAAGGTGAGGTCGCGGAGGAGATCGTCGCGGCGCCTGGCCGTCGCGCCGGGCGGGAAGACGTGGACGTGGGCGTCGATGCGCATGACGCCCCATGATAGCAGAGGCACGCGGCCCGGCTCCCTGTGCAGCGGTGGACAAGAGGGACACCGCGCGGTATACTCGTCTCCCCTGGGCCAGGCTCAGGGGTCGTTTGTGTTGGATGTGACTGGCCCCATAGCGAGCCCGGGCTCTTTCTGTCCAGCCCCTGTCGGCACCTCGATAGCGCATCGCAGCCGCCGGCCAGGAGGCGAAGGATGCCAACTTCGATGCCTGCGATCCGCTGGTTCCATGAGATAGGCAAGGACGACCTTGCCGAGGCGGGCGGGAAGGGCGCCAACCTCGGGGAGATGACCCGCCAGGGCATCCCGGTGCCCCCGGGCTTTGTCGTTACCGCCGCCGTCTACTTCGACTTCCTCGAGCGCGCCGGCATCGCTCCTCTCATCAAGAGCGCCCTGGCCGGTCTCGACGTCGCCGACTCCGCCGCCCTCGGGGCCGCCTCCAAGCGCATCAAGCAGGCCATCGATAGCGCGCCCATGCCGGCCGATATCGCTAGCGAGGTCAAGCAGGCCTACCGCCAGCTCGGCCAGGGCTTCGTCGCGGTCCGCTCCTCCGCCACCGCCGAGGACTTGCCGGACGCGTCCTTCGCCGGCCAGCAGAGCACCTTCCTGAACGTCTTGGGCGAGGAGCAGGTCGTGGCCTCCGTGAAAGCCTGCTGGGCCAGCCTCTTCGAGGCCCGCGCCATCTTCTACCGCGCCGAGCACCGGTTCGACCACCTTTCCGTCGGCATCGCCGTCCCTGTCCAGCGCATGGTGGATTCCGAGCTCTCGGGCGTCATGTTCACCTCCGAGCCGGTCTCCAACGACGGCTCCAAGATCTACATCGAGGCCATCTACGGCCTGGGAGAGGCCATCGTCTCCGGTCAGGTGAACCCGGACACCTACCTCCTGGACAAGGAGAGCCTGGCCCTCGAGCGGCCGCCCACCGTCGCCCGCCAGCAGTGGGAGCTCCGGCGCAACCCCGACAACCCCAGCCGCAACGGCGCCAACCGCAGGGTCGATATCCCGCCCGGGCGCGCCGCTCAGCAGAAGCTGGACGAGGCCGCTCTCCGGGCCCTCGCCGAGCTCGGCAAGCGCCTGGAGGCCCACTACCAGCGCCCCCAGGACATCGAGTGGGCCATGGAGGGCCGCTCGATCTATATCCTGCAGACCCGCGCCATCACCACCCTTGGCCAACAGGCCGATGACGCCGAGCGGGTCGAGGTCAGCGCGCCCGTGCTCCTCACGGGAGCGCCCGCCAGCCCCGGCGTTGGCTCCGGCGCCGCCGTCATCGTCCGCGACGCCTCCGAGATCGACCGGGTCCGGCAGGGCATGGTGCTGGTGGCCGACATGACGACGCCGGACTTCGTGCCCGCCATGAAGCGCGCCTCGGCCATCGTCACGGACAAGGGGGGACGCACCTGTCACGCCGCCATCGTCAGCCGCGAGCTGGGCGTCCCCTGCATCGTCGGCGCCGAGTCGGCCACTCGCGTCCTCTCGGACGGACAGAAGGTCACCGTGGACGCCACCGCGGGCAAGGTCTACGATGGCATCGTCGCCATCAAGAAGATCGCCGTGGTCACCGGCAAGTACCGCCGCACCAGGACCCGTGTCTACGTCAATCTGGCGGACCCGGAGCTGGCCGAGCGCGTCGCCGCCACGAACGTCGATGGCGTGGGCCTGTTGCGCGCCGAGTTCATGGCCGCCCACATTGGCGAGCATCCCCACTACATGCTGGACCGCGGGAAGGGCCGGGAGTTCACCGACAAGCTCGCCAAGGGCATCCGCCAGTTCGCCAAGGCCTTCGCCCCCAGGCCCGTCGTCTACCGCACCACCGACTTCAAGACCAACGAGTACCGCAACCTCACCGGCGGCGAGGACTACGAGGACCAGGAGGAGAACCCGATGATCGGGTTCCGCGGCGGCTTTCGCCACATGGCCGAGCCGGACGTCTTCCGCCTCGAGACCAACGCCATCAACAAGGTCCAGGCCGAGTTCGATAACCTGTACGTCATGATCCCCTTCGTCCGGACGCCCGAGGAGCTCCGCCAGATCAAGGGCCTGCTCAAGGAGTACGGCGTCGCCAGCGGCAAGCTCTGGATCATGGTCGAGGTCCCCTCCACCGTCGTCCTCCTCGACCGCTTCCTCGACGTGGGTGTGGACGGCGTCTCCATCGGCTCCAACGATCTCACCCAGCTCGTCCTGGGCATCGACCGGGACAACGCCCGTTTCTCCCAGCTCTTCGACGAGCGCAACGAGGCGGTCCTGTGGTGCCTCGAGCACGTCATCAAGACCTGCCGCCGGCGCGACTTCACCGTCTCCATCTGCGGCCAGGCGCCCTCCTTCTACCCCGACCTGACGGCCAAGCTCGTGGAGTGGGGCATCACCTCCGTCTCCGTCAGCCCCGATATGATCGACCGGACGCGCGACATCATCGGCGAGATCGAAGAGCGGCGCGGCGTCCTGCCCCCGCAGGACTAGGAGGAGGAAGATATGGCATCGCTGTGGCGGATCCCATCGTTGGTGACGACCGTCGCCGTGGCCGCGGGCCTCGTCGTGGCGGCGTGCGGCGGAGGCGAGGAGGAGCCGACGCCTGTGCCGCCCACGGCTCCGGCGCGCCCCACCGCGGCTGCGACCGCAGCCCCCACACCGGCGCCCACGCCGACGCCGACACCTCCACGACCCCGGTACGGCGGCCTGATGACCCTCCGTGCCACGGCGGCCGTGGCCGATAACTGGGACACCTACAATACGAGCGGCCAGTTTTCGGCCATCCCGCTGAACCTGCTGAATAATCTGACCATCCTGGACGCCGTTGACGGGTCCACCATCCGGTCCGACCTCGCCACCTCCTGGGACGTCAGCGCCGATGGAAAGACGGTAACGTACCGGCTGCGCCGAGATGTCCGGTGGCATGATGGGAAAGAGTTCAGCGCCGGGGACGTGATCTCCAGCATCGCCAAGGCCAAGCGCCCCGACGATCCGACAGAGGTTGTCCACGTCAATCGCCTGGCCGCGGTCGAAACCGTGGACGCGCCGGACCCCCTCACGGTCCGCATCACGCTGGCCAAGCCGAGCGTCTCCTTCCTGGTGTTCATGTCTGTGCCGCCCTTGACGATCTATCCAGCGCACCTGTTGCCCATCAAGGAGTGGCAGTCCAAGAAAGCTATCGGCACTGGTCCCTTTGTGTTCAAAGAGCACAAGTTCGCCGACTCGGCGGAGTTGGTTCGCAACCCTCGCTACTTCAAATCCGATGCCCAGGGCACCGCGCTCCCCTATCTCGACGGCGTACGCTACATCTGGATCAATGACCACGCCTTGGCGGCCAGCGCCTTCCGGACGGGCAGGATCGATTGCGCGTGCATCCTTCAAAGCGACCTCTTCCCCACGTTCAAAGATGAGGCGGTCAAGGAGATTCCTGGACTGCAGGTGGGCGGTGGAACGAGCCTCGACTTTCTTTTCTTCAACACGGCGAGGCCGCCGTTCAACAGCGTGACGGTTCGCCGGGCTGTGTCCATTGGCATCGATCGAAAGTTCCTCGCCGACTCGATCCGTGGCGGCGGTGGCTACTATCCGCCGGGCTACTTCGTGCCGGAAGGGCGGGGCGGAAAGCTCAGCCTCCCGGACAAGGAGTTGCAGGGAATCCCTGGTTTCCGGGTGCCCAAGGACGCGGACATCCAACTGGCTCGCCAGCTCTTTGCCGAAGCTGGGGTGAACCCTGCGGCGCTGACGCCGCAGTACCTGTCGACGCAACCGGTGCTGGAGGTGGCGGAGGCCGTCGCCTCCGTGCTGGCCGGCCTGGGGATCAAAGTGAAAGTAGACCTAGCCGCAGGAGGAGCGGGACGGCTCGAAAAACTACGCCGGGGCGACTTTGACATGGCTGACAACGGGGGAGGCGGATCGTTCGACGACCCGGCGGACTTTGTGATCCCATACGCCAGCACCGGCGGCGGGCAAAACTATGGCAAGTACTCGAACCCACAGGTGGATGCCATCCTGACGCAACAGGAGACTGAACTGGACCCGGTCAAGAGGAGGAGCCTGCTCGCCGACGTCCAACGGAAGCTCCTGGAGGACGCGGCCTTTGTGCCGCTGCACCTCTTCCCGGTGTTTTTTGGTGCGCAGCCCTTTGTTCGCGGGTTTCCGGTCGACCGCGCCTACGTGGTGAGTTCGGCCTGGCGGCACGAGACGGTCTGGTTTGACAGGTAAGCGCGAGCGAGTGGAACGCGTTTGCGGGAAGCGGGCCTGTGACATGGGCGCTCATTTCCGATTGGAGCGGGTGCTGAACGGCGTCTGCCCGACACGGTGACGCTGCTCCTCGTCGGCCCGGTTCGATGGGGCGCCCGCAACCGCCCTCTCTGGTCTGACCGGTCACATGCCTGGCGCCAGCCGCCCGCGCTCCATTCGCCCTAGGCGCCGCGCGGGCCCCGGAGCCGAAGTCGCGAGCCGCGAAGCGAACGCCTATGCAGATCGAGTCATCCGTCCAGCGGCGGGCCGAGGAGCGGGAGGCCGCTCTCGCTCCCCTCGCCGCCCGCAGCGCCGCCTCCCGCGGCCGCGAGCGCCCCGAGCCGCCTGATCCGCTCCGCTCCCCCTACCAGGTGGACCGCGACCGTATCGTCCGCACCAAGGCCTTCCGCCGCCTCAAGCACAAGACCCAGGTCTTCCTCGCACCCCTGGGCGATCACTACCTCACCCGCCTCACCCACACCATGGAGGTGGCCGCCCTCGCCCGCACCGTCGTCCGCGCCCTCAACCTCAACGAGGACCTGACGGAGGCTATCTGCCTGGGCCACGACCTGGGGCACGCCCCCTTCGGTCACCTGGGCGAGGCCACCTTGGCCCAGCTCCATCCCGGCGGCTTCCGGCACAACCGCCAGAGCGTCCGCGTCGTCGAGGTCCTGGAGAACGACGGCCAGGGGCTCAACCTCACCTGGGAGGTGCGCCAGGGCATCCTGCGCCACTCCAAGTCTCGCACGGGCATCGAAGGGCGCCCGAACCCGGAGCTGGACACCCTGGAGGCCCAGGCCGCCAAGATCGCCGACGCCCTGGCCTACATTACCCACGATGCGGACGACGCCATCCGCGCCGGCGTCATCGCGGACGCCGATCTGCCCCCGGACGTTGTGGCGGCCCTGGGGCGGGACCGGTCTCAGTGGCCGTCCCTCATGGCCCGCGACATCGTCGGCGCCTCCTGGGCCGCCTCCGGCGACGGGCGCTCCGAGGGCGGCGCCCGCCCGTTCATCGAGATGGGCGCGGCGGTCAGCGCCGCCGCTAACCGCCTGCGCGAGTTCCTCTTCCAGCGCGTCTACGAGCCCACCAGCGCCGGCGAGCAGGCGGATCGCGCCCGCGAGATCATCGCTCTCCTCTACGGCCACTTCCGTGACCATCCCGCCGGCATCCCGGACGAGTACCGCCTCCGCGGCGAGGAGCCGGGCCGCATGGCCCTCGACTACGTCTCCGGCATGACCGATGGCTACGCCCTGCGCGTCGCCGAGGGGCTCCGCCCGGGCGTTACCAAGGGCTTCCGAGAGATCGGTGTCCCGCTGCCCCTCCCGGCGACCGGGCGGTAGAGGAGAGCCGGCGCATACGCCATGTCCGTAGCTGACGACATCAAGGCCAAGATCGATATCGTCGCCTTCGTGGGTGAGACGACGCCGCTCAAGAAAGCGGGGAGGAACTTCTCCGCCGCCTGCCCCTTCCACAGCGAGCGGACGCCATCCTTCTTCGTCTTCCCGGACCGGCAGACCTGGCGCTGCTTCGGCGCCTGCGCCACCGGCGGCGACATCTTCTCCTTCGTCATGCGGCGCGAAGGCCTCGGATTCGGCGAGGCGCTGCGCCTGCTGGCGGCCCGCGCCGGCGTCCCGCTCGCCGATCCGCGCCTCTCGGGCGAGCAGGCCCGCAGGAGCGAGCGGCTTAAGGCCATCAACCGCTCCGCCGCCATCCTCTTCCACCGCACGCTCCTCGAGGCCCCCGAGGCCCAGCCGGCGCGGGATCACCTCCAGCATCGCGGTCTGGACGATGCGACCATCGAGGAGTTCCGCCTGGGCTACTGCCCCGTCAGCCGGGCGGTCCTGGAACGCCACCTCGCCGCCGAGGGCTTCACGCCCGAGGAGCTGGACGCCGCCGGACTCGTGCGCCGCCGCGACGATGGCTCCGCCTACACGCTCTTTCGCGGCCGCCTCATGATCCCCATCCAGGACGAGCGCAGCGACTACCTGGGCTTCGGCGCCCGCGCCCTGGACGACTCCAACCCC
Source organism: uncultured Dehalococcoidia bacterium (assembly GCA_964555685.1). Taxonomy (GTDB): domain Bacteria; phylum Chloroflexota; class Dehalococcoidia; order SHYB01; family SHYB01; genus CAZKTO01. Next base: position 9,636 of record CAZKTO010000072.1, read on the forward strand.
AAGTACCTCAACTCCCCCCAGAGCGAGCTCTTCGAGAAGGGCGCCGTCCTCTACGCCATCCACCGCGCCCGCGACGCCATCCGCGAGGCCGGCTGCGCTGTGATTGTGGAGGGCTACATGGATGCCCTGGCCGCCCATCAGCACGGCTACCGCAACGTCGTCGCCTCCATGGGGACCGCCCTCACCGAGCGGCAGGTGGCGAGCCTGACCCGCCTCGCCGGCCGCTTCTACCTGGCCCTGGACCCCGACGCCGCCGGCGACGAGGCTACGCTGCGCAGCCTGGAGTCCTCCTGGCGCATCCTGGACCGGAACCCGCGCGGGTATGCGGGCCCGGCGCCCAGCGCGGGCCTCACCGCCCCCGAGACCCGGCCCGTGCCCGAGCTCCTGGTCATGGACCTCCCCAGGGGCAAGGACCCGGACGAGCTTATCCGGGAGGACCCCGCCGCCTGGGAGCGGCACATCGCCGGCGCCACGCCCGTCATCGACTACGTCTTCGCCGCCGTCGTGGCCCGGTTCGACGCCTCGACCGCCCAGGGAAAGACGACGATCACGCGGCGTCTCGCCCCCCTCATCCACAACGCCGAGAGCGTCTTCGAACAGAATGAGCGCATCGCCAAACTTGCGCGGATGCTCAAAGAGGGGGAGAATGTAATAAGGCTAGCCGTCGGGGGCCTGCGCGGCGCGAAGCAAGGCCCCAGGAGGGGCGGGCCGGACCTTCAGGCGGGCTCCCAGGTCCTCTCCCAGCCGCCAAGGGACCTGCTGGAAGAGTATTGCCTGGCGACGCTGCTCCACTATCCTGAGTTGCTGCCCCAGGCGTCGGACCTGGAGCCAGAGGACTTTCTGAAGGCCCAGAACCGGGAGGTCTTCAAGGCCCTCGCCCGGGCCGTCCCGGCGGAGTCGCTCAAAGACCAGTTGGACCCGGCCATGCATCCGGACCTGGACGCGCTCTTCACGCTCCCGCTGGTGCCCGCGCCCCACTGGGAGCGGGAGGAGGCCTTGCGCGACTACGTCCGGCGGCTCCAGAAGCGCCGCGTCGATATGGGCCTGGAGGCCCTGCAGGCCCGCTACGCCACCGGTGACATCTCGGCGGAAGAGGCCGGGGCGCAGGCGGAGGTCCTCATCGCGGAGCGCTGCCGCATCGATGGCGTCAGCCCCGCGGGAGAGATCCGCCCCGCCACCGGCAGTTAGGGGAAGGAATGCCCAAGCGAACCAAGCAGCGCGAGCCTCTGGACCCGGAGCTCTACGAGTCGAACCGCAGGGTCGCGGACGACATGCTGGAGCTGACGGCCAGGCCCGAGCCCATCGGCAACCGGCGCGACCCGGTCACCGGGGCTCTGGCCGGCGGCGGCATCGCCATCGCCCAGCGCGAGCGGGAGGCCGATGAGTGGCCCGCCGTGGCCGCCGAGCCGAGCGTCCTGCCCAAGGAGCCCGAGGCCAGCGTCGAGATCGACGACCACGATATGCTCGACGACCCGGTCCGCATGTACCTTCGCGAGATCGGCCGCGTCAGCCTCCTGACCGCCCGGGACGAGCGCGTCCTCGCCAAGAAGATGGAGAACGGCAAGTTCAGCCGCCGCATCGAGCAGGCCCTTCGCAACGAGCACCATCGCGAGCCGGCCGCGTGGGAGGTCACCGCCCGCATCCTCGAGCGCCTGGCAGCCAGCCACGATCTCTACAAGTCCGTGGCCAAGTCCATCGGCATGCCCCCCAACCCGGCCCTCCTCGTCCTCACCGGCCCCGACGGCCTGCCCGACCACCTGACGGGCGAGCCAGACCCGGAGCTCCTCGCCAGGCTCGCCCAGAAGCTGGGCCAGGAGCTGCTCCCGGTACGGGACTCCATCATCGATATCGTCGTCGCCGCCCGCACCCTCCCCCCGGACGCTGTCCACATCGTTGGCGACGAGGTGCCCCTCTCGGGCATCCTGGAGCGCCTGGCCGAGGAGCCGGTGCGGAAGGAGCTGAAGGACCACGAGATCCGGTTCAAGCGCCACTACCAGTCCTTCAAGGAAGAGGGCGCCAAGGCGCAGCGTCATCTGACGGAGGCGAACCTTCGTCTCGTCGTCAGCGTCGCCAAGAAATACATCGGGCGGGGCATGTCCCTCCTGGACCTCATCCAGGAGGGCAACATCGGCCTCATCCGCGCCGTCGAAAAGTTCGAGTACCGCAAGGGCTATAAGTTCAGCACCTACGCCACCTGGTGGATTCGCCAGGCCATCACCCGCGCCATCGCCGACCAGGCGCGCACCATCCGCATCCCCGTCCACATGGTGGAGACCATCAACAAGCTGCTGCGCATCAGCCGGCGCCTCGTCCAGGAGTACGGCCGGGAGCCCACCAGCGAGGAGATCAGCGCCGGCATGGAGATCCCGCCGGAGCGCGTCCGCGAGATCATCAAGATCTCCCAGGAGCCCGTCTCGCTCGAGACGCCCATCGGCGAGGAGGAGGACAGCCACCTGGGCGACTTCATCGAGGACCGCAGCGCCCTGGCCCCGGCCGAGGCCGCGTCGCACCAGCTCCTCAAAGAGCAGGTCGAGCGGGTGCTCGGCACCCTCAACGATCGGGAGCGGCGGGTCCTTCAGCTTCGATTCGGCCTCGAGGATGGGCGCAGCCGCACCCTGGAAGAGGTGGGGCGCGAGTTCAGCGTCACCCGCGAGCGCATCCGTCAGATCGAGGCCAAGGCGCTCCGGAAGCTCCGTCACCCCAGCCGCAGCAAGAAGCTCAAGGACTTTCTGGAATAGGAAGAAGGGCGGCAGGAGGCCAACGTGAAATTCCCCGTCGTGCTCACTGTGGACGAGGACGGTAAGTACACAGCGGAGGTTCCCATCATTCCGGGCTGCATCTCCTGCGGTGACACCAGGGAAGAGGCGCTCCGCAACATCCAGGACGCCATCCGACTGTGCCTGGCATCCCAGGAAGCAGAAGGGTGGGAGCTGCCGGCCCAATACAGCATTGAGCACGTCGAAGTCGCCGCCGCATAGTGCCGGCTACCCCACTTGTCACGTTCGATGAGCTGATCAGCGCCCTGCGACAGGTCGGTTATGAGATCGTCCGCCAGACCGGAGGCCACGTGCGGCTCCGCTGTCAGGGGCGGCAGCCAGTGACGGTGCCCCGGAAACCAGAGATACCCAGAGGTACGCTTCGAGCCATCCTACGAACCGCCGACATATCTCTCGAAGAATTTATCCGATTGCTGCGCCGGTAAACGCAGCCCAGGTTCGGGTCACGTAGGAAACGGGTGATGGGCCCTACACAAGCTACGTCACCCCAGCCGGAGCAAGAAGCTCAAGGACTTTCTGGAGTAGGGCCTAGGACTCAGTCACGTTAGCTTCTGCATATTGTCATGCTGAGAGGCTGTGAACAAATCGCCCGTAGGGGCGGGCCCCCGTGCCCGCCCCTCTGGGGCAACCACGGGGGGTTGCCCCTACGAAGAAAAAAATTCACAATCTCTGAGCCCTTCGGCGGAGCCTGTCCCTTCGGCGGGGCTCAGGGTAAACTCCGGGTCTGGGGTCGGGGGGCCTATCGAGTGAGTGCGTGCCCCACCCCAGATTCTTCGTCGTCCCGATAGCATCGGGACTCCTCAGAATGACATCTCCAAAAAACTGTCGCGACTGACTACTAGGGAAGAGGCAGCCCGCGCATCATCCCCTTGCCGCGCCCCTTCGAGAGCTGCTTCATCATCTTGCGCACCTGCTCGAACTGAGCGAGCAGCCGGTTCACGTCGGATGGGTGCGTCCCGCTGCCCGCGGCGATGCGCCGCCGGCGGCTCCCGCCGATGACCTCCGGGTGCGCCCGCTCGTGCGCCGTCATCGAGAGGATGACCGCCTCCACGCGCACCAACTGCCTGTCGTCCAGCGCCGCCGTGGGCAGCCGCTTGGTGAGGAACGACATCCCCGGCACCATCTCCAGCATCTGGGAGAGCGAGCCCATCTTCTTGACCTGACGGAGCTGCTCCAGCATGTCGTTCAGGTCGAATTCGGCCGCCCGGAGCTTCTTCTCGAAGGCCCTGGCCTTCTCCTCGCTGATGGTCTGCTGCGCCCGCTCGATGAGGGTGGCCATGTCGCCCATGCCCAGGATGCGGGAGGCCAGCCGGTCCGGATGATAGGGCTCGAAGGCCTCGGGCCGCTCCCCCGTGCCCATGAACTTGATGGGGACGCCCGTCACGGAGGTGATGGAGAGGGCGGCCCCGCCGCGGGCGTCGCCGTCCATCTTGGTCAGGATGAGGCCCGTCAGGGCCACGCGCTCGTGGAAGGCCTGGGCGGCGCGCACCGCGTCCTGGCCCGTCATGGCGTCCACCACGAGGAGCGCCTCCGTGGGGTTCAGGCGCGCCTTGATCTCGGCGAGCTCGGCCATCATCTCGTCGTCGATGTGCAGGCGCCCCGCCGTGTCCAGGATGACCCACGAGGCGGCCATGTCCCTGGCCTTGGCCAGGGCGTGGACGCATACCTCCGGCGCCCGCGAGCGCGTCCCCTCCTCGTAGGCGGGGATGCCGAGCTGCCGGCCCAGCGTCACCAGCTGCTCGATGGCGGCGGGCCGCTTGACGTCGGCCGCCACCAGCAGGGGGCGCTGGCCCTGGCGCTGGAGGTGCAGGGCGAGCTTGGCGGCGCTCGTCGTCTTGCCCGAGCCCTGGAGGCCCACTAACATCACCACCGTCGGCGGCTGGCTGGCGGCGCCGAGCTTCTTCTGCGCGCCGCCCAGGACCGCCACCAACTCCTCCTGGACGATCTTGACGACGGCCTGGGCGGGGGCCAGCGTGTCCAGGGCGCCGGGGATCAGGGCTCGCTCCCGCACCTTGGCGACGAAGTCCCGGGCCACCTTCAGGTTCACGTCCGCCTCGAGGAGCGCCACGCGCACCTCGCGCAGGGCCTCGTCCACCTCCTTCTCCGTCAGGCGGCCGCGGCTCCCCAGCTTCCTGAAGACCGTCGAGAGCTTTTCCGTGAGCGCTTCGAACATGGACCGTTTGGTTGTACCCCCAAGGGTCTATTGTACGGATGCGCCGGGAGCATCGTCTACGGGCCTGCCAGGGTCGTTGGGTTGTCCTGGGAACCCTTTCTTGACAGAAAGGTGTTCCCAGACCCTCC
>CAZKTO010000073.1:0-14089 GCA_964555685.1 uncultured Dehalococcoidia bacterium
GCTTTCCGCCCGCCCCGATGCGTCGGGGCGGGCGGAAAGCGGCCTCTCTTATGACGGCCACGACGTTACGCTCCTCACGGTACATCGAGATGTGCTTGCCTTGCCGGACAACGACGAAGCCAGCCTTATGGAGCGCACGCACGATGCGCTGATGGGAGAGGTCGGGGACTTTCCTCACCGCGAGACAACGACTCGGCGCACCTGCGATCGTCTCTTGGCCGCTACCTGCTCCCACGTGTCGAGCCAGGTGACAATGGCGTCCTTGATATTCTCAAGGGCTTCTTCCTCGGTGTTGCCTTCGGAGACGCAACCGCGCAGGGCTGGGACATAGGCGGTAAAGCCCCCGCCATCGGCGGGTTCCAGAATAACGTCGTACGTGGCTTTGGTCTTGTGTCGGGTGTGTGGTGCAGTACCCATTGGGGGTTGATCCCACGAGAGATGTTGTGCCGTTGGAGCGGGGGACGGGACTCGAACCCGCAACGTCCACCTTGGAAGGGTGGCACTCTACCGTTGAGTTACCCCCGCTCAGAGCGCGACGTGGCTCTAGTATACGACGTTCTTGACCTGTCGGGTCTTGTCTCGGTACCCTGACGACACGCGGAACCCCGACCCGTCGGGGCGCGCCAGGAGGGACCGATGGACTTGGAGCTGAAGGGCAAGGTCGCGCTGGTGACGGGCGGGAGCAAGGGCATCGGCAGGGCCATCGCCTTCGAGCTGGCGCGGGAGGGCGCGGACGTGGCCATCTGCGCCCGCGGCCAGGAGACGCTGGAGGCCGCCGCCAAGGAGATCGAGCGGGAGACGGGCCGGCGCGTCCTCCCCGTCGTGGCCGACGTCAGCAAGACCGCCGAGGTCGAGCGCATGGTGGCGCAGGTGGTCCAGGTCCTGGGCCGCATCGACATCCTGGTGAACAACGCCGGCCAGCCCGGCGGCCTGGCCACGGGCCCCCTGGCCAAGGTGACCGACTCCGCCATGCTCGAAGACCTCAACACCAAGCTCATGGGCTACCTGCGCTGCGCCCGGGCCGTCGCTCCCGTCATGCAGCGCCAGGGCTGGGGCCGGATCGTCAACATCGGCGGCATGTCGGCGCGGCAATCGGGCACCTATAGCACCGGCGTCCGCAACATCGCCATCGTCCACCTCAGCAAGGCCCTCTCCGACGAGCTGGGCCCCTCGGGCATCACCGTCAACGTCGTCCACCCGGCGGCGACGCGCACCGAGTGGCTCGACAAGCGCCTGGCGGACCAGGCCCGCCAGCAGGGCACGACGGTCGAGGAGATCGAGCGCCGGATGGCCCAGCAGAACGCGACCCGCCGCATCGTGGACGCCCGCGAGATCGCCTACCTCGTCGCCTTTCTCGCGTCGCCCCGCTCCGTCGCCGTCACGGGCGAGGTCATCGGCGCCACGGGCGGCTCCAGCCGTGCGGTGACGACGTGAGCCCTAACCCCCTTGCCCCCTTCCCTCAAGCGGAAGGGGGATCGCCCCAACCCCTTGCCCCAAGAGTGGCGGTGCCAAGCCCGGACCCCCACACCTCCTCTCCCCTGACGGGAGAGGACAAGAGGAGAGGGGGAATTGGTCACCCTCTCCCCAACCCTCTCCCGTCGAGGGAGAGGGAGTTTCGAGGCAAGGCCCAGGGAAGGGGTTTCGTCCCTCGCCCTTCAGGAGAGGGCGTGTACCCTGACTTGTCGGGATGAGAGAGGCTCTACCCTCGGAGCGTCGCGCCCAGCTCCTTCGCCAGGCGCTGGAGCAGCCGCTCCTGCGTCCGGTCCGCCTCCTCGCTGGTCAGGGTCTTGCCCGGCGACTGGTAGACGATCCGGTAGGCTAGAGAGCGCTTGCCCGCCGGGATGGGGTCGCCCTGGTAGACATCGAAGAGGGTGGCCTCGCGCACCAGCGGCGTTCCGGCGATGATCTCGTGGACCCGCTGGGCCGGCATCGAGGCGTCCACCACGATGGCCAGGTCGCGGACGACGCCCGGGAACCTGGGCAGCGGCTGGAACCGCCTGACGGACCCGGCGGGCAGCGCCGCCAGCAGCGACGGCAGGTCGAGCTCGAAGTAGCAGACGGGCCGGTCCAGCAGGTCGAAGGCTTTGGCCGCACCGGGGTGCAGCTCGCCCAGGACCCCGACGGGCCGCCCGCCGATGGTCACGCGCGCCGTCCGGCCCGGGTGGAGCATGGGGTCCGTCGCCGGCTCGTACGCCGCCTGGACGCCCAGGGCTGTCCAGAGGGCCTCGACGACGCCCTTGCCGTCGAAGAAGCCCAGCTCGCCCTGCTCCGCCTGCCACCCCAGCTCGGCGCGCTGGCCCGAGAGCACGCCCGCCAGCACCTCCCGCTCGTCGGGCAGGTCCTCGCGCCGGGGAAGGTAGACGCGCCCCGCCTCGAAGAGGCGGACGCCGCTCTCCTGGTGCCGCTGGTTGCCCGCCAGCGTGCGCAGGAGGCCGCTCCGCAGGCTGGTGCGCAGCTCCTCCAGGTCCGCCGACATGGGGTTGGAGAGGCGAAGCCCCTCGGACGCCTCCGCCGAGAGGTCCGCCAGCGCCCCTCGGCCCGTCAGCGAGTAGGTCATCACCTCGTGCATGCCCGCCGCCGCCAGCACGTCCCGCGCCCGCTCCTTGAGCGCCAGCATCGGCTCGGGCTCGTAGGCCGGCAGCTCCCCCGCCCGCGTCGTCGTCGGCGCCCAGTCGTACCCCTTCACGCGGACGATCTCCTCGATCAGGTCTTCCTGGATCGCGATATCGGTCCGCCAGTAGGGAGGCGACACCTTCAGCGCCTCCGGGCCGTCGCGCTCGACCTCGAAGCCCAGGGAGGTCAGAATCCGGGCCATCTCCTCCGCGGCGACGGCGGCGCCCAGGAGCCTTTGCGTGCGCTCGGTGGTGAGGCGCACCGTCTGGCGAGGCCGGCGGCCGGGGTAGACGTCGGCCATCCCCTCGGCGGCGGCGCCGCCCGCCAGCTCGACCAGGAGCTGCACGGCCCGCCGCGCGGCGACCAGCGGCAGCTCCGGGCTCAGCCCCTTCTCGAAGCGGATCGAGGCCTCGGAGCGCAGGCCCATGGCCCGCGAGGTGTTGCGGATGCTCACGTGGTGGAAGCAGGCCGACTCGAGGAGGACGTTGCGAGTGCGCTCGCCGACCTCGGTGTCCGCGCCGCCCATGACGCCGGCCACGGCCACCGGGCGCGTGGCGTCGCAGATGGCCAGCACGCCGGGCGAGAGCCGGCGCGTCTGCCCGTCGATGGTGGCGATCGTCTCGCCGTCGCACGCCCGCCGGACGACGATGCGCCGCTCGGCGAGCGCGTCGTGGTCGAAGGCGTGGAGCGGCTGGCCGTACTCCAGCATGACGTAGTTGGTGATGTCGACGATGTTGTTGATGGGGCGCATGCCGGCGGCCGCGAGGCGGTCCTGCATCCACCCGGGCGAGGGCCGGACGGTGACGCCTGTGACGACGGCGGCGATGTAGCGGGGGCAGAGGTCCGGGTCCAGCACCTCGACGCGGGTCAGGCGCTCGATGGGGCCGCCGGCCTCGGGGTAGCGCCCCGACATGTCGGGGCGGACGGTGCGCCCGGTGAGGGCGGCGATCTCGCGGGCGATGCCCAGGACGGAGAGGCAGTCGGGCCGGTTGGGCGTCACGGCCCAGTCGAAGACGACGTCGCCCAGCACCTGGGCGAGCGGCGCGCCGACGGGCGCGTCATCGGGCAGGACGAGGATGCCCTCGTGCTCGCCCGAGAGGCCCAGCTCGCGCTCGGAGCAGACCATGCCGGTCGACTCGACGCCGCGGATCTTGGCTGGCTTGAGGGCGGCGGGCTTGCCGGTGTGGGCGTCGATGAGCTGCGCGCCGGCGCGGGCGAAGGCGATCTTCTGGCCCGCGGCGACGTTCGGGGCGCCGCAGACGACGGTCTCCTCGCCCGCGCCCGTATCGACGGTGGCGAGGCGCAGGCGGTCGGCGTTGGGGTGCGGCGCGACCTGGGTGACCCGCCCGACGACGATCTGCTCCCACGCGCCGCCGATGGTGGTGACGCTCGCGGCCTCGACGCCGGCGAGCGTCATGCGGTGGGCCAGCTCGCGGGGCTCCGCGTCGATGTCCACGTAGGCCTTGAGCCAGGAGAGGGGGGTTTTCATGGGTCACTCGACTAAGGAGGCCTGGGTTGGCCGCTGAAAAGCCTGTTTTTAAGTGTCTCCCCCGCGCTGTTATCACCTGCAAGTTTCTTCTTGACCAGCTCGAATAGCTCTGTGGTCGTGACCAACGCCCAGCCGTACTTCGCCGCCATGTCCTTCACTTCTTTAGCGAACAGTTTGTGATTAGCATCTGGCGGCCTGTGGTCGGGGTCTGGAGGCTCCAACCGATATGGATTAGCGATGATTGCACCACTTATCTCCGCGGGATTCGGCGCCTCTGCCACATACTGCATGAGCTGGCGGGCCTTATCGATCTTGGTGCCCTGGACGCTACCCTCGATCTCGATGTAACACTCTCGGCCGCTAACATTTGCTACCGTATCGACCAGCCCGGTCTTATCATTTGGCACCCCAAGAGTTCGGAGCGCGTCCCGCACAAGGGCTTCAAGCGCGGGGCCGGTTTCCCAGAGCAGACGAGCCCACTTCTGTAAGTTAACAAGCTGACCACGGTCTTGTGTAACAGTGTCCTGCAATGACTTGATTTTACTCTCCGTCTCGGCGATCTTCTCCGTCAGTGGCCCCACGTCAGGAATAGCCGATAAGAAGGGCGGCGCCCATTCTGGAGCGGTCTCTGCCGTTACCTGCGGCAGTTCTAACTGCGGCGAGACCTGCGGTAACACCTGTGTTATGAGCTTGGCGAGGAACTCATCCGCCTGTTCCACCCTGGGCAACAGGATGATCTGCCCCTGGCCATATTGAGCAATCGCAGCCACGGGGCGTTTGAACTGGTTGAGAGCCAAAGGAGACCAGAAGCATTTTTGCGGTACTGAGTTGAGGTCGAAGTCGCAGGGCCATCGTAAGCCGGGTAGAAATTCCCGGAGCAGGGTCTCAAGAGCCGACCCGACCGAAACTTCAATACGTGACCCTGCCTTGTCCCGAGCGCCGACCAAATCTTGGAATAACCAAGAGTAGTTGTTGGCATTTTGCCCACTTGGACGTGCCCCGGCCTTGGGCTTCCCAGCAAAGGTGATCAGCACTCCACCCACACCCACCCGCTCCCGTACGTCCGCGCCGAGGGTCATGGCTCGGTCAGTGGCCCACCCTACCAACGGCTCCAGGTCGCAGACAATGACATCAGCATCCGCGACGGCTAGGTCATCGTCGCTCTTGGGCTCGTCACTGCCCGGGAAGGGGTGTTGACGCACTTTCCAGCCGGGGACCTCCAGGGTCCGCTCAGGGGGAGCCAGATTTAGCAGCCTAAGCACGCGCGACACCCAGGTATCTCCCTAAAACTGCCTCAGAAATCTTAGATCGTTCGAGTAGAACAGCCGTATGTCATCGATCCCGTACTTGAGCATGGCGATGCGCTCGACGCCCATGCCGAAGGCGTAGCCCGTGTAGCGCTCCGGATCGTAGCCAACGCGCTCCAGCACCTTCGGATGCACCATCCCCGCGCCCATGATCTCGATCCAGCCCGACTCGCCGCAGACGCGGCACCCCTTGCCCGCGCACAGGAAGCAGTCGATGGCCATCTCGGCCCCCGGCTCCACGAACGGGAAGTAGTCGCACCGGAACCGCACCCTCCGCTCGACGCCGAAGATGCGCCGCGCGAACTCGAAGAGCGTCCCCTTGAGATCGGCCAGCGACACGCCCTCGTCCACCGCCAGCCCCTCGACCTGGTGGAAGTGCCACTCGTGGGTCGCGTCCGTCGCCTCGTACCGATAGACCTTGCCGGGCACGACGACCCGCACGGGGGGCCTGTGCTTCTCCATGAAGCGGACCTGCATCGGCGAGGTGTGGGTCCTCAGCAGCATGGGGCGCTGGCCCTGGGCCGTCTGATAGTCGATCCACAGCGTGTCCAACAGGTCCCGCGCCGGGTGCCCCTGGGGGATGTTCAGCGCCTCGAAGTTGTAGTAGTCCCACTCGACCTCGGGCCCCTCGACGACCTGGAAGCCCATGGCCACGAAGGCGCCGGTGATCTCGCGGAGCATGCGCGTCGTGGGGTGCAGCCGTCCGATGGCCGGCGGCCGGCCCGGCAGCGTGACGTCGATGGCCTCGCGCTGGGCGAGGGCGCCCGCCGCCTGCTGGAGCGCCGCCGTCCGCTCGTGCAGGCGCTGCTCGAGCAGGCGCTTGAGCTCGTTGGCCTGGGCGCCCACGGTCCGCCGCTCCTCGACGGGCAGGCCGGCGATGCCGCGCAGGACCTGGGTCAGGCGGCCCTTCCGGCCCAGGTAGGCGATGCGCCACTCCTCGATCTGCTTGGGCGTCGACGCCTGGTCGAGGGTGCGCAGGGCCTGGTCGCGGAGGTCGGAGAGCTGGTCGGGCACGGTGGGTCTGGAGCCTCCGCGGGCCAAGGAGGCCGCGGTGAACGACTGGACTGAGACAAGGATACAGAGGGGGAAGCGCGAGAGTCAAACCACTGGCCTCTCCTGGCGGTCCGTCCTTGCCCCTCTCCAACCTGGTTGGAGAGGGAGTTGGGGGGTGAGGCTCCGTTCTGCTACTATTGGCCTCGCACCAACGGAAGGAGGCCCCTATGGCCGGCCCGCTGACCGGGTTCCGCATCCTCGACCTCACGTGGGGGATCACCGGCCCCCTCGCCACCATGCTCATGGCCGATAACGGGGGCGACGTCGTCCGCGTCACGCCGCCAGGCGACCCCGACGTGTCGGGGCCGGACCCCTCCGCCTCGCACCCGGGCTACGTCGTCTGGAACCGCGGCAAGCGGAGCCTCGCCCTGGACCTGCGCCGGCCCGAGGGCGTGGCCGTCCTCCACCGGCTGCTGGCGCAGACCGACGCCCTCATCGAGAGCTGGCAGCCCGGCGCCGCCGACCGTCTGGGCCTCGGCTACGAGGCGCTCCACGTCCGCTACCCGCGTCTGGTCTACACGTCCGTCTCCGGCTACGGCCAGCGCGGCAGCGACCGCGACCGCCCCGGCTACGATGGCTTGGTCCAGGCGCGCATGGGCCTCCAGGATATCCAGCAGGGGCACCGCGACGGCCCCATCTACGCCGGATTCGCCATGCCCAGCTACTCGGCCGCCTTCCTGGTCGTCATCGGCACCCTCACGGCCCTCGTCGTCCGCGAGCGGACCGGCCGGGGCCAGCACGTCGATACCTCGCTGCGGGACGGCGCCCTGGCCATGCTCACCATGAACTGGGCCCTGGCCGAGAAGGGCCAGGAGCGCTACGCCACGCCCGTCTGGCAGAAGCGCCTCCTGGTCGAGATGTTCAAGTGCGGCGACGGCCACTGGCTGCACCTGCACACGGGCGCCCAGGGCGCCTTCGAGCGGCTCGTCCAAGGGATCGGCGCCAGCGAGTACGCCGGAGTGCCGCTGGACGAGGCCAAGTGGAGCGCGATGTTCGACAAGGCCACGGCGTGGTTCGCCTCGCACACGCGGGAGGAGGGGCTCGCCATGCTGCGCAAGCAGGACGTGCCCAGCCTGCCCATCCACCCGCCCGGCGAGGCGCTCCGCGACGCTCAGTCCATCGCCATGAAGTTCGCCGAGAAGGTGCGCGACCCGGAGCTGGGCGAGCTGGAGGAGATCGGCCTGGGCCTGCGCTTCGAGAAGACGCCGGGGGCCATCCAGGGCTCGGCTCCCCGGCCGGGCCAGCACACGGACGAGCTGCTGGCGACCGCAGGCTACTCGCAGGGGGAGATCGCCGGCCTGCGCCGGACGAAAGTGATCGGTTGATGAGAGTCAAGGGTTATGGTTGTCATTCTGAGCCCCGACAGGTCGGGGCGAAGCCTGCCCTGAGCGTAGTCGAAGGGAATCTGGGGTGGGGACCCCGCTCCAGACCCTTCGTCGTCCGCCTAAGGCGGGACTCCTCAGGGTGACAGGAGGGCGTTGACTCCTCGGAGGGAGTGTAGACAAGGAGAAGGCCATGTATGCGCTTGAAGGGCTCAAGATCGTCGACTTCGGCATCTTCTTCGCCGGCCCCTACGCCGCCAAGCTGCTCGCGGACATGGGCGCCTCGGTCATCAAGGTCGAGTCGCTGACCGGCGACCCGCTGCGACGCACCGTCGGCGCCTTCAACGGCTGCCAGCGCAACAAGCGCTCCATCGCCATCGACCTCAAGGCCGAGGAGGGCCAGGCCATCGCCCACAAGCTCATGGCCGAGGCCGATATCGTCTGCCACAACATGCGGCCCGGCGTCGCCGACCGCCTCGGCATCGGCTACGAGACGGCCAAGGCGCTGCGCCCCGACGTCATCTACCTCTACTCGCCGGCCTTCGGCAGCACAGGCCCCCGGGCCGACCAGCCCGGCTTCGAGCCCCTCGTCTCGGCCATGGTGGGCAGCGAGGTCAGGGCCGCCGGCAAGGGCAACGACCCCGTCGTCTCCATCGGCAACATGGACTACGGCAACGGCCTCCTGGGCGCCTGCGGGCTCCTCATGGGCCTCCTGCACCGCGAGCGCACCCGCGAGGGGCAGTACATCGAGTGCCCCCAGCTCGTCTCCGGCATGGTCACCAGCTCGGAGGCCTACTTCCTGCCCGATGGCTCCCTCTCGCCCCAGTACGAGCTGGACCAGCAGCAGACCGGCTTCGGTCCCCTCTGCCGCCTCTACGAGACCAGGGAGGGCTGGATCTGCGTCGTCGCGCCCAAGGAGAAGGAGTTCCAGGCCCTCTGCGCGACCCTCGGCGCCCCCGCCCTGGCCCGCGACCGCCGCTTCGCCACGACCGACGCGCGACACCACAACGCCGATGCCCTGGCCCAGGAGCTTTCCGCCCATTTCAAGACGCGCTCCGCCGGCGAGTGGTTCCGGGCCCTCGACGCCTCCGGCGTCCCGTGCGAGGTCTCGATCTCGGGCGGCGCCGCGAAGCTGCTGAACGACCCCGAGCACCTGCAGAGCGGCCTCGTGGCCGAGTACCCGCACCCGACGTATGGGCGCATGCGGGAGGTGGGCCTGACGGTCCGCCTCAGCGAGACGCCGGGGCACGTCTGGGGCCCGCCGCCGCTGATCGGCCAGCACACGCGGGATATTCTGGGCGAGATGGGCTACGACGGGGCGGCGCAGGAGGACCTGCGGGCGCGCAAGATCGTGACGTGGCCGGAGGCAGTGAAGGTGTAGAGGGTAGGCATGGCGATTGCCTATTGTCCCCGGTGCGGGATGGCATGTGAGGGGGAAGGGGCGTTCTGCGTCTCCTGCGGCCTCGACCTGCGGACGGTGCCCACGCAGGGCCAGACGGCCAGCCCAGCGCCGCCCGCGCCTCCAGGTGCGGCGGCCAGTCCTGAAGCCGGCGCGCCGCCATCCGCTCCCCCGCTGCCAACGCCAAGCGTTCCGCGGGCGATGCCTGCCGCAGTGGCCCAGCGGGTGGAGTACGCCGGGTTCTGGATCCGCTTTGCTGCGGCGCTGATCGATGGCGTGGTGCTGTGGATTCCGACCGCTATTGTGAACGCCATTGTGACCGCGTCGGCGAATCCGGCAGTGGGATGGGTGTTCTATATTGTCGTGGGCTGGCTCTACTACGCCCTGATGGAAAGCTCCCCAAAGCAAGCGACGCTGGGCAAGATGGCGCTGGGCCTGGTGGTAACTGATCTGGATGGCAAACGGATCAGCTTCGGCAGGGCCACGGGCCGCCACTTCGCCAAGTTCATCTCGGCCATCACCCTGCTCATCGGGTACCTGATGGTCGCGTGGGATGAGCGGAAGCAGGGCCTGCACGATAAGATCGCGGGGACGCTGGTGGTGAAGACGCGGGGAAAGTGGTGACGGGGCCCTACGGCACCAGCACGGCCCGCGTCACCGCTGACTGGGCTTGACCGCCGCGCCGCCACTCGCTCTCCCGAAAGGCCCGGCTGATCTCGGCCAGCGGGTACCTGTTCGACACGATCTCATGGAACGGGTAGCGGTCCTTGGTGCGCACGAGGAAGTCCAGCACCTTCGGGATGATCCACGGGTCGTAGACGCCCACGCCGATGACGTTGATGCGCCGGTAGACGATGTGCGCCGGCGCCAGCTCGATCTTGTCCACCTGGCTGATGCTGCCAATCTCCAAATGGCGCCCGCCCGAGCGCACCATCTGGAGCGCCTCCAGGAACGCCGGCGCGAAGCCCACCAGGCCCACCGTCAGGTCGGCGCCCAGGCCGCCCGTCAGCTCCCGCACGCGCTGGATGCGAGCCTCGGGCGTCGGGTACTCCGTCATGTCGATGGTCACATCGGCCCCCATGCGCTTCGCCATGGCCAGGCGCGCCCGCTGGCCATCGATGGAGATCACCTTGGACGCGCCCCGCTCGCGGGCGATGGCCGCGGCGTAGAGCCCCAGCCCGCCGGCGCCCTGGACCACCACCGTCTCGCCGAACTTGACGTCCGCCTTCACGAGGCCGAAGGCCACCTCGCTGGCGGCGCAGTTGACCGGGGCCACCATCTCGTCCGTCAGATCGTCGGGCGCCTTGAAGATGTGGTGGCGCGGGCGCAGGTAGAAGTAGTCGCCGAAGGCCGCGGTGAAGTAGGGCGGCTTGCCGAGAGGGCCCGCCCCCGCTTCGCGGTAGGGGCAGGCGTAGGAGTCGCCCAGGGCGCAGACAGGGCACTTATAGCAGGGGTAGAAGTAGGCGTAGGTGACCCGGTCGCCCTCTTTCAGCGGCCGCCCGAGCGAGTCGGTGGTCACACCCCGGCCGAGCGTGTGGACCCGCCCCATCATCTCGTGGCCCATGAGGGAGCCGCCGGGCGCCTCGCGGCCGGCGCCCATGTCGCCGCGCCAGAAGTGCAGGTCGGAGCCGCAGATGTTCGCCGCGCCGATCTTGATGAGGACGGCCCCCGGCTCTATCTCGGGCAGCGGGAACTCCCGCAGCTGGAAGTCCTTGTGGGGGCCCAGGAAGACGGCCACGCGGCCCGACTCAGCCATGGGGGGCTCCTCGGCCCTCTCCCCTTACCTCTCTCCGGCCCGGAGAGGGGTCGGCAAGAGGCCGGGGGTGAGGGCTACCGCGCCAGGCGCCACTGGGGGAGCGTGATCTGGCCGCTCACGTCCTCGAAGACGACCTCGACGGGCATGCCGACCTTGATCGCCTCGTTGGGCGCGTCCAGCAGGTTCCCCACCATTCGGACCCCGTCGGCGTCGGTCAGCTCGATGATGACGACGTTGTACGGGACCAGGTTCGCCATCGCCGGCGCCGGCGGATGGTGGGCGATGGTGTACGTGTAGATCACGCCCTTGCCACTGACGGGCTGCCACCCGTACTCGAACGAGCGGCACTTGAAGCAGACGGGCACCGGCGGGTGGCGGAAGGTGTTGCACCGGGCGCAGCGCTGGACAACCAGCTGGTGCTGCTTGACCTGCGCCCACCACTCGCGGGTGTTCCAGTCGTTGACGTCGGGCACGGGGAAGCCGGTGCGGTACGGCATCCTTATCTCCTCACGATGAGATCGCTGACGGGGGCGACGCCGGGCCCGCCCGCGACGAGGCAGACCTCGGCGTTGGGCACCTGGCACGTGGAGGCGCCGCGCATCTGTCGCACCGCCTCCACGACGTGCTCGAAGCCGTGGATGTAGGCCTCGGCCAGGTTCCCGCCGCTGGTGTTGATGGGCAGCGTCCCGCCGATCTCGACGTTGCCGTTCTCGACGAAGGCCCCGCCCTCGCCCTTCTCACAGAAGCCGTGGTCCTCCAGCGCCATGACGACCATGCCGGTGAAGTTCTCATACATCTGCGCCACGTCCACGTCGGCGGGCTTGATGCCGGCCCGCTTCCACAGGTCGTCGGCCACGGCCTTGAAGTTGGCGCTGTCGAAGTCGTCCTTGTTCATGCCGCCGACGCCGTTCCGGTAGCCGGAGCCCTGGGAGGCCGCCATGACGTAGACGGGCTTCTGCTTCAGGGACTTGGCCCGCTCGACCGAGGTGAGGACCACGGCGCAGGCGCCGTCGTTCTCCTGGCAGCAGTCGTAGAGGCGATAGGGATCGGCGATCATGCGCGAGCTCTGGTGGTCCTCGATGGTGAGGGGCCGGCCGTACATGACGGCGCGCGGGTTCTTCTGGGCGTGCTTGTAGCTGGCCACGGCCACGGCGCCGAGCTGCTTGCTCGTGGTGCCGTACTCGTGCATGTGGCGGCGGGCCTGGACGGCGAAACTCTGGGGCGGCGTCAGGAGACCCCAGGGCGCCGTGAAGGAGCCGTAGGCCGAGGCGACGGCCGGGCCCTTCGCCTGGCCGAACCGGCCGAACTGCCCCTGGGCCAGCGACCGGTAGGCGACGACGTACTTGGCGGTCCCGGTGGCGATGGCCAGCATGGCGTGGAGCACGCCGCCGGCCATGCCGCCCCCGCCGCCGCCCCAGTGCAGGCTCTCGAACCGGAGCTGCTTCACGCCCAGGCAGTTGGCCAGAGTGATGGGCTCCTGGCGCTCGCTGGCGTACGAGCAGAAGCCGTCCACCTCGTCCATCGAGATGCCGGCGTCGTCCACCGCGTTGACGATGGCCTCGAGGGCGAGGGTCAGCTCGCTCTTCTTGGCCTTGCCCCAGCGCGTGTACTCCGTCTCGCCGATGCCGGCGATGCAGATCTTGTCCTTCAGCTCCCAGGCCATGTGCGTCCCGCCTTTCCGCTCGTGCCGCTCCCGGCCATGCGGCTCAAAGAGTAGCCCAGGGGCCTGCCGGTGTCAACGAATGGGCCGGGGGCTGTTGGCTGTTGACACCACCAGCGCCCGTTGCTAGCCTGGGGCCGCGCTTCGAGGCACCCCATGGCAGACTACCGTATCATCGACGCCAAGTCCCCCGGAGCCGTGGCCGCCATCCGGGACCGGTCTGATCTGTCCGCGGGATCCAAGCGCAAGATTCTGGGCGAGAACGCCGCCCGGCTCTACCGGCTGTGAAGGGTCAAGGAACAAGCAGCGCGATCAAGGAGGCAGCGATGGCGAAGAAGCGGAAGACCACTGGCGTGACCGTGGTGGTGGCGGATAGCGCCGACCCCGCCAAGTTCGAGGAGTTCAAGGGCTGGTACCAGAACGTCCACGGCCCCGACATCGTCTCCACCGGCGGCTACTTCGAGAGCAACCGGTATGAGAACCCGGGGCTCAAGGACGGGCGCCTGGTGGCTATCCACGAGACGGATGCCGAGGACGTGGTGAAGGCCAACAAGCAGATGCTCTCGCACGTGCCGGAGTGGCAGCAGAAGGGGCGCCTCTACGCCGGCATGAAGGCGGTCCGGGCCGGGACCTACAAGCGCATCTTCTAGCCGCTCGCGACGTCCCGACTCCGCGCGGAGCATCCGTCTCCCGCAGCCTGCCCAGGGCGATGGCCGCCGCCCTTGACCTACGGCGGTCCCCGGTAGCGCCGCACGCGGAAGTAGAGGGCGAAGAGGCCCGCGGCCAGCGGCACGAGCACCAGCCACAGCGGCGACCGGCGGAGGTCCTCGTCTCGCGCGATGACGACCGCCAGGACGATCGTCATCGTTAGCAGGACGACGCCGGTAAAGGGCAGGGTACAGCCGCAGCCCAGGGCCCGTCCCTGGAGCCGAAAGGGGTCGGGGAGCTGCGGATCGCGGTCAGGTCCCAAGAACGTGCTGCGGCATGAGCGGCCGGCCCATCGCTGGCGGACGCTCTCCAAGGGTCAGACGGGAGGCCTGGTGAGGACTACGCCTTCGGCGCGGCCCTGGGCTTCGGCTTCGCGATCATGTCGTAGATGACCCATCCCTCCTTGTTGCGGGCGTACTGGATGCGGGCCCGCTGGGGGATGGAGCCGAACATATCGAGCTGCTCCTCCACTACCTTGGCCTGGGTCGGCTTCGTGATCTTGTCCAGCACCTTGGCGCCCTCGATGGCGCTCTTGGGGGAGTCCCAGACCCGTATCTCGCCCTGCCACTTTGTGAGCAGCCGCTGGGTGATCCTCACCGGGTAGGGCGGGTCGATGGCGCGGGTCTTGAACATGCTCGCCTCCGTGACGCGATTGGAAGGGGCTCTTGGGCGGAACCCGGCGCATTGTACTACGAAATAGATGCTGGGTGGAGGGGAGGGGGACTATGGGGGTTGGGACTCGGAGTGGAAGAACTCGATGCGATCGCCTTCCTGGAAGTCGG
>CAZKTO010000074.1:0-13572 GCA_964555685.1 uncultured Dehalococcoidia bacterium
GGCGGGGGGGGGGGCCCCACCCCCCCCCCTAACCCTAACCCCCCCCCCGCGTAGGCGCGGGTTTCAAACCCGCCCCTGCGCTGCCCCCTTCCGGACGAGCCGGCAGAGGTCGCTCCAGTATAATAGCTGTGCCCCAGGAGGCCTCCGGATGCACTTCGTCAAGATGCAGGGCGCGGGGAACGACTTCATCGTCCTGGACGCTCGGAAAGGCGACCGCGACTGGCCGAAGCTCGCCCGTGCCATGTGCGACCGCCACTTCGGCGTCGGCGGCGACGGCATCCTCCTCGTCGCCCCCTCCCAGAAGGCCGATTTCAAGATGCGCATCATCAATCAAGACGGCTCCGAGGCCGAGATGAGCGGCAACGGCATGCGCTGTTTTGTGAAGTACGTCATCGATGAAGGGTTGGCGCAGGCCAAAGACGGCGAGCTGCGAATCGAGACGCTGGCAGGAATCCTGCACGTCAAAGCCATGCTGGCGGGCGGCAAGGTCGCACGCGTGCGGGTCGCGATGGGCAAGCCGAGGTTGCAGCCAACGGAAATCCCTGTGAGCGCGCCGGGCCAAGGCCCCATCCTCGACTACCATCTCCACGTTGATGGCCAAGAACTGAAGGTCAGCTGCGTCTCCATGGGCAACCCCCACGCCGTCGCATTCCTCAGTGATCCCGTCGACCAATGGCCGCTCGAAACCCTGGGGCCCCAGGTCGAGCGGCATCCATTCTTCCCGCGCCGCGTCAACTTCGAGATCGTGAACGTTATTGACCGCGGTCATTTGAAGTCGCGGGTGTGGGAGCGCGGCGCGGGCATCACGCTCGCCTGCGGCACCGGCGCTTGCGCGACTGCTGTGGCAGCCCGGCTCAAGGGACTTATCGATGACTCGGTCGAGATCGCGGAGCCCGGCGGAGTCGTGAAGGTGGAGTGGGACGGCCAGGGCGAGGTCTTCCTCGAGGGCCCGGCAGCGCTGACCTTCCGCGGCGAGTGGCCAGGGGCGTAGGGCCCGCTGACCCGCGTTCCGCCCAGGAGAACCTCGGATGCGATTGGCCAAACGAATCGAGCAGCTCCCGCCCTACCTCTTCGTCGAGATCTCCAAGAAGGTCGCCGCGAAGCGCGCCCAGGGCATCGACGTCGTCACCTTCGGCATCGGCGATCCGGACATGCCGACGCCCAAGCACATCCTGGACGCCCTCTCGAAGGCGGCCCAGGACCCGGCCAATCACCGCTACCCGGAGTCGGAGGGGCTGCCGCAGTTCCGGAAGGCCATCGCCGGCTGGTATAAGTCGCGCTTCGGCGTCACGTTGGACCCGGACACGGAGGTCCTGCCGCTCATCGGCGCCAAGGAGGGCATCGGCCACGCGGCCCTGTGCTTCATCGACCCCGGCGATACGGCCCTCGTCCCGGACCCCGGCTACCCGGTCTACCACATCGGGACGATGTTCGCAGGCGGGATCACCCACTGGATGCCGCTGAACGAGGAGAACGGCTGGCTGCCCGATCTCGACGCCATCCCCGCCGAGGTCGCGCGCAAGGCCAAGGTTCTCTGGATCAACTACCCCAACAACCCCACCGGCGCCGTGGCTGACGTCCGGTTCTTCGAAACGGTCGTCGCCTTCGCCAAGAGGAACGACATCGCCGTGCTCCACGACGGCCCGTACACGGAGATCGCCTACGACGGCTTCCGCGCGCCCAGCTTCCTGGAGGCGCGGGGCGCTATCGACGTGGGCATGGAGTTCCACTCGCTCTCCAAGAGCTACAATATGACCGGCTGGCGCGTGGGGATGGCCGTGGGGAACGCCAAGCTCATCAACGCCCTCATGCGGGTCAAGTCGAACCTGGACTCGGGGATCCCGCAGGCGATCCAGCACGCGGCCATCGCCGCCCTCACGGGACCGCAGGACTGCATCAAGGAGAACGTCCGGGCCTACCAGCGCCGGCGGGACAAGCTGGTGGCGGCCTTGACCAAGCTGGGCCTGCGCGTCCTCTCGCCCAAGGCCAGCCTCTACCTCTGGGCCCGGGTGCCCGAGGGCTACACCTCGGCCAGCTTCGCCGCCCAGCTCATCGACGAGGCGGCCGTGGTGGTGACGCCGGGCAGCGGCTATGGCAAGTGCGGCGAGGGCTACGTCCGTCTCTCCCTCACCCTCCCGGACGAGCAGCTCGACAAGGGCGTTCAGCGCCTTGCCGCCCTCAACCTCAAGGGCCCCGACGCGTCGGGGCGCCGCGGGGAGGAGCCATCGCCAAGAGCCTGACCGCAACCAAGACGCCCACCGAGCGGGCCATTCTGGCGGGCGCCGCGCTGAAGGGCAGCGCCGGCACCGTGTCCCTGGAGGACTCCCTGGCCGAGCTGGGCGAGCTGGCCCGGACCGCCGGAGCCCAGGTGGTGGGCTCGGTGCGCCAGCAGCTCGACCGCCCTTCGCGGGCCTACCTGGGCAGGGGCAAGCTGGGCGAGCTGGGCGAGTTGGTGCGCCGGCTCCAGGCGGACGTGGTGATGCTCGATGACGAGCTGACGCCCTCCCAGCAGCGCATCGTCGAGGACGCCGTACGGGTCAAGGTCATCGACCGCACCGCCCTCATCCTCGATATCTTCGCCGGGCGGGCCCAGACCCGGGAGGGGCGCCTCCAGGTCGAGCTGGCCCAGCACGAGTATCTCCTCCCGCGCCTGGCGGGCCAGTGGTCGCACCTGGAGCGTCTGGGCGGCGGCATCGGCACCCGGGGCCCCGGCGAGACACAGATCGAGACGGACCGCCGCCTCATCCGGCGCCGCATCCAGCGCCTGCGGGAGCAGCTGGAGGACGTGCGGCGGCACCGGGCCGGCTATCGCGAGCGGCGCAAGGTCCAGGGCATCCCGGTCCTCTCCCTGGTGGGCTACACCAACGCCGGCAAGAGCACGCTGTTCAACGCCCTGGGGCGGGCCGAGACCTTCGTCGAGGACAGGCCCTTCGCCACCCTGGACCCGGTGACGCGCCGGTGCCGCTTCCCATCCGGGCGGGCCTTCCTGCTCACCGATACGGTCGGCTTCATCCACAAGCTGCCCACGGGGCTCGTCGCCGCCTTCCGTGCAACCCTCGAAGAGATGGCCGATGCGAACGTCCTGGTCCACGTCGTCGACCTCTCCCACCCCAACGCGGCGCACCAGGCGCAGGTGGTGACGGAGACGCTGCGGGATATGGGGCTGGCGGGCAAGCCCGCCGTGCTGGCGCTGAACAAGATCGACCGGCTGGCCCCCCAGGCCCGCTCCGAGGAGGAGGCGCGCTCGGCGGTGACCTCTGCCGAAGCGCGAGCGGGCCCGCCCGAGCAGCCGGCCGTCCTGATCTCGGCAGCCAAGGGATGGGGCCTGGACCGGCTCCTGGCGCTGTGCGAGCGGACGCTCGAGCGATCGCTGCTTCCTGCGGGCGTGCACGAGGTGGGGTAATACAAGAGGGACTCGTGTCCCGTCCCTGAAGTTCGCGGCGATACTGCAAGGGGGATTGGTAAGGGGGCACAGCCCCCTTACCCGGGGGTCATGGGGGTGTCCCCAAGAAGAAAACGTTTGAGGGTGGGCGGGTGGGACACGAGCGCACCGCCAAGCCTACAGATGAATGCATAAGTTCCTAAACGACCTGGCGCTGGACCTCTCCCTCCTGTCCCCCTCGAAGGACTCGGGGCAAGCTCTCTCCTGAAGGGAGAGGGACGATACCCCCTTCCTCTTTAGGGAAGGGGGCCAGGGGGTTAGGTCCGAGGCTCCCCCCGGCACCCTGGTTTAGATCTCAGTGCTCGGCTCTTTCGTGCAGCTGTCCATGCCGGGCTCAGGAATTTGAGGAGACGCCTTTCGCGCAGGCGATAGGTTCCCAGGACAACGGTACGTCCCCGCCTCTCCCGAAAGCGACGGCGACGCGGGTTTGCGCCTTTCGGTATACTGGGCAGAAGGGCAGATCCAGGCCGCCCGGTCCGCCGGAGGCGAGCGCCCTGCCAGGAGCGAAGGTATGACCACCACCCGCGGGCGCGATGCCATCGCGCCGCCGGTCAAGGTGATGATCGTGGAGGACGAGGGGCTCTACCGGGACCTGCTCCGCGTCTCCCTCACCAGCCGCCATGGCCTCGACGTGGTGGCGGCCGTGGGCGACGGCGCCACCGCCATCCGCACGGCCCGCGAGATCAAGCCCGACGTGATCATCATGGACATCGAGCTTGGGAGCGAGCCCAACGGGATCGAAGCGGGCCTGACCATCAAGAAAGAGAACGCACGGGTCGGGATCGTCGTCCTATCGCTCTACGCGGACAAGGAGTACCTGAGCCTGGTGCCCATGGAGCACGCCGGGGGCTGGTCGTACCTCATGAAGCAGAGCACGGCGGACCTGGACGCCCTGACCCGCGCCATCGAGGGGTCGGCCAAGGGGTTGCTGGTGCTCGACCCCGCGCTCGTGCTCGGGCTCCGGCCGCGGCCCAAGACCCGCCTGGAGGGCCTCACGGCGCGGCAGCGGGAGGTCCTGGAACTCATTGCCCAGGGCTATAGCAACGCCGGCGTGGCGGAGCGCCTGCACCTGGGCGTCAAGTCCGTCGAAAACTACATCAACACTATCTATCAGCAGCTGGGGATCGGCCAGAACGAGCCCATCCACGCAAGGGTCAAGGCGGTGCTGATCTACCTGCAGGAGTCGCGCTCGAGGCCGGCGGCTCCTCGCCCCTCGGCGTGACCTGCCGAGACCGGGTGGCACGCGGCCGTCCCGCCCGCCCACGGCGGGCCATGTCCCAGCGGGCGGCTGGGGCGGCGAAGATGGAGGCGCGCATGAGGCTCGAAGGAAAGGTCGCCGTCGTCACCGGCGCGGGCTCCGGCCAGGGCCGGGCCGTGGCGGTCCTCTTCGCCCGAGAAGGGGCCCGGGTGACGGTGGCCGACATCAACGAGGAGGGCGGCGCCAAGACCGCCGACATCATCGCGTCGGCCGGGGGACAGGCGAAGTTCGTCCCGTGCGACGTCTCCAAGCTCGACCAGGTCAAGGGTCTCATCCGGCAGACCGTAGATATGTTCGGCCGGCTGGATATCCTCTATAACAACGCGGCGCGCAACCGGCCCGATACGCCCGTCCCCGAGAGGGTTGCGGAGATGCCCGAGGAGCACTGGCTCGGCACCATCGAGACGAACCTGACGGGCTACTACTACACCGCCAAGTACGCCATCCCCCACATGCTCAAGCAGGGCGGCGGCGCCATCATCAACGTGGCATCCACCCTGGGCCTCTCGGCCTCCGAGAACCAGGCGGCCTACGTCTCATCCAAGCACGGGGTCATCGGCCTGACCAAGGCCATGGCGCTGGACTACGGCCCCAAGGGGATCCGGGTCAACGCCATCTGCCCGGGACCTATCGACACGCCGCGCCTCGCCAAGCATCAGCGCGTCTACATGGGCGACAACTGGCGTGGCCGCATCGGCGCCGGCGTGCCGCTGCGGCGCATCGGCCAGCCGGAGGAGATCGCGACGGTGGCCCTCTTCCTCGCCTCGGACGAGTCGTCCTACATCACCGGGGCCTCGATCCCCGTCGATGGCGGCGGCAGCGGGCGGCGGCTCTAGCCCTCCTTGAACTCCGTCCGCCGGACCACCTGGCCTGTCATGGTCGCGGCCGTCTGCCGCGCCAGGTAGAGCGCCACCGGCCCCACCTCCATCGGCTCGACCCAGTTGGACCAGTCGGCCCGCTCGCCGCGCGTGAAGAGGGCGCCCTCCGTCTTCACCGGGCCGGGGTCCAGGCAGTTCACCGCGATGTTGTACTGCTTGACCTCGGCGGCGAGCCCGAAGCAGTACCGCTCCAGCGCCGCCTTCGTCGCGCCGTAGGCGTTGCCGCCCTTGCCCCAGCGCACCGCTCCCATGGACGTGAGCTGGACGATGTTGCCCGAGCGCCGCTCGATCATCCCCGGCAGGACGGCCTTGGAGAGAAGAAAGGCGCCGTGCACATTGACGCGGAAGATCAACTCCCAGCGCTTGAACGGCGTCTCCGTGAGCAGGTTGTACAGGATCACGGCGGCGCTATTGACCAGGATGTCCACGGGCCCCAGCTCCGCCTGCACCCGCTGGACCATGGCCTCCACGTCGCCCTCGTCCACGATGTCGCACCGGACCGGGAGCGCCACGCCGCCGGCCGACCGAATCTCCGCCGCCGTCTCGCCGATGGTGCCGGGCAGCTTGCCCGCCGTCTCCGACCGCGCCACGACCGCTACCTTGGCGCCCTCCCGTGCGTAGACCCTGGCGATGGCCTTGCCGATCCCCCGGCTGCTCCCCGCGACGATCGCTACCTTGCCTTCCAGTGTGCCCACGAGAGGCTCCTTTCTCCGAGCAACTGCCCTCTTGCCTAAGGGATATTCGGCGCGTACTCCATCCCGATGTGCCCGGCCTCTTCGAGGCGCCGGCGCTCCGCTCCAGCGTACCCCAAGAGCTCCCGGTAGACGTACGGGTTGTCCTCGCCCAAAAGCGGCGCCGCATGCCGCACCTCGAAGGGCGTCTCCGACATGCGCCAGAGGCCGAAGGGGTAGTCGTGGGTGCCGGCGTCCGGGTGCGTGATGGCGCGATAGAAGCCGCGGGCCCGCAGGTGCCGGTCGCCAAAGAGGTCGGCGATGCTCATGACCACGCCCGCAGCGACGCCCGCGCCCTGGAGCAGCTCCTGGACCTCCTCGCTCGTCCGCTCCCGCGTCCACGCCGCGATGCCCCGGTCCAGATCGTCCTGGTGGCGGAGGCGCCGGTAGCCGTCGGCGAAGCGCGAGTCTCGGGCCCACGCGGGGTCGCCCATGACCCGCCGCAGGGCCCGCCACTGCTCGTCCGTCCCGACGGCGATGTTCACCCACCGGTCCTGGCCCGAGCAGGGGTAGCAGTTGTGGGGGGCCAGGTAGGGGTGCCGGTTCCCCGTCGTCCGCTGGACGCGGCCGTTCATGGCGTAGTCCAGGTAGGCGGGAGCCAGGTGGTGGACGAAGGTCTCGGCCATCGAGAGGTCGATGTACTGGCCCCTGCCCGTGCGGTCGCGGTAGTGAAGGGCCGCCATGGCCGACCAGACCAGGGCGGCGCCGACCGCGGGGTCCGAGGGTACGGCGTTGGTGAGGGACTCGGGGTGGTCCTCCGGGTAGCCGCGCAGCCAGGCATGGCCCATGACATCCTCGATGATGTTGCCGAAGCCCCGGAGGCCCTTGTACGGGCCCGTGGCGCCCATGCCCGAGACGGAGATCATGATGATGTCCGGCCGGACCTGACGCAGGCGCGGATAGTCCAGACCCAACTTCTCGGCCACGCCAGGCATGTTCTCGACAAAGAGATCGCTGACGGCCATGAGCCGGTAGACGATGGCCCGCCCCTCGGGCTGGGCCAGGTCCACGGTCATGCTCCGCTTGTTGGTGGCATGGCAGTTGAAGAGAGCGAAGCGGTTCCACGGACGCTCCCCGGGGTCCAGGCCCGGATAGCCGCGGCCCACGGGCCCCAGGGTGGGCACGAGAGTCTTATCGGGCCGGGCCTGATAGCCGCGGGTGGTGCTGGCGAAGAAGCGGGTCGACTCGATGCGGATGACCTCGGCGCCCATGTCGGCCAGCATGAGCGTGCCGTACGGCGCGCCGATGACAGCCGTCATATCGACGACCCGGACTCCTTGGAGCGGCAGCGGCGGCATTCGAGGACTCCTCAGATCACGCCGGACTGGCGCAGACGCGCCAGCTCGGCCTTGCTATAGCCCAGCCGGCCCGAGAGGACCGCCTCGGTGTCGGCGCCCAGGAGCGGGGCCGGCGCCGGCCGCCATGGCGTCGCTGACATCTTGGCCGGGGCGCCGGGGCTGCGCAGCCGCCCCGCGCGGGGATGGTCGACATCGACGAAGTAGCCGCGCTCCCAGAAGTGGCGGTCGTGGAAGACGTCCTCGGGCGTGAAGATGGGCGCGGCGTAGACGCTCTCCCGCTGGGCGGCGTCCATGCACTCGGCGCGGGTGCGCTCGACGACCCAGGGCAGGAAGATGGCGTCGAACTCGTCCTTGCGCGCCGGGTCCACCAGGTCCGCCGGCTTGGCGAAGCGCTCGTCCGTGATGAGCTCGGGCATGCCGATCATGCGGCAGGTGCGGGAGAAGAACTGGAGTCCGCCGCCAAAGATCTCCATGAACCCGTCCTTGCAAGGGTAGACGCCCGTGGGATAGATGGACCAGATGCTGTCCCGGCGCGTGGGGTTGGTGCCGTTGTAGGCGTAGCCGAGGAGGTATTGGATGCGGCGGTCGGCGCTGTGGGCCGCCGCCTCGAAGATCGAGAGGTCCACCTGCTGTCCCGGAGCGCCGCGCCGCACGCCGTACCACGCCATGAGCCCGGCGGCGGCGGCCAGGCTCCCCGCCTGGGCCTGCATCACGTAGTTGCCCAGGCGGATGGGCGTGCGGTCCGGGAGACCGGTCGAGTACATCTCGCCGCCCATCCCGTAGAAAAGCATGTCGGCCCCGGCGTAGTCGCGGTAGGGGCCCGTCTGGCCGAAGTTGGTGACGGAGACTTGGGTGAGCTTCGGGTTCAGGGCGTGGAGGGCGGCGAAACCGAGCCCCAGGCGGTCCATCGTCCCGGGCTTGAAGTTCTCGACGAGGATGCCGGCCTGGGACGCCAGCGCCCGGACGATCCCCGTTCCCGCCGCGCTCTTGATATCCACCGTGAGGCTCCGCTTCCCGCCGTTGAGATCGAGGAAGAGGGCGCTGGTCTCGAGGTCCGGGAGGTCGTGCAGAAAGGGTCCGGCGTGGCGGGCCGGGTCGCCGCCCCACGGGCGCTCGACCTTGATGACCTGGGCCCCGAGGCCGGCCATGGTCTTGGTGCAGAACGGCCCGGCGATGCCAAAGGTCAGGTCGAGGACGGTGACGCCTGAGAGAGCGGTGTCCATCGGGATGCGCGCGGGGCCGGGGCGCCGAGGCCCAAAGACTGGGGCCGCGCGGCCCCAGTCTGGCTCGTCCCCGCGTCAGCGAGGGTCTAGCGGCCCTTCCACTGGGGCGGCCGCTTCTCGGCGAAGGCGCGGGCCCCCTCCTTGAGATCCTCGGAGGCCATGGACAGCGACTCGACGCCCAGGGCGAAGTGGTGCGTGTTGATCACCTGCTGCCAGATGTGCTGGTTGAGGGACATCTTGGTCCAGCGGACGGCCAGGGGGGCGCCGCCGGCGAGCTCGCGGGCCATGGCCATGGACTCCTCCATGAGCTTCGCCTTGGGCACCACGCGGTTCACCAGGCCGATGCGCGCCGCCTCGTCGGCCTTGACGAGACGGCCGGTCATCAGGAGCTCCTTGGCCCGGTTCATGCCGATGAGGTAGGGCCACATCAGCGCGCCGCCGTCGCCGGCGACAAGGCCGACCTTGACGTGGGTGTCCCCGATGCGGGCGGTGTCCGCCATGATGGTGATATCGCACATGAGGGCGATGGTGGCCCCCAAACCCACGGCGTCGCCGTTGATGGCGGCGACGATGGGCGCCTCGACGTTCAGGAAGTTCTGGATGAGCCACTTGGCGTTCCTCAAGATGTGGCCCAGGGACCGGACCTCGCCCGAATCGGCCCGGCTGGCCATGTCCTTGACGTCGGCGCCGGCGCAGAAGGCGCGCTCGCCGGCGCCGGTGATGACGATGGCCCGCACCCGCTCGTCGCGGTTGAAGAGGACCAGGGCCTCCTCGATCCCCTCGTGCATCATCCCGCCGATGGCGTTCATCCGGTCGGGGCGGTTGATAGTCAGCACCGCGACGTTGCCGTCGAGCCGAACGTCGATATGGCACTCCTTGGCGAGCCGGCTGTAGTCGATCATTGGGGCCTGGCCTCCTGGGGAAAGGTGGCCCCAGTATACCCGCTGGGAACAAGGGACTGGGGACAGGGGAAACGGCACGAGGGAGCGAGGCGGGGGTGGGAGACCGCCGCCGCTTCTGTTTGACAGCGCCCGCTCCCACGCTAGAATGGGACGCACGGCCACCGGCGGCCTCCAGAGCCCCGGCCCGCAGGCCCAGATCGCCCGGTGCAACGCCAGACCCTAGAACAGGCCCCGCAGAGCATCCCCGTCTCGCCCGCCGAGCCCATGCCGCGGCAGGGCGTGGGCACCTTCCGCTCCCTGCGTCACCGGGACTTTCGTTTGCTCTGGGCGGGCATCCTGGGCGTCAGCGCCGGCCAGTGGATCGAACAGACCGCCGTCTCGTGGGTGGTCCTGGAGCGGACCGACTCCGCCACCATGGTGGGCCTCGTAGCCGGCGCACGGGCGCTGCCGTCCCTGGCCCTGGCCCCTCTGGGCGGGATCATCGCCGACCGGTTCGAGCGGCGCAACGTCCTCATCATCAGCCAGATCGCCGCGGCGCTCCTCGCCGCCATGATGGCGGCGCTCGATCTCTCCGGCGCGCTGGAGCTCTGGCATATCTTCGCGCTCGTGCTGGGGTTCGGAATCCTCTGGGCGCTGAACAACCCCGTGCGCCACACCTTCATCCCGCAGCTCGTCCCCCGCAGCGACCTGATGAACGCCGTGGCGCTCAACTCCGCGGGATTCAACCTCTCCCGGTCCATCGGCCCGTTCATCGGGGCGGCGCTCCTGGGCGGCCTGGGGTTCGGCGTCACCTACGCCATCGCCGCGGCGCTCTATGCGGCCGTGCTCGTCTTCACGGTGGGCATTCGGACGCGCACGAGGCCCAGCGCCGCCGCCCGAGAGACCGTCGTGGAGAGCCTGCGCGAGGGCGTCCGGTACCTCCGGCGGGACCGGGTGATCCTGACCCTCATCATCCTCGCTCTCTTCCCCGTAACCGTGGGGCTGCCATACATCGCCCTGATGCCCGTCTTCGCCCGCGACGTCCTGGGCAAGGGCGAGTTGGCATTCGGCACGATGCTGGGCTTTACGGGCTTCGGATCGCTAGCGGGCACGCTGGTGCTGGCGTCGCTGAACCTGCAACGCCGGGGCGGCCTGTTGCTGATGGCGGTGGCGCTGGCCTTTGGAGGCTCGCTGGTCGTCTTCTCCCTCTCCGAGAGCTACGGCCTGTCGCTTTCGATCCTCTTCTTCACGGGCATGTTCAGCATGCTGTACCTCTCCCTGAGCAACACGCTGATCCAGATGCTCGTGGACGACAAGTTCCGCGGACGGGTCATGAGCATTCTCGTGATGGAGTTCGGCCTGACGCCTCTGGGAGCGGTCGGCGCGGGCGTCCTGGCCGAGGCGACGAGCCCCGCCACGGCGGTGATGGCGATGGGCGCGACGCTTTCAGCGGGCGCGGCCGGGGCCATCGTGGCGCTGCGCGAGATCCGCCAGCTGGACCTATCGCGGCCGAGGGGGTGACGGCCGCTAGTACCCCTTGGCCTGGTCGATGACGTTACGCAGGGGCTGGCCGGCCAGGTAGCGCTGAAGGTTGTCGCAGAAGAAGCGGGCCGCCCGCACCCGGTTATCGATCACGTCGCCGGAGACGTGGGGGCTCACCAGGACCCTGGGGAGGTCCCACAGCTCGCTCTCGGCGGGCAGCGGCTCCGTCTCGAAGACATCGAGCCCCGCGCCCGCGATGGTCCTGCTTTTGAGCGCCCGCACGAGGGCCGCCTCGTCGACGATGGGGCCCCGGCCCACGTTGATGAGATAGGCCGTTGGCTTCATGGCCCGCAGCTCCCGCTCTCCGATGAGGCGCCGGGTCGCGTCCGTGAGGGGGAGCGCGATGACGACGAAGTCGCACTCCCCCAGCAGCGCATGGAGCTCGGCCATGGGGTAGAGCTCGTCGACGCCGTCCGCGCCGCGCTCCCTGCGCGTGGCCGAACGCCGTGTCGCCAGCACCCGCATCCGGAACGCCTTCCCCAGCCGGGCCACCTCCTGCCCGATGCCGCCCAGTCCCAGGACGCCGAGGGTCTGCCCCTCGATGAAGCTGGGCCGGACGGCCTCGCGATGGTAGGCGTGGGCGCGCTGCTGGGCCAGGACCGCCAGCTCTTTCTTGACGAACATGAGCATGAAGAGGAAGCAGTGCTCGGCGATGGGCAGCGCGTTAGTGCCCGTCACGTTGGTGAGGGTGATCCCGGAGCCCAGGAGCCCCGCATTCTGGAGATGGTCGATGCCGGTCCCGACCCACTGGCACCACCGGAGCTTGGGCGCCCGCCGGAGCAGATCGCGCGGGATGCGGGCGATGAAGAGGACCTCGATCTCGCGCAGGGCCTCGTCGGCCTTGGCCCGCGCCTGGGCGGAGGCCGCCTCGTCCCGGAGCCACGGGTTGAGATCGACGACGCGCACGCGGGGCGAGACGGCGGCGACCATGTCCATGATGGCCTGCTCGGCCGGGAAGGTGAAGCCGACGTTCACACGTTCCATGGGCGGCTCCAAGGCTCGAATGCTGGGCGCAGGGTAGCCCCGGCCTCCAGGCGTGTCAATGGAGAAGCGAGACTGGGGTCTGGGTGCTGGCAATCCTACAGAGCCGAGCATTGATTGCTAAACCTCGTCTTCGCTCATGCCACTCGGGCCCTAACCCCCTGGCCCCCTTCCCTAAAGAGGAAGGGGGTATCGTCCCTCTCCATTCAGGAGAGGGACAGGAGGGAGAGGGCCAGAGCGCCAGGTAGTTTAGGAAGTTACGCAAGTATCCCTAGTCCCCAGTCCCTACCTCCCGGGCGAAGCGCTCCATGGCGCGGACTACGCCTCGATATCCGTCGTCGCCGGCGGCGAAGCGCAGCACCAGATGCCTCACGCCCCGGCGCCGGAGCGCCTCGATATCGGCCCGCGCCTCGCGGACGGTCCCGCTCAGGAGCTTGCGCTCCCCTGAGGGGCGCACGCGGCGCGAGCGGTCGTTGTAGTCGACCTGGACGGGCCGGAAGCTCATGGAGACGTGCGGCAGGCGGGCGCGCCCCGCCTCGCGGGTGGCAGTGTCCAAGTGCTGCAACACATTGTCAAGCTGCTCCAGCGTGGGCTGGAAGACGTGAAGCCCGTCGGCTAGTTCCACCGCACGGCGCACGACCCTTGGGGCGACGCCATAGACCCCGCCGGCGACCCAGATGGGCGGGTGAGGGCGCTGCACCGGCCTGGGCTCGACGAACATATCGCTGAACTGAACGAACCGGCCCTGGAAGGAGACGGGCCCCGTGCCAGCCCATATCTGGCGCAGCGCCCGCAGGTGCTCGTCCATGCGCGCGCCGCGGCTCTCGAATGGCACGCCGACCGCCCGGAACTCCGGCTCGATGTAGCCGGTGCCCACGCCCAGGATCAGCCGCCCGCCGGAGAGGCGGTCGAGGGCGGCGGCGGCTTTGGCGACGAAGAGCGGGTGCCGGTAGGGGAGCACCAGCACGTCCGTGCCCAGGCGGATGCGCTCCGTCCGCGCCGCGAGGAAGGCCAGGAGCACCAGCGGGTCCATCCACCGCTCGCCGATGCGGGGGATATCGTACACCGGCACGGCGACGTGGTCGGATGCCCAGACCGAGTCGTAGCCCAGCGACTCGGCGAGCCGGGCGAGCTCGACGAGCGCTTGGGGCCGGCCGAGGTCGCCCGCCGTGTCCCACGTTCGCAGCGCGACGCCATAATTCATAGGTCAGGGACCGGTGCTACAGAGCCGAGCATTGAGATCTAAACCAGGGTGCCGGGGAGGCCTCGGACCTAACCCCCTAGCCCCCTTCCCTAAAGAGGAAGGGGGTATCGTCCCTCTCCCTTCAGGAGAGAGCT
>CAZKTO010000075.1:0-13401 GCA_964555685.1 uncultured Dehalococcoidia bacterium
CGGGCCTGGGCCCGCGCTCGTCCCGTCCGCCACGGTAGCCGCCGCGCTCGGGGCCACGCTCGGGGCCACGGTCAGGGCCGCGGTCGCCGCCGCGGTAGGGACGCGGGCCGCCCGCCCGAGGCGGGCCGCTCCGGTAAGGAGGACGTCCTTCTTGAGGAGGGCCGGCGGGCTGGGCAGGCTGGGCAGGCTGAACGGGCTGGCCGTTCCCCGAGGGCTGCGCCTCGTCGCGGACGCGCGCCCCGGAGGCCCCCAGGCCCTCCAGCACGGCGCGCCGCGAGAGGTTGATCCGCCCCATCCGGTCGATCTCCGAGACCATCACCATGATCTCGTCGCCGACCTTCACCACGTCCTCCACCCGGTTCACCCGCTGGTCGGCCAGCTCACTGATGTGGACGAGGCCCTCCTTGCCGGGCAGGACCTCGACGAAGGCGCCGAAGTTCATGAGGCGGGTGACCTTGCCGGTGTAGACAGTCCCCACCACCACATCCTCCGTGAGGGCGCGGATCATCTCGATGGCCTTGCGCGCCCCCTCCTCCGTAGTGGAGCCGACGAAGATGGAGCCATCGTCCTCCACGTCCACGGTGGCCTTGGTGACCTCGATGATGCGGCGGATGACCTTGCCGCCGGGGCCGATGACGGCGCCGATCTTCTCCGGGTCGATGGTGATCCGCGTCATGCGCGGGGCGTACTTGCTGAGCTCGGGCCGCGCCCCGGCGATGGTCTCGCGCATCTTGGCCAGGATGAAGAGACGCCCTTCGCGGGCCTGCTCCATGGCCTGGGCCAGCACAGGGAAGCCGATGCCCGTGACCTTCATGTCCATCTGGAGCGCGGTGACGCCGGCCTCGGTGCCCGCCACCTTGAAATCCATATCGCCCAGGTGGTCCTCCGTGCCCATGATGTCCGTGAGGACGGCGAAGGACTCGCCCTCGCCCTTGATGAGGCCCATGGCGACGCCCGCCACGGGGGCCTTGATGGGCACGCCGGCGTCCATGAGGGCCAGGGTGCTGCCGCAGACGCTGGCCATGGACGTGCTGCCGTTGGAGCTGAGCACCTCCGACACCAGGCGGATGACGTAGGGGAAATGCTCCTCGTCCGGGATGACGGGCAGGAGCGCCCGCTCGGCGAGCGCCCCGTGGCCGATCTCGCGCCGGCCGGCGCCGCCCATGCGCTTCACCTCGCCCGTCGAGTAGGGCGGCATGTTGTAGTGGTGCAGATAGCGCTTGTACTTCTCGACCCCGATGCTATCGATCTTCTGGCGCTCGCCGATGGAGCCCAGGGTGGCGATGGTCAGCACCTGGGTCTCGCCGCGGGTGAAGAGGCCGGAGCCGTGGGTCCGCGGGAGCAGGCCCACCTGGCAGGTGATGGGCCGGACGTCCTTGAGGCCGCGGCCGTCGGGCCGGAGGCCCCGCTCCAGAATGCTCTGGCGCACCTCCGCCTTCAGCCGCGACTCGAAGGCGTCCGCGACCTTCTCCGGCGGGCAGGTGGCCGAGAGCTTCTGGACGATCTCCGCCTTGAGGGCGTCCAGGCCCTGCTCCCGCTCCGTCTTGAGCCCGGTCTTGTACAGGATGCCGCCCAGCCGGCCCTTCATGGCGGAGGCCACCGCGGCCTCGATCTCCTGGGGCGCCGGCTTGGGCGCGGGGACGGAGAACTTGGGCCTGCCGGCGGCGCGCACCATCTCGTCGATGAGGTCGATGACCTCGCCGTTGACGGTCTGGGCCATCTTCAGGCCCTGGAGCAGGATCTCCTCGGAGACCTCACTGGCGTTGGCCTCGACCATGACGACGGCCTGCCGGGTGCTGGCGACGACGAGATCGAGCTTGCTCTGGGCCAGCTGCTGGAAGGTGGGGTTGACGACCAGGCGGCCATCGACGAAGCCGATGCGGCTGGCGGCGATGGGCCCGTTGAATGGGATGTCCGAGATGGAGAGGGCGGCCGAGGCCCCGACGATGGCGAGGATGTCGGGATCGTTCTCCTGGTCGGCGGAGAGGGTAGTGATGATGACCTGGACGTCGTTACGCAGGCCCTTGGGGAAGAGGGGGCGCAGGGGCCGGTCGGTGAGGCGCATGGCGAGGATGGCGTCCTGGGAGGGTCTGCCCTCGCGGCGGAAGAAGCTGCCGGGGATCTTGCCGGCGGCGTAGAGGCGCTCCTCGTAGTCGATGGTCAGAGGCAGGAAGTCGATGCCCTCGCGGGGCGCGGGCGAGACGCAGGCGGTGACGAGCACCATGCTGTCCCCGTAGCGGACGGTGACGGCGCCGTTCGCCTGGCCGGCCAGGCCACCGGCCTCGACTCGCAGGGTCTTTTCGCCGATCTGGCGCTCAAAGGAACGCGGCATGAGTATCAAGTCCTCTCTGGGTGCGAGCCGGGGAAGCAGGAAAAACCCGCTGGAGGGCGAGGTTATCTCCGAAGGCCGAGCTTTTGGATGAGGCTCCGGTAGCGCTCGACGTCTTCGCGGTGCAGGTAGCGGAGCAGCCGCCGACGCTGTCCAACGAGCTTGAACAGCCCACGACGCGAGTGATGATCGCTCCGGTGGCCCCGGAGGTGCTCGGTGATCGCGTTGACGCGCTGGGTGAGGAGCGCTACCTGGACTTCGGCCGACCCGGTGTCACCCGGATGCGTCTCGAAATCGCGGAGAAGTCCCTGCTTGGTGTCCTTGTCCAACTACCCGTTCACCCGGTCCCGTGATGCTACGACTTTCTTTTATTCACGCCATTATAGCACAGGCCCCGGCGGGCCGTCGGCGTCAGCCGGTACGCAGGCGGCGGATGGCCCTGGGGATGGCGGGGAGCAGGTCGGATGCGGCGGCGCCCATGTCGCCCGTCTCGTCGCGCACGATCTCGCCGGCGGCGCCGTGGAGGTAGGCGCCCGCCGCGGCGGCGTGGAAGGTGGAGAGGCCCTGGGCCAGAAGCCCGGCCACCAGCCCCGCCAGCACGTCGCCGGTGCCGGCCGTCGCCAGCGCCGGGTTGGCGAAGGGGTTGATGACCGCCTGCCCCTCCGGCATCACGATGATGCTGTACGCCCCTTTGAGGAGCACGGTCTTGCGCCAGCGCACCGCCGCCTCGCGGGCCGCCTTCAGCCGCTCGGCCTGGATCTCCTCGACGCTCTGGTCGGCCAGGCGCCGCATCTCGCCGGGATGAGGCGTCAGCACCGCCTCCGCGCTCAGGCGCCGCCACCAGTTGGGCGACTGGGCCAGGATGTTGAGCCCGTCGGCGTCCACCACCACGCGGACGGAGAGGCTGGACGGCAGGGAGCTCAGCAGATGGCGCACCATCTCCGAGGTCTGGGGCCGCAGGCCGACGCCGCACCCGGCGAGCAGGGTGTTGTAGCCGGTGAGGGCCTGGTGGACCTGCCGCGCGCTCTCGACGCCCTTCATCACGCCTGGCTCGGCCTCCTCCAGCGGGAGAAAGGTGACCTCCGGGAGTTGCGCCGCGATGACGGGGACCAGGCTGGCCGGAGTCGCCAGCGTCACCAGGCCCGCCCCGGCCCGGATGGCGGCCGCGCACGCCAAGTAGGCCGCGCCGATGTAGGTGGCGGAGCCGGCCACCACCATCACCCGTCCGAAGGTGCCCTTGTTGGCGTTGAGGGGCCGCGCGGGCAGGATCGACCGGACCCACGCGTCCGAGGCCACGTCGAGCTGAATGGCGTCGGCCAGACCGGCGGGGATGCCGATATCGGCGGTGACGAGCCGGCCGACGCGCCCCGCGCCAGGAAAGTTGAACAGGCCGACCTTGGGAAAGCCCAGGGTGACCGTGACGTCCGCATAGGGCGTCGCGGGATCGCAGGCGCCCGTATCGGCGTCCAGGCCCGAGGGCGTGTCCAGCGCCAGCACCTGCAGCGATGGGCGAGAGCGCTTCGCCGCCTGGAGCAGCTCCAGGGCGGCGCGGATGCTGCCCTCCAGCGGGCGCGAGCGTCCCGTCCCCAGCACGGCGTCGATAACCAGCGCCGAGGAGCCCAGGGCTCGCTCCAGCGTCTGCAGCTCGCCTGCGCCCTGGAGCTCGACGATGTCGACGGCCAGGTCCCGGAGCTGTTCGAGCTTGGGGTCGCCCTCCTTGCGCGGCGCGCAGAGGAAGACGTGCGCGCGGGCGCCCCAATCGTTCAGATGACGGGCCGCCACCAGGCCGTCGCCGCCGTTGTTCCCCGGACCCGCCAGGACCGCGATGTGTTCGCCCTTCAGCGCCCCCACCAGCTTCCGGGCCTGCTCGGCCACGGCCAGGCCGGCGTTCTCCATCAGCCGGTCCGTCGAGACGCCCCCGCGCTCGCACTCGGCCTCCAGCGCGTGCATCTGCTGGACGGTGACGACCTTCACCGCGAACCCCCTACGACCGACGCCACGGCGAAGTCCTCGGAGTGGGCGAGGCTGATGGCCATCTCGTCGAGGCCCAGGGAGCGCGCCCGCTCCTTGGCCCGGCCGTGGAGCAGGACCACCGGCTTCCCCCGGCGGTTCGGCAGGATCTCGATCTCGCGCCAGGCCACGCCCCGGATACCGGTGCCCAGGGCCTTCATGACGGCCTCCTTGCCGGCGAACCGGGCGGCCAGCTCGCTGATGTGGTCGCGGTAGAGGGCCAGCTCCGCCTCGGTGTAGACCCGCTGGAGGAAGCGCTCGCCCCTGCGGGAGAGGGCCTGTTGCACGCGGTGAATCTCGACGATGTCCACGCCAACGGTCAGCAAGCGTCTGCCCCTCGGTCGCCCGGGCGCCAGCCAGGCCCGGCCATTATAGTCGGCCCCTCCTGGAGCGTCCACGGCCGGCCCGCCGGTATACCGGTATAATGGACTCCATCATGGGCCTCGCCGCCACCCTGCGCCAGCGCACCGACGGCATCTGGCAGAGGATCCTGGCCCACCCCTTCGTCCGGGGCCTGGGCGATGGCTCGCTCCCGCTGGACCGGTTCACCTACTACCTGCGCCAGGACTACCGGTTCCTGATCGACTACAGTCGCGTGCTAGCCATCGCCGCCGCCAAGGCGCCCGATCTGGAGGGGATGACCCGCTTCGCCGGCCTCGCCCACGCCACCCTCACGCAGGAGATGGAGATGCACCGGCGCTACTGCGCGAGCTTCGGCCTGACGGCGCGCGATCTGGAGCGCACGCGGGCCGGGCCCGCCACCGCCGCCTACGCCCACCACCTGCTCAGCGTGGCCTACCAGGGATCGGCACGCGAGATCGCCGCGGCCCTGCTCCCCTGCCAGGCCGGCTACTGCGAGATCGCCCTGCACCTGGCGGCGACGGGCGATACGTCCCGGCACAACCGGTACGCTCAGTGGATCGCCGCCTACGCCTCGGACGACTTCCAGGCCGTGGCCCAGTGGCTGGCGCGCTACCTGGACGACCGGTCCCGGCGGCTGTCCAGCGCGGAGCGGAGGCGCCTCGAAGAGGTCTACCAGGCCAGCGCCCGGCACGAGTACCTGTTCTGGGAGATGGGCTACCATAAGGAGCGGTGGCCCCTCTGAGGGCGGCCGGGAGACGGAGCCCGTAGGGGCGGGCCGGAGCCTGCCCTGAGCGAAGCCGAAGGGTGCCCGCCCATCTGGGGCAACCCCCGTGGTTGCCCCTACGAAGGAAAAATTCACAACCTCTGAGGGCAACCGGGAGACGGAGACGAGGACATGGCGGCGGAGATCATCGACGGGAAGCGCATCGCCGGCGAGGTGCTGGCGGAGCTGGCCCAGCGGGTGGCCGCGCTCAAGGCGAAGCACGGCGTGACGCCGGGTCTGGCGGCGGTGCTGGTGGGCGGCGACCCGGCCTCGCAGGTCTACGTCCGGAACAAGGCCCGGGCCTGCGAGGAGACGGGCCTCTTCGCCGAGACCTGCCGCCTGCCCAAGGAGTCCACCTTGGCCCAGGTCATCGGCCAGGTTGAGGCGCTCAACCGCGACCCGCGCTTCCACGGCATCCTCGTCCAGCTCCCGCTGCCGCCGCAGGTCGATGAGGAGCGCGTGCTCCATGCCATCGACCCGGAGAAGGACGCCGACGGCCTGCACCCGGTGAGCATGGGCCGCCTGGCCGCCGGCCAGCCCATCTTCGTGCCGGCGACGCCCCTGGGCATTCAGCAGCTCCTCCTGCGGACCGGCCACGACCCTGGCGGCAGACACGTCGTCGTCTGCGGGCGGAGCAACATCGTCGGCATGCCGCTGGCGCTGCTCCTCGTCCGAAAAGCCCCGGGCGCCAACGCCACCGTCACCATCTGCCACACCGGCACGCGCGACATCGCCTCCCACACCCGCCAGGCCGATATCCTGGTGGTGGCCACGGGCCGGCCCCGCTGGGTCACCGCCGCGATGATCAAGCCCGGCGCCGTCGTCATCGACGTGGGCATCAACCGCATCCCGGACGCCACGACGAAGAGCGGCACGCGCCTCGTGGGCGACGTGGACTTCGAAGGGGCTCGCCAGGTGGCCTCGGCCATCACGCCGGTGCCCGGCGGCGTCGGCCCCATGACCGTCGCGATGCTGGTGGCGAGCACGGTGCAGGCCGCAGAGCGCGCCGCCGCGAGTCTGGGATAGCCGCCGAGCTCGTCGCGCGATGCCCGCCGGCGATTCCGACGAACATGCGGCCCTCACCGCCTGGCCCCCGATTTTCATCCTTCCTGGTGCTGGACACCAACATGATCGATTCCGAGTCCAACGCGCCGCTCCGAACCTCCCACTTCGACTACGCGCTGCCCCAGGAGCTCATCGCCCAGCGCCCCATCGAGCCCCGGGACCATGCGCGCCTGATGGTCGTGGAGCGGACGACGGGCGCCATCGGCCACCGCCGGTTCGATGAGCTCCCGGACCTCCTGCGCCCCGGCGATCTGCTCGTCTTCAACGATAGCCGGGTCATCCCCGCGCGCCTCCGCGCCCGCAGGGCCGGCTCCGGGGGCCGGGCCGAGCTGCTCCTGCTGCACCGGACGGGACCGGGGCTCTGGCAGGCGCTGGCGCGGCCAGCTCGCCGGCTCAAGCCCGGCTCCCGCCTGGCGCTGGAGGGCGGCAGCCGCCAGCACACCGTCGAGGTGGCGGAACGCGGCGAGGGCGGCATCGTGGCCGTGCGCTTCGAGGACGAGGCGGCCATCGAGGAGTGCGGCCAGACGCCGCTGCCGCCCTACATCCGCGAGCCCCTGGCCGACGCCGAGCGCTACCAGACCGTCTACGCGCGCGTCCGGGGGAGCGCCGCCGCGCCCACGGCGGGGCTCCACTTCACGCCGGGGCTTCTGCACCGCCTGGCCGGGCGAGGCATCGGCTCGGCGTTCGTCACCCTGCACATCGGGCTGGACACCTTCCGGCCCGTCGAGGAGGAGGACCCGCGGCGCCATCGCATCCACCGGGAGTATGCCCAGCTCCCGGCCGAGACGGCGCGCGAGGTCAACCTGGCCCGGGCCAGGGGCGGGCGCATCGTCGCCGTGG
Source organism: uncultured Dehalococcoidia bacterium (assembly GCA_964555685.1). Lineage (GTDB taxonomy): Bacteria > Chloroflexota > Dehalococcoidia > SHYB01 > SHYB01 > CAZKTO01. The sequence continues at coordinate 7,371 of CAZKTO010000075.1, forward strand.
GGACGACGTCCGTCCGCGTGCTGGAGACGGCGGCGCGGGCGGCCACAGCAGGGGAGACCGTAGCGCCCTACGCCGGCTGGACGGACCTCTTCATCCTGCCGGGCCACCGGTTCCGGGCCGTCGATATCCTGGTGACCAACTTCCACCTGCCCCGCTCGACGCTCCTCATGCTCGTCAGCGCCTTCGCCGGCAAGGGCCTGATCGAGCGCGCCTACGCCGAGGCGGTGCGCCAGCGCTACCGCTTCTACAGCTTCGGGGATGCGATGTGGATCGGGTAGTATTACTTGATATCGAGGTAATACTGTACTATGATAATATTACAACCTAATGAGGTATTACACATCCAGAGGTCAGTCATGGCACAACAGATAACCACGGTGACGCAAAAAGGGCAAGTCACCATCCCTGCGCCGATCCGAAAAGCTCTGAAGATCAAACCGCGGGACCGAGTAGAGTTCCGGCTCGTCAAGGGCGAAGCCCGCCTGCGGCCAGCCAAGTCTGCGGTGCTCGCGACGGCAGGTGCAGTCAAGACTCGGCATAAGATCAAGGACTGGTCCAAGTTCCGACGAGTAATCGAAGAGGAGATCGCTGAAGACGTGTCGCGTGAAGGCTGATGGCGCTTTTCCTTGACACCAACATCTTGCTCCGCCATCTGACCCAGGACGACCTGGTACAGTCGAAAGCGAGTACGTCTCTTCTCAGACGCGTTGAGCAAGGAGAGGAAATCGTCGTTACCTCCGAACTCGTTGTTGTGGAGGCCGTTTTCATTCTCCAGTCCAAGCGCTATGCCCTTTCGCCGGAAGCAATCAGGAATGCTCTTGAGCCCCTCATCCTCCTGCCTGGAATACGCCTCCCTAATAAACCTATCTTCCGCAGAGCCTTCAATCTCTATTGCGCCCAGCGCATGAGCTTCGTTGATGCCTACAACGCCGCCTTCATGGAGGCCCGGGGGATCACCGATATCTATAGTTACGACACGGACTTCGACCGCGTGCAAGGGATAAACCGTCTAGAGCCGGAATCGTAATGGCCCCATGTCATAGCCGCAGCACCGCCGATGCGCTGCTGATCGCGTAGCGCATGCCGCCCTCCCCGCACCGCTCTCTCCTTGCCCGCCTCTGCTACAATACCCTCCACCAGCCTCGCCCCCCACTCCGGGACTCCCCTGTCCCCGGCGAGGCGACAGGAGTCTGATGCGCGACCTCGAGCTCCTCGCCGAACGCCACTTCGAGCTCTGCCACTCGGAATCGCCATCCCATCGCGCCGAGCTCATGATCTGGTACGCCGACGTCGCCGTCAGCGTGGACGGCAGCGTCGTCAACTATCGCTGCCCCGAGTGCGGCCGGCCGACGACGGCCAACATCGAGGAGTTCGTGCAGCACGAGACCCGCGGTGGCCTCCTGTGCGAGGTCTGCCGGGGCGAGGCCGAGGAGCGCGGCGGCGCCCTGGACTAGCCGAGCGCAGCGAGTCCTGAGCCGAAGCCGCGAGCTTGCTTGAGCCGAGCGGAGCGAGCCCTGAGCGAAGCCGAAGGGGTGGCGGTCAGCGAAGGACCTACCCCAAGAAAGGCACCCTTTATGGCCATCAAAGCCTACATCCTCATCACCGCCGACCCGGGCCACACGGCCGATCTCGCCGAGAAGCTGGCCGGCCTTCCCGGCGTCGTCGAGATCCACGAGGTCATGGGGCCCTACGATATCGTCGTCGAATACGAGGGCGGCGAGCTCAGCCAGATCACCGAGGCCCTGCGCCACACCATCCGCCCCCTGCCCGGCATCCGCAACACCGTCACCTGCGTCACCATCAGCTGACCACCCCGCAGAGGTCACCTGGGCCAGTGCAGCCCATCCCCGGAGCGCCAGCCGTGACCGCCGAATCCTCGAAGAGCCTCTCCGACACCCACGGCAAGATCACGGACGAGGGCATCGCCAGGATGCGCGAGCGCATCGGCGTCGTCGTCCCGCGCGAGGCGCCGTTCAACTACGAGGCGACCATCGACACGATCCGCCACTTCGCCCTAGCCTACGGCGACGACAACCCTCTCTACACAAGCCCGGAGTACGGCGCCAAGACGCGCTGGCGCAGCATGACCGCGCCGCCCGTCTTCCTGACCACCACCGGCATCGACGAGGTCAAGGAAATCCGGCCCGATATCCGCGAGCGCGGCGCCCACGCCCTCGCCGGCGTCCACGAGTTCTTCTCCGGCGACGAGTGGGAGTGGTTCCTCCCCGTCTACCCCGGCGACCGCTTCACCCGCCGCTACTACCTGTACGACGTGGTGGAGAAGGAGCGCAGCGAGTTCACCGGCGGCCGCTCCGTCATCACCAAGTACCGGGCCGATTATGTGAACCAGCGCGGCGAGCTCGTCGCCGTGGACCGCTACCTCTTCGTCCGGGCCGAGCGCGAGGCGGCCGCCAAGAAGGGCAAGTACTCGACCCTCCAGCGGCAGGTCTACACGCCGGAGCAGGTCCGGGAGATCGACGAAGCGTACGCCAAGGAGTTCCGCCGGGGGGCGCAGACGCTCTACTGGGAGGACGTGCGGGAGGGCGAAGAGGTCCCCGCCATGGTCAAGGGCCCGCTCACCCTGACCGACGTCATCGCCTGGCTCCGGGGCTGGGGCGGCGGCGTGCGCCACTCACGCATCGCCTGGAAGTACCGCCAGCGCCATCCCAAGTTCTTCTCGCTCAACGACTACGGCGTCCCGGACATCGTCGAGCGCGTGCACTGGGAGGACTCCTGGGCCCGCAAGATCGGCAACCCCACGGCCTACGACTTCGGCCGCATGCGGAGCTGCTACCTCCAGGAGCTCGTCACCAACTGGATGGGCGACGACGCCTGGCTCTGGAAGCTCTCGGGCCAGTACCGGCAGTTCAACTACCACGGCGACGTGACGTGGGTGAAGGGCAAGGTGCTGCGCAAGCACGTCACCGGCGAGGGGCACCACTGCGCCGATCTCGACGTCTGGTGCGAGAACCAGCGCGGCGCCGTCACCGCGCCCGGCAAGGCCACCGTGGTCCTCGCCTCGCGCAAGGCGGGCCCCGTGCGGCTCCCACGGCCCTCCGAGCAGACCGAGGGGACGGTCCCGCTGATCTATTAGCCCTCTCTCCCTCGCCCTACCCCCTCGGCAGCCCCAGCCCACCCCATTGTCATTGCGAGTCCGCCGCAGGCGGACGTGGCAATCTCCGCACCCGCCTAATGGCAGCGCGCTTGCCCTACCCCCTCGGCAGCCCCAGCCCCCGCGTCGCGATGATGTTCCGGTTCACCTCCGACGTGCCCGCCGCAATCGTGGACGCGATGGTCCCCATGCAGGCCCCAGGCAGCAGCCCGTCGAGCACGACGCTCCGGCTGCCGCGCAGGAGCTGCCCGTACAGCCCCAGCGCCTGCATCCCCGCCTGCGCCACCCGCTGCGTCAGCTCGCTGGCGAAGTTCTTCGAGATCGACGCCTGCATGTCGAACGGCACGATGCCGGCGTGCTGCATCCATCCGACCCGGTAGGCAAGGTTCCGGCCCACGGCGGCCTCGATGGCCAGCTCGGCCAGCCGGTGCTTGATGGCCGGCTCGCGCCGGACCGCGGGGCTCGGACCCGCCCGGCGCATGAACGCGGCCAGGTCGTCAAGAGTGCGGCGCGCGCCCGACACCTGCACGATCCCGGAGCGCTCGTTGGCCAGCGTCGTCGTGGCCACGTACCAGCCGCGGTTCTCCTCGCCCAGGATGTTCCCGCGCGGCACCCGCACGTTATCAAAGAAGACCTGATTGAAGCCGTAGGTCCCCGCCATGTTCACCAGGGGTCGGATCGTCACCCCCGGGCTGTGCATGTCCGCGATGAAGTAGGTGATCCCGCGATGCTTCGGGGCGTCGGGGTCCGTCCGGCAGAGGATGTGGATCCAGTCGGCGCGATGGGCCAGGCTCGTCCAGATCTTCGAGCCGGTGATGAGATAGTCGTCGCCGTCCTTCACCGCGCGCGTCTGGAGACTGGCCAGGTCCGATCCCGAGTTGGGCTCGCTGAAGCCCTGACACCAGACGATCTCCTGCTTCGCCGTCGCCGAGAGGAACCGCCGTTTGAGGTCCTCCGAGCCGTGGGCGATGATGGCGGGCCCCACCTGGTACGCCTGGGGGTCCAAGGGCGCCCGGTTGTAGACCATCTCCTCGTTGAGGATCACCTGCCGCATGATACTGGCGCCGAGGCCGCCGTACTCCTTGGGCCAGCCGATGCCGGTCCAGCCCTTCTGGCCTAGCTTGCGCCGAAAGCCCAGCGCCGCCGGCCAATACTCATCGCTGTAGGCGTCCTCGCCCGCGCCGATGTCCGGCGGGAGCTCCCGGGCGATGAACTCCCGGACCTCCTGGCGCCACGCGTTCTCCTCCGGAGTAAAGGTGAAGTCCATGTTGCTCGCCTCGCTGATGATCGTTCCGGCCAACGCCAGGGCCTGGCCGCGCGCGACTATTATGGCAGGCGCCACAAGCGCTGGCGCCATTCCTTGCCGCCAGGCTGGGGCCACGTTGCACAAAAGCCCCCTCTCCCCCCTCGTTTGACCCCGGCTCCGCTCGCCCCTAGAATGGCCTCAACCCCAAACCCGGCGTGCCGGGGGATCGAGGCGCCATGCCCGGCGAGGCTGAAGGCAAGCCCACGCGTCCGCCCGTCAAGCTCACCGTCTGGTCCGACTATATCTGACCCTTCTGCTACATCGCCCTGGAGCGGGTCGATCGGCTGGTGGCGGACTACGGCGTCGAGGTCGAGTGGCGGGCCTTCGAGCTCCACCCGGAGCTGCCGCCCGAGGGCGGATCGCTGGGCTACGATCCGGAGCGGACCAAGGGCTTCCGCGCGCGGCTGGAGGCCATGGCCGCCGAGGCCGGCCTCGAGATGCGCTTCGCCGGCAAGGTCTCCAACTCTCGCCTGGCCCTGGAGGCCACCGAGTACGCCCGCGACCACGATAAGCTGGAGCCCTTCCACCGGGCCGTCTTCGCCGCCTACTTCCGCGACCGCGAGAACATCGGCGACGCCGAAGTCCTCGTCCGCCTGGGCGAGACGGCGGGGCTGGACCCGCCCGGGCTGAAGCAGGCGCTAGAGGAGCGGACGTACTCCGAGAGCGTCGAGCATCAGATCGAGCTGGCGCGGCGGCTGAACATCGCCGCTGTGCCGTCGTTCATCTTCGATGGCAAGTATCTCCTCCAGGGGGCCCAGCCCTACCAGGTCTTCCAGCAGCTCATGGACGAGTACGTGCTCCCGGGCAAGATGCCGTAGAGTTCTCAGGGCTACGCCAAGGGACGCTTTCTTTGGATCATTGCGAGGCCCCAACGAAGTCGGGCCGAAGCAATCTCCAGCCTAGTACTGGTTGCAAAACGAGTCGGTGAGCCCAATCGCTGTCACCCCTTCGACAAGCTCAGGGCAGGCTCTAAGCCCGTCCCCGGGCGAAGGGTCTGGGGCGGGGAACCTCCCCCAAGCCCCAGATTCTTCGCCTAACGGCTCAGAATGACACTTTTGCAACCAGTTCTAGACGTCAGCCACCGGTTGTACTGGCTTTGCACGGAAAGTCGCAATCGCCATGTCACCCTGAGTCCCGACAAGTCGGGACGAAGGGTCTGGGGAGGTGGGGTTCTTCTGTTGAGCCACCCCGCCCCAGATTCTTCGCCCCGACACGTCGGGGCTCAGAATGACATTTCGGTGCAAGGCCGGTTGTACTACAAGAACAGAAGACCCCGCTCAGTTGAGCGGGGTCTTCTGTGTCGGTGCGCGTCTTAACCGGAGGAGAGTGGAAGGAAAGGCGATAGGGCGAGGCGTCCCGACCGATGTCGAGACGAACGACCTAGAAGCGAGGGCATCGGGCCGAAGCCCGGAGCCCCAGACTCCCTAGAAAGGAGGTGATCCAGCCACACCTTCCGGTACGGCTACCTTGTTACGACTTCACCCCCCTCACGAGATTCAGCTTGGGCGTTATCGTCCCTTGCGGGTTCGATAATCGACTTCGGCTGCATCCCACTCGGGTGGTGTGACGGGCGGTGTGTACAAGGCCCGGGAACGTATTCACCGCGGCATGCT
>CAZKTO010000076.1:0-12896 GCA_964555685.1 uncultured Dehalococcoidia bacterium
GCACGCCCCCATCCTAACCTTCCCCCGCAGACGGGGGAAGGGATTGCAGCCCCACCATAATCGAAAGACCCTGTACGTAGGGGCGCGGCGCGCCCCTACAGGGGATCACGCGCCAAGGCCCTCGTCTATAATGGCGCCGAGGTACGCGATGGCCACCTGGCTCCGGCCCCTGCGGCTGCTCTTCTATCTTGCCCTCATCGGCGCGGGGCTGGCGGGCGCGTATCCCGCCGGCGCGCAGCAGGAGGGCACGGCCCCCGGTAGCGCAGTCCTGATCAAGCTCGACGGCACCATCGACCCGAACCACGCCAAGTTCCTGCGCCGCGGCATCGGGCAAGCAGCCGATGGGGGCGCGCAGCTCATCATCGTCCAGATCGATACGCCGGGCGGCCTCGGCTCGTCCATGCGCGACATGGTCCAGACGGTGCTGGAATCGAAGGTGCCCGTAGTCACCTTCGTCTCGCCGCAGGGGGCCCAAGCGGCATCGGCGGGGACCTTCGTGGCGGCCGCGGGCCACGTGGCCGCCATGGCGCCGGGCACCAACATCGGCGCCGCCTCGCCCATCAGCGGCACCGGCGAGGACCTGCCGCCCACCTTGAAAAGCAAGGCCACCAACGACGCCGCAGCCCTGATCCGGAGCATCGCCGAGCAGCGCGGCCGCAACGTCGAGAAGCTGGAGGACACCGTCTACAAGGCCGCGTCCTACAGCGCCCAGCAGGCCTGGGAGCTCAACGTCGTCGATCTCATCGCCAACGACCTGGCGGACCTCCTGGCCAAGCTGGACGGGCGCAGCGTCGCCGTGGACGGCCGCCGGGTGACGCTGGATACCGACGGCATCCGGTGCGACAAGCCCCGGGTCCGCTGCTCGACCGAGAGCCTGAGCTTCGTCGAGCGCTTCATCGACGTCATCTCGGACCCCAACATCTCGTCGCTCCTGCTGACCCTGGGGTCCCTGGCCCTTCTGGTGGAGATCTTCAACCCGGGCCTGGTGGCGCCGGGGGTCTTTGGCGTCATCGCGCTCGTGCTGGCCTTCGTCTCGTTCGGCAACCTGCCGGTGAACTGGGCGGGCGCGGGCCTGGTCATGTTCGGGGCCGTGCTACTCTTCCTGGAGCTCCACGTGGCCGGCTTCGGCGTCCTGGGCGTGGGCGGGATCATCAGCTTCATTCTGGGGATCATCTTCCTCTTCGAGCCGTGGGCCGGCGATCCGCCGTCCATCTCCGGCCCGGGGGTCTCGCCGAGCCCGTGGGTGATCGGCGGGCTGAGCGGCGGGTTCGGCGCCCTCTTCGGGACGCTATTTCTCCTGGCCTGGCGCGGGAAGCGGGCGGCGGCGCCGGGCGTGAGCCCCCTCATCGGTCAGACGGGGCGGGTCACCATGGCCCTGGCGCCCGTCGGCACGGTGCAGCTCGGAGGAGAGATGTGGTCGGCGGAGGAGGAGAACAGACTGACCGTCGAGGCCGGCGAGCAGGTGGAGGTGGTGGCCGTCGAGGGGCTGGTGCTCAAGGTGGTCAGGCGGCCCAAGCTGCTTCCCCATGGCGAGGGGCACGCGCTGCCGCCGGGGGTTGACGGCGGCCAGACCGGCCAGTAAGGTACACCCGTCCGTCCGGAGTCTCAGGGCCGCCTCCTGCTCGGGAGAGCGCCAGGGCCGCGTCGAGGAAGCAAGCGCCATCGCGCTGCAAGGGAGGACGTTATGGCTGGGATCACCATCGTCAGACAGTGGGAGCGCCTGGTGGTGCTCCGGTTCGGCCTTTTCACCGAGATGCGTACGCCCGGCTTCCGGTGGCTCTGGCCCTTCATCAACGCCGGCAGCCGCAAGCTCGACCTCCGGGAGCGGTTCCTGACCATCCCCCACCAGACCGCCATCACCAAGGACAACGCGCCCATCGATATCGACTTCTTGATCTACTTCCGGGTGATGCAGGATACGGCGGAGAAGTCAGTCATTGAGGTCCAGGACTTCGTGGGCGCGGCCCAGGGCATCGCCACCACGACGCTGCGCGCCGTCATCGGCGACATCTCGCTGGACGACGTGCTGGCCAAGCGCGAGCAGATCAACCACGTCCTGCGGATCAAGCTGGACGAGGTGACGGCCCGCTGGGGCGTGAAGGTGACCAGCGTGGAGATCCGGGAGATCATCCCGCCCAAGGCGATCCAGGACGCGATGAACCGGCAGATGGCGGCCGAGCGGGAGCGCCGCGCGACCGTCACCGAGGCCGAGGGCAAGCGCACCGCTGCCGTCACGGTCGCCGAGGGCGAGAAGCAGTCGGCGATCCTGCGGGCCGAGGGCGAGCGGCAGGCCCAGATCCTGCGCGCCGAGGCCACCCGGCAGGCGCAGATGCTCCAGGCGGAGGGCTACGCGACGGCCCTGACCACCATCTACGGCGCGGCTCGCGGCATCGATGCCAAGACGCTCACCCTGCAATATCTGGAGACGCTGAAGAGCCTGGGCCAGGGCCCCGCCACCAAGTTCATCTTCCCCATGGAGTTCACCGGCCTCCTGGGCAACCTGCGCAATCTGATGTCCGGCGGCGCTCAGCAGGACTCTGCGACACAGTAGCGGACCCGCCTGCGGCGGGCGGGAGGCGCCTATGCGGTTCGGGACGTCGCTCCCGGCGATCCATCCCATCGCCACGCCCAGGTGGCCCGACGAGCAGGTCGTCGTGGGCATCGAGGCCGTGGCCCGCCAGGCCGACCAGCTGGGCTACGAGTGGGTCACCTGCTGCGACCACCCGGCGATCCCTCAGGAGAGCGCGCCGTTCATGGGCACGCGCTGGTTCGACCCTATCGCCACGCTGGGCTACGCGGCCGGCATGACCAAGCGGGTCAAGCTCCTCACGAGCGTCGTCATCCTGCCCTACCGCACGCCCTTCGACATCGCCAAGTCCATGGCGACGCTGGACTCCCTTTCCAACGGGCGGCTGATCTTCGGCGTCGGCGTGGGCCATCTGGAGCGCGAGTTCCGCACGCTCAAGGCCAACTACGAGGAGCGGGGCGCCGTCACCGACGAGTACATCCAGATCATCAAGGCGCTCTGGAGCAACGACTCGGCGACGTTCCACGGGAAGTTCTGGAGCTTCGACGGGATGATGACGGCGCCGAGGCCGGTGTCGCGGCCGCACCCGCCAGTGTGGGTGGGCGGCAACGGGAAGCTGGCGGTGCGCCGCTCGGTGCGCTTCGCCGAGGGGTGGCACCCGTTCATGGTAAGGCCGGCCGAGTTCAAGCAGATGACGACGTACGCTCGCGAGCTGGCCGCCCAGACCGGCCGCAGCGCGCCGTGGGACGCCACCGCGCCCGTCGGGCCGGTGGAGCCGGCGGCGGTCTCGAGGCCCACGGCGCCAGGCAAGGCGGCCACCTTCCAGAAGCGTGCCGGCGAGAAAGACCCCTATTATGTCAAGGTGACGACGGCGCCGGTGGTGGCCCAGTCGCTCTCCACGGCGGACCAGGTGTGCGAGCAGGTGCGCCGGTACCTGGACGCGGGGGCCACGGCCATCAACGTGGGCTTCCGGTACGAGGAGCTGCCGCCGCTCCTGGAGGCGATGGAGTGGTTCATGAGAGAGGTGGCGCCAGAGTTCGCGTAGACACGAGCAAGCGGCTGGCAAGCCTTGTCACTGTCACCCCGAGGCCGTCTGCGGCCGAGGGGTCTGGGGAGGGGAAGACCTCCCCGCCCCAGATTCCTCGCCTGACGGCTCGGAATGACACTTTTGCAACCAGTTCTAGAAAGAGCCGGGTTCGTCTTGGTCAAGGAGAAGGGATCGGTTCGATACTACGCCAAGCCCGGCGTGGGCGGGTTGATCCGGGTGGACTACCACGGCTCGAAAGAGGTTCCAAGTGGCACCTGCAACGCAATCCTGAAAGCTGCAGGCCTGAAGCAGCGGCGTGGTGGGTAATATGCTAGAGCTCAAGTACTCGCTAATCATAGAGGCGACCAAAGACCCGGCGTTCTTTGGGTTTTACTCCCCCGACCTAGAGGGATTCTCAGGCGTTGGACATTCGGTAGAGGACTGCATCTACCAGGCCAAGTGGGGGATGGAAGAGCACATCGCACTCCTCAAAGAACGAGGCCTTCCGGTCCCCAAGTACAACCCCAGACCGACCGTCATGATCCAGAACGAACAACAGATGCATCCACGCCGGAAGGCACGCTTGAGCCCGGCGCCAGCGACACAGCGGAAACGGAGGGTGGCGCGGTGAAGTTCGGCATCGGTCTGCCGGGCGTCAACCCCATGTCGGCATCCCGATGGGACCGGGACGCCATCACCAGGGGCATCGTCGAGGTGGCCACGGCCGCCGACCGGCTCGGCTACGAGTTCGTGAGCGCCCAGGACCATCCCGTGATCCCTGAGGCGAGCCGCCACATGATCGGCCCCCGGTGGTACGACGCCCTCTCCACGCTCTCGTTCGTCGCCGGCATGACCAAGCGGGTGCGCCTGCTGACGAGCGTCGTCGTCCTGCCCTACCGGGACCCGTTCAGCATCGCCAAGGCCGTGGCGACGCTGGACGTGCTCTCGCGGGGGCGCGCCATCTTCGGCGTGGGCGTCGGGCACCTGAAGGCGGAGTTCGACGCGCTGGGGGTGCCCTACGCCGAGCGCGGCGCCCGGACGGACGAGTACCTGCAGATCATCAAGCGCCTGTGGGCCGAGGAGTCGGTCACGTTCAAGGGCCGGTTCTATCAGTGCGAGCGGATGGTGCTCGCGCCCAAGCCGGTGCAGCGGCCGCTGCCCGTGTGGGTGGGCGGGAACAGTCGCGCCGCGGCCCAGCGGGCCGGCGCCCTGGCCGACGGGTTCAACCCGTTCCAGGTGTCGGCGGACGAGCTGGCGGGCCTGGCGAAGGAGAGCCGGTCGCTGGCCGCCAGGGCGGGCCGGGAGCGGTCGTTCGCCATCGTGGCCCCCGTCGGGCCGGTGCTGCGCAACCCGGACGCGGCGCCCAAACGCTCGGCCGAGGAGGTGCAGCGGCGCGTCCAGGCCATCGCCGGCGACTCGGAGTTCTACCGGAAGATCGCCTCGCGCAACCTCTCCAGCGACTCCCTTTCGACCACGGAGGCCGTGGCCGGGATGGTCGAGCGGGCGAAGGCCGCGGGCGCGACCCACTGCAACGTGGGCTTCCGCTACCGCGAGCTCCCCCACTACCTCGAGGCGATGGACTGGTTCGCCAAAGAGGTCATGCCCCAGTACGCGTAGGAGACCTCACCCCGGCCTGCCGGCCACCCCTCTCCCAGAGGGAGAGGGGTGGGCATCCCAGCGTGTCGGGATGGGGGAGGTCCTACGCCCGCGCGGAGCCGCCGCCGTCCACCGGCAGGTGGATGCCGCTGACGAACGACGAGTCCTCGGACGCGAAGAACAGGGCGGCGCTGGCGATGTCCTCCGGGGTGCCGATGCGCCGCAGGGGGACCATCGCCTCCATCTGCCTGCGCCGCTCGCCCACGATCCCCGAGGCCACGAGCATCGGCGTATCGATGGGGCCGGGGCAGATGGCGTTGACGCGGATGTTCTTGGGCCCGTACTCCAGCGCCATCTGCTTCGTGAGCCCCACCTCGCCGTGCTTGGACGAGACGTAGGCGGCGAAGCCCTCGGAGGCCATGAGGCCGAGCGTCGAGGCCACGTTGACGATCTTGCCGCCGCCTGCCTTCACCATCTCCGGGACGGCGTACTTGGAGAAGAGGAGCGTGCCCGTCAGGTTCACGTTCAGCACCCGGTGCCACTGGGCCTCGGTGAGGGAGTCGGCGCGGTCGCCGTCGGGCTGGAAGGCGCCGGCGTTGTTGTAGAGGATATCCAGCCGGCCGAAGCGGGCCACGGTACGCTCCACGGCGCGCCTCACCTGCGCCTCCTTGGAGACGTCGCACTTGATGACGAGGCCCTGGCCGCCGGCCGCGCGGACCAGCTTCAGCGTCTCGCGGGCGCCGGGGACGTTGACGTCCACGATGGCGACCCGGGCGCCCTCCCTGGCGAAGCGCACGGCGACGGCCCGGCCCTGGCCCGATGCCGCGCCCGTAACGATGGCGACCTGGCCTGCGAGTTTCATGGTGTCGCACCCCGAATGCCCCATCGGGGGGTATCCCCCTCTCCCCGGCCCCTTCGGCTGCCCCTGTCGCTCCGCTCAGGGCTTCGGCCAAGAACAGGGCAGGCCCTCTCCCGCGAGGGGAGAGGGAATAGCTGGCGCTGGGTGACGCTAGGGCCGAGGGCCGGGCGCGAGCGTAGCAAGGGACGCGAGGAGTGTCAAGGCGCAGGGCCCTCAACCCCAGGGCCCTTCGATTATTCTGGGGAAACCTCTTTTGATAAAGAGGCTTTCCCCAGGCCCCTTCCAGAAAACTTTAGAGGTGGAGTAGCGAGGGGGTGGGCCTCAGGGCCCACCCCCTCGCTACTCCACGCCTAAGGTTCTTTGGGAGGGTCTGGGAACGCCTTTCTGTCAAGAAAGGGTTCCCAGGACAACCGAACGACCCTGCTAGGTTGAGGCCCTTACCGCAGCACTCCCACCTGCACATTCCGGAACCGGGCCGGGGCGGCGCCGTGCCCCACCTTGCCGACCTGTTCCGGCTGGCCCTTGCCGCAGTTGGGCGTCCCCCAGACGATCCACTCGCTGCCGCCGCACACGGCGTCGCACCCCGCCCAGAACTGGGGCGTCACCCCCGTGTAGGTGGCGTTCTTCAGCATCGCGCCCAGCTTGCCGTCCTTGATCTCCCACGCGATCTCCGTGCCGAACTGGAAGTTCAGGCGCTTATCGTCGATGCTCCAGCTCCGGTTCGTCTGCATATAGATGCCCTGGTCCGTATCGGCGATGAGGCCGGCCAGGCGCCACGGGCCCGGTTCTAGATTGACGTTGGTCATCCGGATGAGCGGGATGCGGTCGAAGGAGCTGGCGCGGGCCGTGCCGTTGCTGGGCTGGCCCAGGCGCGCCGCCGTCTCCCGCGACGTGAGGTACCCCACGAACAGGCCATCCTTCACGATCTCCGTGCGCTGGGCGGGCACGCCCTCGTCGTCGAACCCGAAGGTGCCGAGGCCGCCGGGAAGGGTGGCGTCGGCCGTCAGGTTCACCACCGGCGAGCCGTACTGGAAGCGCCCCAGCTTGTCGGGCGTGAGAAAGCTGGTGCCGGCGTAGGCGGCCTCGGTGCCGAAGACGCGATCGAGCTCGACAGGATGCCCGCAGGACTCGTGGACCTGGAGCCCCGTCTGGGACCCGTCCAGGATGACGGTCATGACGCCCGAGGGGCAGGGCCTGGCCGTGAGCAAGGCCGACGCCTCCTCGGCGATGCGGCGAGCGTTCCCCGGCAGGTCCCACCGCTCGACGAACTCCCAGCCCTCAGTGCCCTGGTGGCGGCCGACGCTGTTGGGGTAGGTGCGGTTCTGGACATCGCCCTCGCCCACCGCCGTGGCCGCGATGCCGCAGCCCGTGTCGTAGATCGTCTGCTCGATGTAGCTGCCCTCGCTGCTGGCGAAGAGCTTCTCGGTGCGCGTGATCTCGATATCGCCGTCGGCCACGGCGATGCCCTTGACCCCCAGCATCTCGCCGGTGGCGCGCAGGAGCACGGCGATGCGCTCCTCGACGGGCACGGCGAAGGGGTCTTTCTTGACCGGCGTTCGGTAGGAGCCGACGACCTTGACGGGGTCGCCGATGGAGACGGGCTCGCGCAGGACGGAGGAGGAGGCCTTGGCGATGCGGACGGCGGTGGCGGCCAGGTTGTCCATCTCGCGGACGTCGATGCGGGAGCTCGAAGCGAAGCCCCAGCCGCCGTTGGCGATGACGCGGACGCCGAAGCCGCGGGTCATGTCCGAGGTGACGGCCTCGACCCGGCGGTTCTTGACGGAGACGCGCTGGATCTCGGTGGAGACGAAGCGGACGTCGGCGTAGGTGGCGCCGCGAACGCGGGCCGTATCCAGGGCGCGCATCAGGAGGTCTTTCATCGCCGGGCCTCTCAGAGAGATGATGGGCCCCGACGTGTCGGGGTGAGGGGATCGCCGGCAGTATAGGGGGTCGGAGGCGGGGGCGGCAAGGGACGAAGCCCTAGCCCTCCTTCGGCGAGCAGGCTCTGAAAGAGTGTGTGAGAAGCACCCGCCGCCCACCGTCGTTGCGAGCGAGTCCCCGAGCGTGGCAACCTGGTGGGGCTGGGTCCCGTTCGTGCGCCGCCCATCACCCCACCAGATTGCTTCGCGGAGCCTCGCAACGACAGCAGGGAAGGGCTACGACAGGCGCTTCTTTGCCTTTTCACACACTTTCTGAGCGCAGCCGAAGGGTCCTCTCCCTCTCCGTGCCGGAGAGGGAGCCGGAGGGAGAGGGCTGCTAGGGCCTAACCCCGTCGCCTGCGAGCAACGCAATCCTGGGCGCCTGGGCCCAGTCGAAGTGGGCGACGCCCTTGGGCCCCAGCCGCTCCAGCATCGCCCGCAGCCCGCGCGCCTGGGCCGCCAGGCCCCCGATATCGACGCCGGTGTCGAGCCCTTGGCCGCGCTCGAGCTTGGGCAGCGCCTTGCCGAGCAGGGCGACGGCGCCGCGATGGTTGCCGCCGCGAAGATGGTGCAACGCCACGGCAAGCTGGATGATGCCCTGATAGAGCGATCGCGCCGGGCCCCGCTCGCGAAGCCACAGGGCCTCCAGCGTCTCGTGGCACGCGAAGTACTCGCCACGGTTGAACTGCTCGACGGCGCGGGCGAGCTCGGGGGACATGACCTTGGAGCCGCCCTCCGATGGCGCCCCCATCCTCGCCTTCCTCCGCGACGGGGGAAGGACCGGTGGGCGCGTCATTGCAACAGCTGCGCCAGCTTCCTCTCGTCCCAGCCGAAGAGGATATCGCCATCGATCTCGAAGATGGGCCGGCGAATGATGCTGGGGTCCTTCCGCATGAGAGCGATGGCCTCCTTGGCCGAGAGGGCCCGGTCGCCGACGCCCAGCTTCTTGAACGAGGGCTTGCGCCGGTCGATGAGGGCGGCCGGGTCCCCGCCCGAGAGGCGGCGGACCTCCTCGTCCGTAAGGGGCTCCCTGGCCAGCTCGCGCTCCTTGAACGTGACCCCCCTTTGCGAAAGCGACGCCTTCGCGTTCCGGCAGGTCGTTCAGGTGGCCTTCCAATAGAAAGTGACGTTCTTGGCCATGGCGCCCTCGCTAGTCGCCCAGACTGTCCAGCACCTGCTCGATAGGCATGGCGATACCCGTCAGGATGGGCGTGTCCCGGACGGTGTACCTGCTAGCCTCCGTCTCGCGCAGCTCCATCACCAGGTCGAGAAAGTCGCCGGGCTGGTCCGATTCGAAGGAGACGATGAAGTCCTGATCGTCCAGCCCAAAGGAGTAGGAGGTGTTGATCTTGACGCTGGGATACTTGTGGCCGATGGCGATGTGCGTGTGCATCATCTCCTGGCGACGCTGGGCCGGCAGGAGGTACCAGTCGCGCGACTTCACGAAGGGGTAGACGAAGAGGTACTTGGAGCCGATGGGTTTGATGGCGAGGCGCGTGCCCTCCTGCCCCTCGTGCTGGTGCTGGTCCACGTAGACGGAGCGGCGCGTCATGGCGAGGAACGAGTAGCGGGTGTCCAGGTAGCGGCCCATGCCCGTGGAGTGCACGCGCGTGGCCAGCGACTGGAAGAGCTCGAGCTGGTCCGCCACGAGCCACAGAAAGAAATCGACCTCGGCGCGGGTGCCCATGAGGCCGTAGGGCCGCACCATCATCCGGTCGGAGAGCTCGCCGATGACGGCGGCGAGCTCGCGCTTGCCGGCGTCCTTCTCGTCGCGCGGGAGGCGGCGCCACTCCGGCTGGAGCTTGTAGCAGACGTACCGGAGGAACTGGCGGCCGTCGCGGGAGGCCATGCTGCGCTCCTGGGCCGGGGAGTCGGAGGCGGCCCGTTGTCCATCGTAGCAACGGGTGCCAGGGGCGTCAATCGACCGGACCACACCCTGACAGGCCGGGGCACCCGCCCCTTTCCGACACGGGAAGGGGGGAGGGGCTGGAAGTGGGCGCGTGCTATACTCGGGGCCCCGACCTGTCGGGGCGCCCTCTCCGGCCAGACTAAGCCGCCCGGCCGCCGCAAGGGCCGGCATGAGCGCCGCCACGGCCAGGAGACCTCCCCCATGACCTTCGAGCATATCCTCTACGAGACGGACGGCCCCATCGCCACCATCACGCTGAACCGCCCGGACCGCCTCAACGCTCTCACCGGGCAGACGATGGAGGAGATCGGCGAGGCGATGTGGCGCGTCCAGAACGACGACGCCGTAAAGGTGGCGATCGTCACCGGCGCGGGCCGCGGCTTCTGCTCGGGCGGCGACCGGAAGGCGACCCACGCGCGTCTTGCCAAGGGCGGCGAGGTCCGCGCCGGGACATACCGCCCCCGGCCCTTCACGCGCGCCGAGCAGATCTTCAGCACTACGGACCGGCCCTACATCGCGGCCGTCAACGGGCCCGCCATGGGCGGCGGAATGGACCTGGCCCTCTGGTGCGACATCCGGATCGTCTCGGAGCGCGCGACCTTTGGCGAGCTCTACATCGAGCGGGGCCTGGTGCCGGACATGGGCGGGCTGATCCTCCTGCCGCGCGTGGTGGGCTACGCCAAGGCCGCCGAGCTGCTCCTGACCGGCGACATCATCGACGCCCAGACGGCCCTGCGCATCGGCCTGGCGAACCACGTGGTCCCCCACGAAAGGCTGATGGAGACGGCCCGCGCCATGGCCCTCAAGATCGCTAGCAAGCCGGGCCGGGGCGTCAGCGCCACCCGCCGGGCCCTGGGCCGCCTGCGCGCCCCCGGCTGGGAGGAGACGAGCGACTATCACTACGCTCTCATGACGTCGCTCCTGGAGACCCGAGACTTCCGGGAGGCCGACGCCGCCTTCGTCCAGAAGCGCCCGCCCTCCTTCACAGGCCAGTAGCATCCCCTCGCCACCGCTCCGGCCCCGGCGTGTCGGGGAGGCGGGCGCTATTCGCCCATGACCTGGACCACGAGCTCGCGGGTGCGGGGGCGCGAGTCGAAGTCGACGAGGACGATGCGCTGCCAGCGGCCGAGGGTGGGCCGCCGGCCGGCCACGGGCACCACCAGCGAGGGCCCAATCAGCGCCGCCCGCGTGTGGGAGTGGCCGTTGTCCTCGCCCGGGTTGCGGAGGTTGTGCTGGTAGGGGATCTCCCGGGGCGCGAACCGCTCCATGGCCGCCCGCAGGTCCTCCACCAGGCCGGGCTCGTGCTCGATGATCGTCACGCCCGCCGTGGTCCCCGTCACGAAGACCGTCACGATCCCCTCGGCCACGCCCGAGGCGGCGACGCGCCGGCAGACCTCGTCGTTGATCTCGATGACCTGCCCATCGCCGCGGGTGTCCATGGTGAACCGCTGGGTGACGATCACGGGAACGCTCCTTTGGGCAACGGCGACGCCAAACTTCGCTCACGCCGCCGCCGGCTTCGATTCTAGCAGGTCGCTGAAAAACTGCGTTTTTCAGCGATATTCCCCTCTCCCAACGGGGTGGGGGGTACTGCTGAAAATCGTCGTTGCGAGGCTCCGCGAAGCAACCTGGAGGGGTTGGGGGACCCCCACCACCAGATCGCCACGCTCGGAGACTCGCTCGCGACGACGAGAAGCGGGGCCTTTTTCAGCAGCCTCCTAGGGGCCGGCTCCGATCGGCGCAACGGCCCCGAGCGGTCTGCAGGACCGAACATCACCTGGCTCTGTGACGGCCAGCCTCTGCGTCCGGCCCCTGGCCGCACTAAGGGCGCTCGCCACCAGGGCGGCTAGTACTCTGTCCGCTTGAATTTGATACATGTCATTCCGAGCCCTTCGGCTCCGCTCAGGGTAAACTCCGCGAGGAATCTGTGGCCTCGCCAGGACAACGCTCTTTCTAAGCGAGGCGATAGATTCCTCGTCGCCCCGACACGTCGGGGCTCCTCGGAATGACAGTCCATCAAAACCATCTGGACTAACTCCTAGCCCCGGCGAACGTAACGATGTCACTCTTCGCCGTCGGTATTGAAAAGGTTCCGAACTTTGTTTATAATTATATCGACCAGCGCCCACCGGCCCATGCCGATAACACCGGACCATCCGGCGCCCGCGGCCCGCCGCGAAGGAGCCTTCGATGCGTCGTTATGCAGTCGTCGCCGTCGCAGCCTCGCTGGCGGTCGCCGCGTGCGGCGGCTCCGGCGGGCCCAAGAAGGTCACCGACACCTACGAGATCAACTTGCAGGGCGAGGCGACGGTCGGAGGCAAGCTGGTCCTGGCCGCCCCCACTCGTATCGAGGTGGACGTGGCCGAAGGCGCCCGCGCCCAGGATGTGACCCTGTCCATCCGCGACGAGCTCCAGCGGCGCGGCTTCGAGATCCTCTGCACCATCGACCGGCAGGATCAGGGGTTCGCCGTCGTCGTCCAGGGACGCGTCGAGATCTCCAGCGCCAAATCCCAGTTGGGCGGCGTCGGCGGCACCGCGAGCCAGGTCATCGAGCGCGCCGGCGTCATCGAGAGCGCCACGCGGGAGTACCTGCGCCACCTCCGGGAGAACAATCGCGACGGGCTGCGGCGCTGGGTGACGGAACCCTTCTTCGAGGAGGCAACCCGAGAGCTGGGCAGGGGCGCGACCATCGTCAATCTCCGGCCGCCCTCCATCGGCTGCCACTCGGCCTCGACGGTCGTGGAGGTCGTCTACCTCGGCGGGGAGCACGTAGAGAGCGAGCTTCAGCTCGTCACGGACAATGGGCATGAGTGGCGCGTGGATAGCTCGCGCGTGCTTGCCAAGTGGTCGGAGCGGACGTCGGCCCAGGTGAAGGTGCGCGTCACCTCCAACGGCAACGCCGCGGTCCAGACCTCGAAGTAGCCCACCGCGATCAGCGTCGCCCGGCCAGAAAAGCGCGGGGCGCTCGAGGGCCGCGCCACGGTTCGCCTCGCCGCGACAGGGTCCTTCGATTATTCTGGGGAAACCTCTTTTGACAAAGAGGCTTTCCCCAGGCCCCT
>CAZKTO010000077.1:0-12783 GCA_964555685.1 uncultured Dehalococcoidia bacterium
TCCGGCGCTCGGACAGCTTGCGGTCCAGGTGCAGCTCCATGTTGCCCGTGCCCTTGAACTCCTCGTAGATCAGGTCGTCCATGCGGCTGCCGGTATCGACGATGCAGGCGGCGATAACGGTGAGACTGCCGCCCTGCTCGATGTTCCGCGCCGCGCCGAAGAAGCGCTTGGGCGGGTAGAGGGCCACGGGGTCCATGCCGCCCGAGAGGGTCCGGCCGCTGCTGGGCACCGCCAGGTTGTACGCGCGGGTGAGGCGCGTGATGCTATCGAGGAGGATCACCACGTCCTTGCCCGACTCGGCCATGCGCTTGGCCCGGTCCAGGACCAGCTCCGCGACGCGCGTGTGGTCTTCCACCGGCTCGTCGAAGGTGGAGCTGTAGACCTCGCCCTTGATCGAGCGCTGCATGTCCGTGACCTCTTCCGGCCGCTCGCCAACGAGCGCCACCATCAGCTCGATCTCCGGGTAGTTGGTGCTGATGCCGTCGGCGATGTTCTTGAGGAGCATCGTCTTGCCGGCCTTGGGGGGCGAGACGATGAGTCCGCGCTGCCCCCGGCCGATGGGCGACACCAGATCGATCATGCGCTGCGAGAGGTTCTTGGGCGTGGTCTCCAGCTTGATCTGGCGATTGGGGAAGATGGGCGTCAGCTGCTCGAAGACGCCCCGGACCCTGGCCACCTCCGGGTCCAGGCCATTCACCGCCTCCACGCGCAGGAGGCCGGGGTACTTCTCGCCGTCCTTGGGCAGCCGGACCTCGCCCATGACGTGGTCGCCGGTGCGAAGGGCGAAGCGCCGGATCTGGGAGGGCGAGACGTAGACGTCGCCCGGGCTGGGCCGCAGCCCATTGTGCCGCAGAAAACCATAGCCATCGCCGATGGTCTCGAGCACGCCGCTCGCCAAGTGGTGCCCGAGCTGAGCGGCCTGGGCCCGGATGAGGCCCTGCACCAGCTGGCCCTTCTTGAGCAGATCGAGGTTCTGCAGGCCCGAGCCCTTGGCCAGCTCGATGAGCTCATCGCGCGTCTTGGATTCCAGCGCCGCGTAGGCTGTCGCTACTTCTGTTGGCATCGTTTCACCGACCTATTACCGGCCTCACGGCCGTGTGTGGGATAGCCTCTCGTACATCGCGGGCCCGCTCGTCCCGGCAGGGGCGCCCGCCCCGACGAATCGGGGTCCAGGGGCCATCGTGCTGGCCGGCAGCGCCCGGCTTTGCACCAACCCCCTTCCCCCATCGAGGGGGAAGGCTGGGATGGGGGTGACGGTCACCCCCACCTTCTGTCCTCCCCCGCAACGGGGGAGGAGATAGCGCGGCGCGCGTACATGTTACCTGTGCGTCACGACATCTTGCTTCAAGACCCCCGGCAGGCCGGGGCCGCGGCCTAGCCGGTTCCAGTCCTCGGCGAACCGGGCGACGCCGATGTCGGTCAGGGGATGCTCGATCATCTGGGCCAGGACCTTGTAGGGGATGGTGACCACGTCGGCCCCCGCTTTCGCGGCCTGCACCACGTGGAGCGGGTGCCGGATGCTCGCCGCCAGCACCTTCGTCTTCATCCCCTGCTTGCGGAACACCTCGGCGATCTCGGCCACGAGGGCCATGCCGTCGTGGCCCACATCGTCCAGGCGGCCGACGAAGGGGCTCACGTAGGTGGCGCCAGCCAGCGCCGCCAGGATCGCCTGGTTCACGGAGAAGCAGAGCGTCTGGTTGATCGTGATCCCCTCGCGGGAGAGGACGGAGGTCGCCTCGAACCCGGCCGCGGTGCTGGGGAGTTTGACCACCACCGTCTCGCCCCACCCGGCGATGCGGCGCCCCTCGTCGAGCATCGAGGGCACGTCCTGGGCCACCACCTCCGCCGAGATGGGGCCGCGGACGATCCGCGCGATCTCCTGGACCGCCTGACGGTACGCTCCCAGGTCACCGGTGCCCTCCTTGGCCGCCAGCGAGGGGTTCGTCGTCACGCCGCTCACCACGCCCAGCCGGGCACCCTGGCGAATCTCTTCGATGTTGGCCGTGTCCAGGAAGATCTGCATCGGGCTACGCTCCTGCCTGTCCTGCTCCCTGCTCGCGGCGGGACTACGCATAGGTCAAGGGAAGCCGGTGCTGCCCGCCCTCGCGCAGCGTGTTCTTCGCCACGCCCACGAAGGCGCTGAACAGCGGATGCGGCCGGTTGGGCCTCGAATGAAACTCCGGGTGGAACTGGGTGCCCAGCATGAACGGATGGTCCCGCAGCTCCGCGATCTCCACCAGCTTGGCGTCCGGCGAGAGGCCGCTCAGCGCCAGGCCGGCCTGGGAGAGCGGCTCGCGATACGAGTTGTTGAACTCGAAGCGGTGGCGGTGCCGCTCGGTGACACGGGATGCTCCGTAGGCCTGGGCCGCGATGGAGCCGGGCGCCAGCTCGCAGGGGTAGCTGCCCAGGCGCATCGTCCCGCCCTTGCCGTTGACCCGCTTCTGGTCCGGCATGAGATCGATGACCGGGTAGGGCGTCTCCTCATCGAACTCCGTGGAGTGGGGCCGGTCCGACCGGAAGACCTGCCGGGCGAACTCGATGACCATGATCTGCATTCCCAGGCAGAGGCCCAGGTACGGGACCTTGAACTCGCGGGCATAGTGGGCCGCGCGGATCATCCCCTCGATGCCGCGGGGACCGAAGCCGCCCGGCACCACGATCCCGCTAACGGAGGCCAGCGCCTGCTCCCAGTTGGGCCGCTCCAAGTCCTCCGACGAGACCCAGGTGATGCGCACGTCGCGGTTGTGAGAGATGCCCGCGTGACGCAGCGCCTCCCGCACGGAGATGTAGGCATCCTCCAGCTGCACGTACTTGCCCACGATGGCCACCGGCAGCGGCTCCTGCGCCGCCTTCATCCGCTGCACCATGGCCCGCCAGTCCGCCAGGTCCGTCTCTGGCGCCGTCACGCGCAGGTGGTTGATGATGATGTTTCCCAGGCCCGCCTCTTCCAGGATCGCCGGCACCTCATAGATGTTGTCCACCGTGACGAGGGGAATAACCTCGGACTCGCGGACGTCGCAGAAGAGAGCGATCTTCGCCTTGATGTCGTCGGAGACGGGGTAGTCGCTGCGGGCCAGGATGATGTCGGGCTGGATGCCGATGCTCCGGAGCTCCTTGACGCTATGCTGCGTCGGCTTCGTCTTGAGCTCCTTGGTGGCCATGATGTACGGAAGGTAGGTCACGTGGATATAGAGGACGTTATCCCGTCCCACCTCGGTGCGCACCTGCCGGATGGCCTCGAGGAAGGGCAGGCCCTCGATGTCGCCGACGGTGCCGCCCACCTCCACCACCACCACGTCGGCCCCGGAGTCGCGGGCGATGCCGCGGATGCGGCCCTTGATCTCGTTGGTCACGTGCGGGACGACCTGGATGGTGCCGCCCAGGAAGTCTCCCCGGCGCTCCTTGGCGATGACCGAGCTATAGATCTCGCCCGAGGTGACGTTGGAGCTGCGGGTCAGCTCCACATCGATGAAGCGCTCGTAGTGGCCAAGGTCCAGGTCCGTCTCGCAGCCGTCGGCCGTGACGAAGACCTCGCCGTGCTGGTAGGGCGACATGGTCCCGGGGTCGACGTTCAGGTAGGGGTCAAGCTTTTGGACCGACACCGAGACGCCGCGGCTCTTGAGGATGCGTCCAATGGAGGCGACGGCGATGCCCTTGCCCACGGAGCTGACGACGCCGCCGGTGACGAAGATGAACTTGGCCATCTTCAGGGCCGTCCGTTCGGCTGGGCTTGCTGGCTAACAGACATATGGGGCGATCTGCGAGTCCATTCCAAGCGCGGGAGGCGTTCGGCTGCCCTGGGGATCTCGCCGCCTTAGGAGCGGACGGCGGCGACCTGAGGAGGGTCTGGAGCTGGTTGCGGGACCGGTTTTGGAACCGATGACGAGGCGAGGCGCCTGGGTGGCGGTGGGTCGGGCTGGTTGCGGCCTCTGGGCCAACCTGCGCTGCTCCCCAACCGAGTGCAGACCGTGAACCTAGCAAAATTATAGGAGCGGGCCACCGCCATGTCAATCCCTGAGCGCCCCCGGGCCAGGGCCGCGGGCCCTCTTTCAGCGTTTGCCGCGGCTCCCAGCGGAGCCCTATAATAGCCGTCGCATCCCCGTACGAGCGAGACGTCCACCCATGCGTCTGAGCCGCGAGCAGGTCCTTCACATCGCCACCCTCTGCCGCATCGGCATGACGGACGAGGAGGTCGCCCGCGCCCAGGACCAGCTCTCCCACATCCTCGACCAGTTCGAGGTCCTCCGCCAGCTCAACACGGACGACGTTCCCCCGACCTCTCACCCGGTGGAGATCCATAGCGTCTTCAGGGGCGATGCGCCCCAGCCCTCGCTGCTCGTGGACGACGTCCTCGCCAACGCCCCCCAAACGGAGGCGGGCCACCTCCGTATCAAGGCGGTGCTGGAAGAGTAGCGCCCTCCGCCCCTGCGCCGTTCCCTGCTCCCCGTTCCCGGTCCCTTCTCCATGACCGAACTCTACGACCTGACCGCCCACGAGGCCTGCGACCTCCTCGACGCTCGCCGCATCTCATCGGTGGAGCTCACCCGGGCCCTCCTCGACCGCATCGCCCGCGTCGAGGAGAAGGTCAAGGCCTATGTGACCATCACGCCGGAGGAGGCCCTCCGGCAGGCCGAGGCCGCCGACCGCCGCATCGCCGGCGGCGATGCCGGTCCTCTCACCGGCATCCCAATGCAGCTCAAGGACAACATCGTGACGCGGGGCATCCGCACCACCTGCTCCTCGCGCATGCTCGAGCGCTTCGTCCCGCCCTACGACGCCACCGTCGCGCGGCGCCTCTTCGCCGCCGGCGCCGTCCTTCTGGGCAAGGGCAACATGGACGAGTTCGCCATGGGCTCCTCCACGGAGAACTCCGCCTTCTACCCCACGCGCAACCCGTGGGACCTGGAGCGCGTGCCCGGCGGCTCCAGCGGCGGGCCCGCGGCGGCCGTGGCCGCCGGCGAGTGCTGCTTCTCCCTGGGCTCCGATACCGGCGGCAGCATCCGCCAGCCCGCGGGGTTCTGCAACATCGCCGGCCTCAAGCCCACCTACGGCCTCGTCAGCCGCTACGGCCTCGTCGCCTTCGCCAGCTCCCTCGACCAGATCGGCCCCCTGACCAAGGACGTCACCGACTGCGCGACGGTGCTCCAGGCCATCGCCGGCCACGACCCCATGGACTCCACCTCCGCCAGCCGGCCCGTGCCGGACTATCGCGCATCCCTGGGCCAGGGGATGAATGGGCTGCGCATCGGCGTGCCCAGGGAGTACTTCGACGGCATCGACGAGCAGGTGGGCCAGGTGCTCCGCCGCGCTATCGACAGGCTGGCCGGCCTCGGCGCGTCCATCGTCGAGGGGATCTCCCTCCCCACCACCAAGTACGCCCTGGCCGCCTACTACATCATCGCCCCCTCGGAGGCCTCGGCCAATCTGGCCCGGTACGACGGCGTGAAGTATGGGTTTTCGTCCCCTGAGGCCGGGACCATGTGGCAGGCGATGGAGCGGACCCGGCAGCGTGGCTTCGGGCCCGAGGTGAAGCGGCGCATCATGCTGGGCGCCTACGCCCTCTCGGCCGGCTACTACGACGCCTACTACCTCAAGGCCCAGAAGGTCCGCACCCTCATCCGCCGCGAGTTCGCCGCGGCCTTCGAGCGATGCGATCTCCTCGTGACCCCAACCTCGCCCACGGCGCCGTTCCGCCTGGGCGAGAAGATGGCCGACCCCGTCCAGATGTACCTCTCGGACGTCGCCACTATCCCGATCAACATCGCGGGCATCGCCGGGCTTTCCATCCCCGGCGGCTTCCTCGAGGGGCTGCCCATCGGCATGCAGCTCATCGGCCCCGCCTTCAGCGAGGAGACGCTCTTCCGGGCCGCCCACGCCTATGAGGAGGCCACGGGCTGGCACAAGCTCCGCGCGCCGGTCAGCTAGGCCACCGCCCCAACCTCATCGGTACCTGCCCCTTCCCTTCGTGGGAAAGGAGGTTCGCCCCTCGCCCTGTGGGAGAGGGCGGGTGAGAGAGGTCCCATCACTCCGCGCCTCACGCCCGCGCGTGCGTGTATATATAATGAATCGCCCGCCGCCCGGCCCAGGGGGACCCTATGCGTGACGTGTTCCGAATCCTCGAGCAGGACGCCCGGGCCTCGCCCGAGAAGATCGCGACCATGACCGGTCTTTCCGCGGCGGAGGTCTCGCGTATCATCCGCGAGGCCGAGGCCAACCGCACCATCCTCAAGTACAAGGCCATGGTCAACTGGGAGCGGCTGGGCGAGCCCCGCGTCTGGGCCCTCATCCAGGTCAAGGTCGCCCCCCAGCGCGACGTCGGCTTCGACGCCGTCGCCGAGCGCATCTACCGCTACCCCGAGACCCACTCCGTCTGGCTCATCTCCGGCGAGAACGACCTGGCCGTCACCGTCTCCGGCCGCGACATCTACGAGATCTCGCGCTTCGTCTCCGACAAGCTCTCCACCATCGCCGGCGTCCACGGGACCGTCACCCACTTCCTCCTCAAGCGCTACAAGGAGGACAACGAGGTCCTGGTGGAGCGGGAGGAGAGCAAGCGCCAGCCTCTAGCCCCCTAGCGGCCCCAAGCCGCCAGCAACATTCGATAGGGAAGCAGCCGGTATGACAGCGAGCGAATCCCAGAAGGGGCCGGGCGTGCCGCCGGGCCGCGACCCGGCCGGGGCGCGTGCGATCGTGGTTCAGTTGGCGCAGGCGTCCGCCCGTCCAGCCCAGCCGGTGCGAGACGTGAGCCTGCGGGCACTCCTGCCCCAGCAGGCCATCCTGCGCCTGACTCACGCCACGGCCCTGTCCGTCAAGCCCATCGACCTCCTGACCAAGACGCGGCTGGCCGCTGGCAAGGGTGAGGCGAAGCGTCTGATCGCCGCTGGCGCGGTCCGGATCGACGGCGCGCCCGTCTCGCCGGAGGCCCGCGCGGTGGAGATTCACCTGGGCTCGGTGGTGGAGGTCGAGAGCGTGCGGGCGCGGCTCGTCCCCTGACCCCAAGCGATGACCGGCGCGCAACACCACCATTGACCCCCGGGCCCATGCGATACCGAAACGAGGTGCAGCCATGAGCGTCGCCGTGCCCGTCAGAGCCTCCCGCTCTCGCCTGGACGGCCTCCTGCGGCGGCTGGCCGTCCGGGCGGCCTCTCACCTCCCGGATGGGAGGCTGACGGTAGAGCTCCCGGACGGCGCCGTCCAAGAGCTCGGTCCGCCCGGTGGCGCCCCCGCCGCCCGCCTCCGCGTCATGGACGACCGCTTCTTCCGTCGGCTCCTCCTCGATGGCGAGATCGGCTTCGGCGAGGCCTATATGGACGGCCTGTGGACCTCGGACGATCTGGTCGCCCTCCTGCGCCTCGCCATCGCCAACCGGCGCCACGTCAGCCCCCGGCTCCAGTGGCTCGGCCGCCTCTCCCACCTGCGCAACCGGCGTCGCCACCTGGCCCGCCGAAACACCCTGCGCACGAGCAAGAAGAACATCCGCGACCACTACGACCTGAGCAACGACCTCTTTCGCCTCTTTCTGGACGAGACGCTCACCTACTCCTGCGCCATCTTCGAGCGGGCCGACCAGCCGCTCGCCGAGGCCCAGCTCAACAAGTACCGCGTCCTCTCCGAGCGGACGGGGCTGCGCCCAGGCGACTCGGTCCTCGAGATCGGCGCCGGATGGGGCGGGATGGCCATGTACGCCGCCCAGCGCGCCGGATGCTCCGTCACGACCATCACCATCTCCCAGGAGCAGCACGACTTGGCCCGGGAGCGCATCGCCCAGGCCGGACTCGCCTCCCAGATCGACGTCCAGCTCCGCGACTACCGGCAGGTCAGCGGGCAGTACGACCGGATCGTCTCCATCGAGATGTTCGAGGCGGTGGGCGCCGAGTACTTCGAGACCTTTTTCAAGAAGTGCGACGAGGTCCTGAAGCCCGGAGGGCGCATGGGCATGCAGGTCATCACCGTCCCCGACCGCACCTTCGCCGCCCAGACGCGGGGCGTCAACTGGCTCCAGAAGCACATCTTCCCCGGGGGCGTCCTGCCCTCCGTGGCCGCCATCGAGCGCTCCCTGGCCCCCACGTCGCTGCTCTTAACGCAGGTCCAGGACATCGGCCAGCACTACCCGCCCACGCTGCGGGCCTGGCGCCAGCGGTTCATGGCGCAGCTCCCGGCCGTCCGGGCCATCGGCTTCGACGAACGCTTCATCCGCAAGTGGGAGTACTACCTGGCCTCCTGCGAGGCCGCCTTCCTCACCCACACCATCAGCGACGTACACCTGGTCTTCGAAAAGCCCGCCCGGTAGGACCGCGATGCACCGCCCGGGGCGCGCGATTGCGGCGCAACCCGAGGCGCCGGCCTTTCGCGGAAAGCTGCTAGGAATAGTTTGCCAGCCGGCAACGTAGCGTATGACGATGCAGTGGCGGGTACCCCTCCCCCTCGATGGGGGAAGGCAAAGCTCCACGTTTTGTTCGACGCTCTGGGGTGAGGACCCGACGGCGCTCGTGCCCGAGCGGCAGGCGCCCCTTGCGTTGTGGCCCCCTAGCGCCAGCCCTATAATCGGCTATCCTCGGCGCGGTCGCTCGCGCCCGCCTGCGGCGGGTTGCCCTGGGTAGCCGCCCCTCTGGATTCAGGACGCCCCATTCGTGCCTCCCGATGAATCGCCCCTCGGCGCCCCCGCAGGCCCCGGCGCCGAGACGGCCGTCTCGGCTGCCGCGCCCCGGCGGCGGGCCCGCCTTCGCGCCTTCGACTCTCTCGCCGTCCCCCAGTTCCGCTGGTACCTCACCGCCTTCCTCACCAGCGCCTTCGGGTTCCAGAGCCAGGTCGTCGTGCGGGCGTGGCTCGTCTTCAATCTCACGGACTCGGCGCTGGCCGTCGGCGCCGTCGAGGTCATCTCCAGCGTCTCGAATCTTGCCGCCTCGCCCATCGGCGGCGTGCTGGCCGACCGCATCGAGCGGCGCCGCCTCATCGCGGCCATGCAGGGCGTGCTGGGCCTGGCGGGCCTGGTCATCGGGCTCCTCACCGCCTTCGACGCCATCGAGTACTGGCACCTCCTGGCGGCGGCGGGCGTGACGGGTGCGGCCACGGGCGCCCTCATGCCGGCCCGCTTCGCGTACGTCTTCAACGTGGCGGGGCCAGCGCACTCGGCCAACGCCCTGGCCCTCGTAGGCGGAAGCATCGCCGCCATGCGCCTGCTGGCCCCGGCGGTGGGCGGTCCCCTCATCAAGTACGCCGGCGCCGAGTCCGTCTACTTCCTGATGGCCGGCGGTTTCCTCCTCTCCGTCCCGGTGGTCCTGACGACCCGTGGCACGACGGCCCAGGACACGCGCGGGAGCGCCAGCTCTCCGCTGCGTGACCTGCGGCAGGCCCTGGGCTACCTCTGGCGCAACCGGCTCCTGCGCTGGATCATCCTCATCACTCTCGGCACCGAGCTCCTGGGCGAGTCGGTCTTCAGCCAGTTCGCCGCTTTCTCCGAGGACGCCCTGGACCTGGACGAGACGGGGTACGGGTTCCTGCTGACGATGGTGGGCGCAGGGGCCGTGGCGGGGAGCGTGGCCGTCGCGCTGCTACCCGCCCAAGGGGGGAAGGGGCCGGCCTTCCTCGCGTCCGGCGCGGCCTGGGGCGCCGCGGTCGTCCTCTTCGGCCTCGCGCCCAACGTGGCCACGGCGGCGGTCTTCGCCTTCGCCATGGGGGCCGCCAGCGCCGGCGTCGGCGCCCTGGGCAACATCATGGTCCAGAACGCCACGGAGGATGTCTACCGTGGCCGGATGCTGAGCTTCCGGATGGTCAACGCAGCCCCCCTGGGGACGGTCGTCATCGGCGCCATCGCCGAGGCGCGCGGGATCCGGACCGGCGTGCTCGTGTTGGGCGCCGTGCTGGCCGCGTTCGTCGTCGCGGCGGGCCTCTGGCGACGAGACGTACGGCGCGCGGTGTAGGCCGCCGGCGAATCGAATCCCCTGAGCCGCCTCGCCTCACGTTGACTTTATTCCAAACCAATTCTAAACTTAGTTTTGGTCAGCCTGTGGCCCGCGCGCCGGTCCCAGCCGCCGGGGCCCCGTTCTGGCCCGCGAGCGTCCATGTCCACCGTCTCCGCTGTCCATCTCCGCCGTCCCGTCGTCGACCGCGTCAAGGACTCCCTGCGGCACGCGACGGCCGAGGGCATGGCCTATGGCGCCTTCCTGGGGCTCGGGGACCACTTCATCGGCGCCTTCGCCGTGGCGCTCCAGGCCAACAGCCTCGAGATCGGCCTGCTCGTCTCGGTGCCCGGCCTGCTCGCGTCCCTCGCCCAGCTCGCCGACGACCGCCTGGTGCGCTGGTTCAAGAGCCGCAAGGCCGTCATCCTGGTCTTCGCCCTGGCCCAGGGGCTCATGCTCCTGCCGATGCTTTCGCTGGCCTTTCTCGACGCCACGCACCCGGCCCGGTGGCTCATCTTGTTCGCCAGCCTGTACTCGATCTTCGGCGCTGTGACGACGCCCGCGTGGGGCAGCCTCATGGCGGAGGTGGTGCCGGCCAACCTGCGAGGCCGCTATTTCGCCATGCGCGGCCAACTCTCGACCCTCTCCACTCTCTTCGCGTTCGTCGCCGGCGGCGTCTTCCTGCGCCTGCTCGTCGAGCGGGACCTCTGGGGCTTCGCCATCCTCTTCGGAGCCGGCTTCGGAGCCCGCTTCCTCTCCTTCGCGCTCCTCGGCCGCCTCTACGAGATGCCGTCGCGGGCCGTGCACCGCCAGCCCGCCGCCAAGGTCGAGGGCTTCGCCAAGGGCCTGGTGACGACAAACCTCGGGCGCTACATGCTCTTCCTCTTCGCCATGAGCTTCGCCGTCAACATCTCGGGCCCCTACTTCACCGTCTACCTCCTGCGGGACCTGGACGTGGGCTACCTCGCCTTCACGATGCTGCACGCCCTCTCGCCCATGGCGAACCTGCTCGCCGTGACCCATTGGGGCCGGGCGGCGGACAAGGCCGGCAACCTCAGGGTCATCTTCGTGGCGTCGGCCTTGGTGCCCATGGTGCCGCTCCTGTTCGTGGCCTCGTCGAACCTGGCCTTCCTGGGCTCCGTCCAGGTCCTCTCGGGCCTGGCCTGGGCCGGCTTCAACCTCTGTTCGGTCAACTATCTCTACGACGCCACGACGCCCGAGAACCGGACCCGCTCTCTCGCCTACTTCAGCGCGGGCAACGGGCTGGCGGTGGGCCTGGGCGCCTTCACCGGCGGCTATCTCGCGCCCGTCCTGCCCGCCATCCGCGGCTCCGAGTACGTGACCCTCTTCCTCATCTCCGGGTGTCTTCGAGCGGCCGTAGCCCTCGCCTTCCTGCCCTTCATCAAAGAGGTGCGCCGGGTGAGCCAGGTCTCGGCCGCCGAGCTCTTCCACGTCATGCTGGGCGGCCGGCCCATCCACGGGAAGATGGGGCACAAGCGCGTCCATCTGCTGCACCCTCATGAGCCCCCGCCCCGGCATGTATAATCTGAGCCGGACGCGCGCCGCGAGCCACGCTGCGCATAGCGAGGACTCACCATGGCCAACGACCCCATCCGAGTCGGCATCATCGGCGCCAGCGCCCGCTACGGGTGGGGCCAGCGGGCCCACCTGCCCGCGATCCTGGCGCTGCCAGAGCTGGAGCTGACGGCCGTCGGCACGGCGCACCGGGAGACGGCCGACGAGTCGGCCCGCATCTACGGCGCCCGCCTGGCCTTCCACGACTGGCGGGGCCTGGTGGCCCACCCCAACGTCGATCTGGTCGTCGTGTGCGTGCGGGCCGACAAGCACGACGAGATGGTGAAGGGGGCGCTGGAGGCCGGGAAGCACGTCTTCTGCGAGTGGCCCCTGGGCGCGGCCATGGGCCCGGCCCGCGAGCTGGCGGCCCTGGCCCGCTCCCGCGGCGTGCGCACCCTGGTGGGCCTCCAGGCCCAAGGGTCGCCGACCATCCTGCACCTGCGCGATCTCATCGCCCGAGGACATGTGGGCCAGCCCATCTCCTGCACCATGACGCTGGCCGTGGAGCGCTACCCCAGCTACCGGACGCCCGACGAGTGGGCGGCCGACCCGGAGAAGGGCCAGCGGGTCCTCTGGATCCTCGCCGGCCACGCCATCGACGCCTTCTGTTTCTGCGCCGGTGAGTTCCGCGAGCTCTCTGGGACGGTCCGGACGCACATCATCGAGCCCGCCGGGCCGACGCGTCGGCCCGACCTGCCGCCCGAGGGCCCGGACGCCGTCATCGCCAGCGGCGTGCTGGAGAGCGGCGCGGTGGCTACGGTCAGCGTGACGACCAACGCCGGAAGGTCGGCCGGCTGGCGCATGGAGGTGCACGGAACGCGCGGGACCCTCGTGGCCACCTCGCCAGGCATCCCGAACTACGGCGAGATCACCCTCTATGAAGCCAAGGCCGGGAACCACGCGCCGGAGAGGATCGAGGTCCCAGGGGAGCTCGCGACGGTGCCGCAGGCGGTCCCGGCCGGGCCGCCCTACAACGTGGCCCAGCTCTACCGGCGCCTGGCTGGCGCCATCCGCGGCGGGAAGCCCGCCTTCCCCGACTTCGATTATGCGGCGCGGCGGCACCGGATGCTCCACGCCATCGAGATCTCGTCGCGCGCGGGCCAGCGGCAGGAGCTGGGGTAGGGGAGACGACCCAACTCCACCCCAGATTCCTCGTCGCTAGCGCTCCTCGGAATGACAGGGGAACCGCGGGCCAGCGGCAGGAGCTTTGCGGCCCTCTCCCTCCTGTCCCCCTCGAAGGACTCGGGGCAAGCTCTCTCCTGCAAGGAGAGGGACGATACCCCCTTCCTCTTTAGGGAAGGGGGCCAGG
>CAZKTO010000078.1:0-11520 GCA_964555685.1 uncultured Dehalococcoidia bacterium
CGCGAGAGACGAAGTTGACGATGCGCCCCCACTTCTGCTCCTTCATGTAGCCGACGGCGTGGCGCGTGCAGTTGAAGGTCCCAAAGACGTGTACGCCGACCACCGACGCGAACGTCTCCTTGTCCAGCTCCCAGATGGGCGCGCCGGCGGACGTGCCCGCGTTATTGACGAGGATATCGATCTTGCCGAAGCTCTTGACGGCCGTGTCGATGATGCGCTTAGCGGCATCGAAGTCGGCCACGTTATCGAAGTTGGCGACGGCCCTGCCTCCGTTGGCCTTGATCTCGCTGACGACCTGCTGGGCCGGGGTCTGGTCCCTGCCCGTGCCCTGGGTCGTCACGCCGAGGTCGTTGACGACGACGCTGGCGCCCATCGTGGCGAGCTGGAGGGCGATGGCCCGGCCGATGCCCCGGCCGGCCCCGGTGACGACGGCGACCCGCTTCTCGAGACTGACGTTGCTCATAACGATACCTCCGTGGCGCAGGGTTTCATGGGAGCGTGAGTGGTGCGGACCGGCCTGAGACTCGGCCCAGGTCCCCGACGTGTTGGGGAGCGCCGCGAGCTAGCTGCCCTCAAAGAACCGGCGGGGGTTCTCCACCAGCATGGTCTGGACCTGGGCGCCGGTGATGCCGGCCTTCTTCATCGCCGGGACGAACTCCCGCAGGATGTAGGTGTAGGAGCGCTTCTTCATGGCATCTGGGTTGCTGGCCATCGTCATCCGCATGCCGTGCATGCAGCCCACGTTATCGTGCGAGAGGACGATCTGGTTGCCGTACCCCATGGCGACCAGGGCCGCCACGACGCCGACCTTCACCTCGTCCTTCACGTAGCCCTCGAGGCCGACGCGGTCGAAGCCGATGACGGCGCCCCGCTGGGCGATCTTCACCAGGTAGGCCAGGTCGGCGCAGTCAGAACAGTGGCCGATGGTAACACGGCGCGGGTCCACGCCCTCCTCTTCAAAGATCGCCACCTGCTCGGGGCCCATGGTGCCGTCGGTGGTGTGCGTGGTGATGGGGACGCCGGTGGCCTTGCTGGCGCGGGCGGCCGCCCGGAGGGCCTTCCGTTCGTCGTCGGAGATCATGCGCGGGCCGGTGGCGCACTTGATGACCCCTGGCCTCACCTTGCGCGGGCCGATGCCCTCGGTGATCTCCTTGGTGTAGATGTCGGCGATCTGCTCCATCGTCTTCATGCGGAAGTGGGTGGGGTAACCGCAGAAGGAGCCGTGGGAGGTGTAGAGCCCCGTGGCGCAGACGATGTTGACTCCGGAGGCCTGGGAGGCCTCCGCCATGAAGTCCACATGGCGCCCCAGCTCCATGGGGATGGGGTCGATGATGGTGGAGATCCCGGCGGCCTTGAGCTCCCGCATGTTCTGGATAGCCTTGATGAGCTCGCCTTCGTGGTCGAAGGGGGCCGTGGTGTCGTACTCGACGCCCATGGGGGCAGCGATGAGGTGCTCGTGGGTCAGGACCGGGCCCAGCTTGGACGTGGGGACGGGCCCCAGCACGGTGTTGACCGTTGTCGTCCTGGTCATGGCGCCTCCTGGCGGGGGTCTCAGTCAATCAACGAGGGCACCCATGTCCGCCGGGTGCCCTCGTGGTCCGCGCGATGAAGCGGGCTAGCGGCGCAGCCGCGGGTCCAGGATGTCCCGCAGCGAGTCGCCCACCAGGTTGAACCCGAAGACGATCAGGGTGAGGACCAGGCCAGGGAAGACGGCGTTCCAGGGCGCCCGCTCGACATTCTGGAGGGTGGGACCGGAGAGCATGGACCCCCAGGCCGGGTTGGGCGGCGGCGTGCCCAGGCCAAGGAAGCTGAGGGACGACTCGATGATGATGGCGATGCCGAAGGCCGCCGTGACGAGGATCAAGAGGGGCGCAAAGGTCTGCGGCGCCACGTGCCTCCACATGATACGGTTCTCCGATGCGCCCAGGGCGCGGGCCGCCGCGATGAACTCCATGCCGCGGACGGAGAGCACGACGGACCGCACGATGCGCGCCGTGCCCGAGATCTGCAAGACCGATATGACGATGATGACGTTCCGCTGCGACTGGCCCAGCACCGCCACGATGGCCAGCGCCAGCACCAGGGTGGGGAAGGCCATCTTCATATCGACGAAGCGCGAGATGACGGTATCGCGCCAGTCCGGATAGAAGCCGCTGTAGAGGCCCATGATGAACCCCGCGATGGTGCCCGTCACCACGCCGATGATCGCGACGCTCAGGGAGGAGCGGGCCCCGATCATGAGGCGGCTCAGGTTATCGCGCCCCAGATGGTCCGTTCCCAGGACGAAGCCCTTGACCCATTCAGGCTTGTGGAAGAGAGCGCGGGCGTGAATCTCCAGGGGGTCCTGGGGTGCGATGAGCGGGCCGAAGATGCCGATGACCGCGAAGAAGACGAGGATGACGAGGCCGATGCCGCCCAGGGGCTTGCGCTTGCTAAACGACCAGGACCATTTGAACGGCGCCAAGAAAAGCAGCGCCGCATTGGGCCGAGCCGGCCGTAGTCGTGATGCCGCGATCTCTGCTTGGGAGGCCATCGTCCCTCGCTCGGTCCCTCGCTAGGTGTAGCGGACGCGCGGATCCAGCCAGGCGTACATCAGGTCCACAAGAAGATTGATGACCAGAACGATGAGGGCGAAGAGCATCAGCAGGCCCTGCACCATCGGGAAGTCGCGGAAGTTGATCGACTCGATGAGGCTGGTGCCCAGCCCCGGGAGGTTCCAGATGCGCTCCATGATCAGGGTGCCGCCCATCAATCCGGCGAACTGGAGGCCGATGATGGTGACGATGGGCAGGATGGCGTTCTTGAGGGCGTGCCGCATGAGAACGGAGCGCTCCTGGAGACCCTTGGCCCAGGCCGTCCGGATGTAGTCCTGGCGCAGCACCTCGAGGAGCGTGGAGCGCGTCATGCGCGCCACCACCGCCGAGAGGAAGTAGCCCAGGGCGAGGGCGGACCAGATGACCTGCTGGAAGTTGGTCCACGGGTTTTCCCACAAGTTCGTATAGCCCAAGGGCGGGATCCAACTGAACCAGATCACCATGAAGAGCAAGGTCAGGGTCCCCACCCAGAAAGTAGGCATGGCAAGGCCCGAAATGGTCACAATACGGGCAAGATAGTCGAGCCACGTGTCCTGGCGTATCGCCATGAGGATTCCCAGGGGCAAGGCGATCATCGTCGAGATCAAGATGGTAAGGATCGTGATCTCTAGCGTCAGGGGGAAGCGCCTCCAAATTTCGTCAAGAACGTCCGTATCGGTGCGCAGGGAGGTGCCCCAATCGCCTTGGACAAGCCCCCCGACCCACTTGCCGTACTGCTGATAGAGGGGATCCTTGAGCCCCAGCTCCTCCCGGAGCGCCTCGAGCTGCTTGGGATCGACCTCGCCCTGGCCCTCGGGCCCGACGAGGATCATAAGCGCCACGTCCCCCGGCACGACGCGCATGATAATGAAGACGATGATCGAGACCCCGATGAGGACGGGGATAAACTGGAACAGCCTGCGCACGATGTACTGTCTCATCGCCTGGCCGATCCGCCCTTCACGGTCTTGTTGGCCCGAGGCCCCCGACGGGCCCTGCTAAATCTGTTGCCGGGCTGGGATTGGCGCGAGTCTACCAGCAGCCCTTCACGTTGTCAATACGTTCGCCTGGAGGCCAGGGATTCGTCCCATGAGCGGGCGCCTCAGGGAGGCGGACCGGGTGAGGCGATAGTGGGGAGGCGCGCCGCCTTCCACCCGCCGATGCCGCCCACCAGCTCCCAGACACCCGGAAAGCCCGCGCCGGCCAAGAGGCTCGCGCCGATGGACGAGCGGTAGCCGCTGGCGCAGTGGACGACCAGCTGCCGGCCGCGGGGCAGGTCGCCGGCGCGGCGCCGCAGGCGCGCCAGCGGGAGATTGAGGCTGCCCTCGATGCGCTCCGTCCGCCACTCGGCGTCCGTGCGCACGTCGAGCACGACGGGCGGCGGGTCCGCGGCCAGGCGCTCGGCGAGGGCGGCCGGCGCCATCCGCTCGACGCGCGCCACAAGATCGGGCCGCGGTTCCAGGGCCGCCATCCCGCCATCGAGGTAGCCCGCCACGTGGTCGAAGCCGACGCGTCCGAGGCGGACAGCCGCCTCCTCCTCGCGTCCCGGCGCGGCGACGATCACGATAGGCCGGTCGCGCTCCAGCACGGTGCCCGCCCAGGCGGCGAAGGGGCCGTCCAGGCCCACGTTGACGGCGCCCGCCAGGTGGGCCCCGGCGAAATCGGCCTCGTCGCGCTCGTCCAGCGCCAGGGGCCGCAGCGCCTGGCTCAGCGACCGCTCGAGGGTGGGCCGCTCCATGCGGTTGAGCTGGGCGGCCAGCACGAAGTAGCCGGGCGTCTCGGGCTGGTCTGCGGTCACGAGGGCCACGAAGTCGTCCCGGCTCATGGGCTGGAGCGCGTAGTTGTAGCGGCGCTGGTCGCCGATGGTGGAGACGGTGTCCGTGCTCAGGTTCTTGCCGCACAGAGAGCCGGCGCCGTGGGCCGGGTAGAGGAGCGTGGAGTCGGGCAGGGGCAGCAGCCTCTCGCGGATCGAACGGTAGAGCATTCCGGCCAGGTCCGCCGGCGCGACGCCCTCGGACGCGGCCAGGTCCGGGCGGCCCACGTCGCCGATGAAGAGCGTATCGCCCGTGAGGACGGCGTGGGGGCGCGCGGCGTCCCGGCCCAGGTCATAGACCAGGATGCAGATCGCCTCCGGCGTGTGGCCTGGGGTGTGCAGGACGCGCAGCCGGACCCGGCCCAGGTCCAGCGTCTGGCCGTCCTCGAAGGGCTCGAAGGGGTACTCGGCGCGGGCCCGCGCGCCCAGAGCGATGCGGGCGCCCGCGCGGTCGCGCAGCTCCAGGTGGCCAGCGACGAAGTCGGCGTGGAAGTGCGTGAGAAAGACGTGGGTAATGGTGAGGCCCAGGTCGTGGGCGTCGGCCAGGTATCGGTCAACATCGCGCTGAGGGTCGACGACGACGGCCCGCCGCGCCTGCTCGTCGCCGACGAGGTAAGAGGCGTGGGCCAGGCAGCCCAGGTAGTACTGCTTGAGGATCATGGGGCCCGCCTCGGGGGGCCGGGATGCCGTCACGTGAGGCCGCCCGTGTTCCGGAACATGATAGAGGCCGTTACGCCAAACGGCAACGCGGCGAAGGCGCGCTCTCTGCCACTGGGCCTTGATCAGGCTGAGGTCTCCCCAGCATACTGGAGGGGCTCTGCTCCTGCCGCGGCGCTTGACACTGGTGGGGCCTCCTGCTAGCGTGGGCCGCGCTGCCCGCCGGACGGCAGAGGCAGCGAGGGCCGCACGTGCGACTGAAAGGGAAAGGGGCGATCATCACCGGCGCCGCCTCGGGGATCGGCCGGGGGATCGCCCTCAAGCTCGCCCAGGAGGGCGCCAGCACCTTCCTGGTCGATATGAACGAGGCGGGCCTGGCCGAGACGGCCCGGCTCGTCAAGCAGACCCGGCGCCGCGCGGCCACCATGGTCGCCAACCTCCGCGACCGGGCCGCGCTCAAGACCATCGTCCCGAGCGCGGCCGAGGCCCTGGGCGACCTCGACATCCTCGTCAACAACGCCGGCGTCTCCCGCTCCGCCTTCTACGCCGACTACCCGGCGGAGGACCTCCAGCTCCTCATGGACGTGAACCTCAAGGCGCCCTACCTGCTCTCGCAATACTTCGCGCGGCACCTGGTCGAGCGGAAGCGGCCCGGGCGCATCGTCCACATCACGTCCATCAACGCGGAGCTGGCCGCCACCTCGGGCTCCACCGCCTACTGCGCCACCAAGGGCGGCCTGCGCGTCCTGACCAAGGCCGCCGCCTACGACCTGGGTCCCCACGGCATCACCGTCAACGCCGTCGGCCCCGGGCACACCCGGACGGGCATGACCATGCCCATCTTTCAGCAGGACCCCAGCCGCGAGCGCGAGTGGGCCCAGAAGACCCCCGTGGGCCGCGTCGGCGAGCCGGCGGACATCGCCAACGCCGTCGCCTTCCTCGCCTCCGACGAGGCCTCCTACATCACCGGCCAGACCATCTATGTCGATGGCGGCCGCACCCTGTGGTCGTAAGGAGCCGCCAGGGCCACGCCGTGAGATTCCAAGGGAAAGCGGGCATCGTGACGGGCGCCGCCGACGGCATGGGCCGCGCCACGGCCGTCAAGCTCGCCCAGGAGGGGGCCGACGTTCTCATCGTCGACGTGCATGCCGCCGGGCTGC
The DNA here is from genome assembly GCA_964555685.1 of uncultured Dehalococcoidia bacterium. Lineage (GTDB taxonomy): Bacteria > Chloroflexota > Dehalococcoidia > SHYB01 > SHYB01 > CAZKTO01. The sequence goes on from CAZKTO010000078.1 coordinate 6,204, forward strand.
GGGAGACGGCCAACCTCGTCGCCCGAGCCGATCGCCGGGCCGTCGAGCTTGTCGCCGACGTCAGCGCGCCCGAGGCCCCGCGCCGCATCGTCGAGGCCGCCGTCCGCGCCTTCGGGTCGTTCGACATCCTGGTCAACAACGCCGGCGTCTCCACGGGCGCGACGTTCCTGGAGGTGCCGGAGGAGGTCCTGGACCGGGTGCTGGCGGTGAACCTCCTGGCCCCCTTCCTCATCGGCCAGGAGGCCGCCCGCCACTGGATCGAGCGCAAGAAGCCGGGGCGCATCATCAACATCGGCTCCATCAACGCCGAGACGATCCAGGGCCTCTCGACCGCCTACTGCGCCTCCAAGGGCGGCATCCGCATGCTGACCAAGGCCGCCGCCTGCGACCTGGGGCCCCATGGCATCACCGTCAACGCCGTGGGCCCGGGCCACACGCGCACCGGCATGACCCGCGGCCCCCTTTCGAACCCTGCGCTGGAGCGCGACTGGATCTCCCGCACGCCCCTGGGCCGCCTGGGCGAGCCCGAGGACATCGCCAACGCCGTCGCCTTCCTCGCCTCCGACGAGGCATCCTACATCACCGGCCAGACCATCTACGTCGAAGGCGGACGGACCATCCACATCCCCTAGGCGGGCGGAGGCGGGAGCCGGCGTGGCGCGAGACGGCGCCGACGAACTCCGGCGCCGGGGGCCAGCGAACCTCCCCAATGCGATGGCCTCGCCCATCCGCGGCGCCTTGACAGCCCGTACCGTTCCTTGTAGCGTGACCCCCGTTTGGCGAAGTGCGCGTGACTCAAGCTGGGGCCCCGCTTGACACCCCTATACCCCTATGCTAGAGTCCCAACACTTTGCCACGGGTGGCCCGGTAGCTCAGTGGTAGAGCGGCGGACTCTTAATCCGTTGGTCGTGGGTTCAAATCCCTCCCGGGTCATGAACCCTTTCGCACCGGAGCGGCGCCCGCCAGAGCGGGAGCGCCCGCCCCGTGGGACCAGGCGTGGGAGAGGCGGCCCCGAATCGAGGACCTCCGGATAGCGCGGAGCAGTGCGCCGGGGAAGTGTCGGAACTGGCAGACGAGCATGACCTAGGATCATGTGCCGCGAGGCGTAGGAGTTCGAGTCTCCTCTTCCCCACTCCTTGACGCCTTCCTTGCGAGCACCGCGGGCCAAAGCGTCTCCCTGACCGCAGCCCCGCGTGCGCCCGACCAGATTCCTGACCATGAGGAAACCGCAGTGACCACCGACGGCAAGAACACCCTCCTCGAAGTCCAAGACGTCCGCACCTACTTCTACACACAACGGGGTGTCGTCAAGGCCGTCGATGGCGTCACGTGGAACCTGAAAGAGGGCGAGACCATCGCCCTGGTAGGCGAGAGCGGCTCCGGGAAGAGCGTCAGCGCGCTCACCGTGATGCGCCTGATCCCCGACCCGCCGGGGAAGGTGGTCAGCGGCAAGATCGTCTTCCAGGGCCAGGACCTCCTGCAGATGTCCAACGACGAGATACGGCACATCCGCGGGAACAAGATCGCCATGATCTTCCAGGAGCCCATGACGTCGCTGAACCCGGTGCTCACGATCAACCGGCAGCTGACGGAGACCCTGGAGCTCCACCTCAAGATGAACAAGTCCTCGGCCCGAAAGCGCGCCATCGAGCTCCTGGAGACCGTGGGCATCCCGGACGCCCACCGCCGCGTCGACGACTACCCGCACCAGTTCAGCGGCGGCATGCGCCAGCGCGTCATGATCGCCATGGCGCTCTCCTGCGACCCGAAGCTCATCATCGCCGACGAGCCCACAACCGCTCTCGACGTCACCATCCAGGCCCAGGTGCTGGAGGTGGTGAAGGAGCTCTCGGAGAAGTTCAACACCTCGATCCTCATCATCACGCACAACCTGGGCGTCGTGGCGCGCCACGCCGCCCGCGTCAACGTCATGTACGCCGGGCACATCGTAGAGTCGGGGTCCGCCCGCGACATCTACGGCAACCCGCAGCACCCGTACACCCTGGGCCTGCTCCAGTCCGTACCCCGTCTCGATGAGCCGCGCAAGTCCCGCCTGGTGCCCATCGAGGGCCAGCCGCCGGACCTCATGAACCTGCCCGCGGGCTGCCCCTTCCGCGTGCGGTGCCGCTTCGCCGTCGACCGGTGCGCCGAGGAGAACCCGCCGCTCATGCCCGTGGGCGCCGACCACTGGTCGGCCTGCTGGGTCGCCGCGAAGGAAGGAGGGCTCCCCAAGTGACCACCAAAGAGAGCACTACCGCTCGTGGCGCGACCGGGACCCTGGCCCGCGACGGCGGGGGCTCCAACGGCGATGTCCTCCTCGACGTCAAGGGCCTCAAGATGTACTTCCCCGTCACCCAGGGGCTCGTCTTCCAGCGCAAGGTCGCCGACATCAAGGCCGTCGACGGGATCAGCTTCCACATCAAGAGGGGCGAGACGCTGGGCCTGGTAGGCGAGAGCGGCTGCGGCAAGACCACCACCGGCCGCGCCATCCTGCAGCTCTACCGGCCCACCGCCGGCGAGATCATGTTCCAAGGGCAGGACCTCACCAAGATGCAGCACCGGGAGATCCGGCTCATGCGCCGGAAGATGCAGATCATCTTCCAGGACCCGTACGGCTCCCTGAACCCGCGCATGACGTGCGGCGGCATCGTCGGCGAGCCCCTCGTCATCCATAACCTGGTACAGACCAAGGCCGAGCGCGTCGCCCGGGTGGAGGAGCTGCTCACCGTCGTCGGCCTCAACCCGTACATGAAGGACCGCTACCCCCACGAGTTCAGCGGCGGCCAGCGCCAGCGCATCGGCATCGCCCGCGCGCTCGCCGTCCAGCCGGAGTTCATCGTCTGCGACGAGCCGGTCTCGGCCCTGGACGTCTCCATTCAGGCCCAGATCATCAACCTCCTGGAGGAGCTCCAGAACCAGTTCAGCCTCACCTACCTCTTCATCGCCCACGACCTGGCCGTCGTCCGCCACATCAGCGACCGCGTGGCCGTCATGTACCTGGGCAAGATCATGGAGGTAGCCAACCGGGACGAGATCTACGAGAATCCCCTGCACCCGTACACCAAGGCCCTGCTCTCGGCCGTGCCGGTGCCGGACCCCGTCGTCGAGTCCAAGCGCGAGCGCATCATCCTCACGGGTGACGTGCCCAGCCCCCTGCGCCCGCCCTCCGGATGCGTCTTCCACACGCGCTGCCCTATCGCCATCGACATCTGCAAAGAGGCGATCCCGGAGTGGCGCGAGGTGGCGCCCACCCACTGGGCCGCGTGTCACCGGGTCTAACCAGCCAGCCACCGGCGGCCTGTCGTCGCGTCCGGCCGGCGCTCACCACCAGCCTGCAGTCGAGGGGCCCGTTGGGCCCCCTCGCGTTTCCGGGGCCCAGCTGGCGCCGTCCGTGCCGCCCACCTCCTGTGCTACGATGAAACAGCTATGGACCAGTCTCGCATCCGCAACTTCTGCATCATCGCCCACATCGACCACGGCAAGTCCACCCTGGCCGACCGCCTGCTGGAGGCAACCCATACCATCCCCGAGCGGCAGATGGCCGACCAGTTCCTCGACCAGATGGACCTGGAGCGCGAGCGGGGCATCACTATCAAGGCCCACCCCATCCGCATGATCTACCGCGCCGCCGATGGCCTCGACTACGAGCTGAACCTCCTGGACACCCCCGGCCACGTGGAGTTCTCCTACGAGGTCTCCCGCAGCGTCGCCGCCTCCGAGGGGGCGCTCCTCGTCGTCGACGCCAGCCAGGGCATCCAGGCCCAGACCCTCGCCAACGTCTACCTCGCCCTCGAGAACAACCTCGTCATCATCCCCATCGTCAACAAGATCGACCTGCCGTCCGCCGAGCCCGAGCGCGTGGCCCAGGAGATCGTGGACACCTTCGGCTTCGACAAGGACGAGGTGCTCTTCATCTCAGCCAAGGAGGGCACCGGCGTCACCGAGCTGCTCGAGCGCGTCGTCCTGCGCATCCCCGCGCCCAGGGGCTCGCCCCAGGCGCCCCTGCGGGCCCTCCTCTTCGACTCCAAGTACGACTCGTACAAAGGCGTCATCGCCTCGGTCCGGGTGATGGACGGGCGCATCGCCGTCGGCCAGCGGCTGCGGCTCATGGCCAGCGGGACGGTCATCGACCCCATCGAGGTCGGCGCCTTCAAGCCGGACTTCGCCCCGCTGCCCAGCCTGGAGACGGGCGAGGTGGGCTACATCGCCACGGGGCTCAAGAGCGTCTTGGAGAGCCGCGTTGGCGACACGGTGACGCTGGATGCCTCGCCGGCCACCCAGCCCCTCTCCGGGTACAAGGAGCTCAAGCCCATGGTCTTCGCCGGGCTCTTTCCCGCCGAGGGGCAGGACTACCTGCCTCTGCGCGACGCCCTGGACAAGCTCAAGCTCAACGACGCCGGCCTCGTCTACCAGATGGAGAACAGCATTGCCCTGGGCTTCGGCTTCCGCTGCGGGTTCCTGGGCATGCTCCACATGGAGATCGTCCAGACGCGCCTGGAGCGCGAGTACGGCCTCGACCTGCTCGCCACGGCGCCCAGCGTCGCCTACCAGGTCGTCACCAGCACCGGCGAGATCATCGAGATCGACAGCCCCGCCAAGCTGCCGTCTCCGAACCACTACACGGAGGTGCGGGAGCCGTGGCTGGAGGTCTCCATCATCGTGCCCAACCGGTTCATCGGCGTCATCATGGACCTGGTCTCGACGCGGCGCGGCGAGTTCAAGAAGATGGAGTACCTGGACGCCCGGGCCGCGCCGCCGCGGAGCGGGGATACGGCCGGCGCCCATCAGGAGCCGTCCAAGGACCCGCGGGTGCTCCTCGTCTACCACATCCCCCTGGCCGAGGTCCTGGTGGACTTCTACGACCAGCTCAAGTCCCGCACCCAGGGCTACGCATCCATGGACTACCACTTCCTGGAGTACCGCACCGGCGACCTGGTCAAGGTGGATATCCTGGTCGCCGGCAAGCCCGTGGACGCCCTCTCGCTCATCGCCGACCGGAAGGACGCCTACCACAGCGGGCGCGCGCTCGTCGAGCGGCTGAAGGAGCTCATCCCTCGCCAGCTCTTCGAGGTGCCCGTGCAGGCCGCCGTGGGCAGCAAGATCATCGCCCGCGAGACGATCCGCGCCAAGCGCAAGGACGTGCTGGCCAAGTGCTACGGCGGCGACGTGACGCGCAAGATGAAGCTCCTGAAGAAGCAGTCCGAGGGGAAGAAGCGCCTCAAGATGGTGGGGAACGTCGAGATCCCGCAGGAGGCCTTCCTGGCGCTGCTGAAGCTGGAGCGATAGCCCTCACCCCGTGACCCCCTCTCCGGACCGG
>CAZKTO010000079.1:0-11135 GCA_964555685.1 uncultured Dehalococcoidia bacterium
GGCCGGAGTGATGGGCGTGGTGGAGCGCAGGATGACCCGATCGATGCGCGCTTTGATGGCGCCTGCCATGACCTCCTGAATGACCTCACGGACGGGGCCCGGCGCAGGAGGGCCCGGGGCAAGAGGGCCCGGGGCAAGAGGGCCCGGGGCAGGTGCCGTTCTGGTCGGCACTACCGTGTTGTAATAGGCGTCAGGGGTTGACGGCTTGGTCGCCTCTGTGAGCGGCGCATCGCTGCTTCCTCCGCCGCCGCACGAAGCGGATAGGACAAGAAAGGCCAGCATGAGCGCCAGTCTCGCCCTTTTCCAACTTGTAAAATTCCGTCGGGGGGACAGTTGCATGCTCGTCTTCCTTTCCTGTCGGCCTCACCGTATCATCAACTATAAGGGCCAATGTCAAATCCGGGATTCCCCATATGACGTGCCCCCAGCAACCCGGCGTCGGAGGTGATGGTGGCGCCTCGGAACTCCAGTCTCAGCCGCTTGTCGAATTGAAGCTGCAGCGCGTCCTCGGCCTTTTCACCCATTGGGTCCCTCCAACTAGCCCCCTCGACCAAAGCTCACACCAGGGCTTTTCAAGCTATTCTGCTGGAGGAATCCGGCGATAGGTGGACCTTGATATGGGAAATCCGGGTTTATAAGAGCTCGAATGGGGTCAACCGTCGGAGAGGCTGTCAATGCAATGACGACGCCCACGCGTTGCGCCCGGCGCGCCCGCCCCGTACCATGGGCCGAAATCCTTCCGGAGGCCGCAATGCTCTACCTGTGCATCGGCGAGATCACAGGCGCGCCGCCGCCCTCGACGCGCGACCTCATCGTCAAGGGGCTCAAGACCATGGAGATGCTGGTCGACCTCCAGAAGCAGGGCCGGTGCCTGGGCGGCGGGATCATGAGCGGGAAGATGGGCCTGGTCTTCATCCTGGACGTAGCCGATAACTGGGCCCTCAACGAGACCGTCATCCGCCTGCCCTCCTTCTCTACGTGCGAGTGGCAGATCGCGCCGCTCCACAGCTTCCAGCAGGACATCGACATCACCCGCAAGGTGCTCGACGCCATGGCCAAGGGCGCCGACTGGCGGGACGAGAAGCCCCGCCGGAAGGCCCGCGCGCCGGGCAGACGCAAGCAGCGATCATAGGGCAACGCCCGTCCGGTCTCCTGGCGTCGCGGCGCGAATCCAGGCGTGCCCGCCTGGCCTTCGTGCTACGAGCCCCCCGCCGTGATGCGCGGAACGTTGAGCTTGCACGTGACGCCGCCATCCACGGGCAGGATCGCCCCCGTCACGAAGGCCGCCTCGCTCGAGGCGAGGTAGACGGCCGCGTAGGCGATGTCCTCCGGCGTGCCCAGGCGCGTCAGGTGGATCGACCGGATGGCCGGGCCCATCACCGGGTCCGCGGCCATCTGCCTGGCGCGGTCGCCCGTGGGCACGAAGCCGACGACGATGCAGTTGGACCGGACGTGGTGGGCCGCGTACTCGACGGCCATGGACCGCGTGAGCCCGTGGATGGCCGCCTTGGCCGCCGTGTAGGTATCCTGGCCCGCCAGCCCCAGCACCGCGGCCGCCGACGAGATGTTGACGATAGCGCCCCCGCCGGCCTTGATCATCTCCGGGATAGCCGCCTGGCAGGCGCGCACCATGCCCTTCAGCGCCACGTTCATCACCCGGTCCCAGCCATCCAGCTTCAGCTCCGTCACAGCGTCGTCGTCCCGGCCGTGGCCCAGAAGCTCCGTGGGCGCCGCGTTGTTCACGAGGATCTGCAAGCGGCCGTAGCGCCGGACCGCCGCCACCACGGCCGCTCGCACGTCCTCGTCGCGGCCCACGTCCATCGGCACGTAGAGCGCATCGCCGCCGGCCTTCCGCAGCTCGCCCTCCAGCCGCTGGCCCAGCTCGCGGCTCCGGCCCGTGATCACGACCTGGGCCCCCTCGGCGGCGAACATCGTCGCGATCCCCCGGCCGATGCCACGGGTCGAGCCCGTCACCAGGGCAACCTGGTCCTTCAATCTGTTCACACGGGTGGCTCCTTCCCCTTACCTCCGGGCGGCGCGGCGCGCCGCCACGTAAGGCCCGATCCTGCGCTCGCCCTCGTTCATAGCCCAGACGTGGTTCGAGCGGAAGAGCGGCTTGAGCACGGGCGAGAGGAGCCGGACGAGCGGCTTGTCCGCCCGCGGGTTCCAATAGAGCATGGCGCGGGTCCCCTCGCCCTCGGCCGTCAGCACCCACCGGGACTCGTCCGTCGCCAGATCGCCCGTCGCCCTGATCTTGATCAGCGACGGCCGCTCCAGTGCCGTCGTCTCCGCCGTCCAGCGCAGCTGGTACGGAAGCCACCCCTTGGTCACCAGCGCGACGCGCGTCCCGACGCGCGGCTCGCCGCCGCCGTCCACCCGCTCCGCCCTGAGATAGACGCGCCCCCACCACGCCGGGTACTCCCACGGCCTCGCCAGCACCTCCCAGACCTCCTCGGGCGGGTGCGGGACGTGCCAGCGATTGACGAAGTGGTAGACGTTGGCGGGCATGGGGCTACCTCATGGGGCCGGGAGTCGCTCGCTCAGGCGATGCCGTGCACCGGGAAGATCAGCCGCTTCACCCGGTCGACCGTGTCCTGGGCGAAGCGCTCGGTGAAGTCGCGGACCTCCGCCGAGAGGGGCGGAGCCTGGCCGTCGCGCAGACGGGCGAGGCCGTAGCGCTCGCGGTAGGCCAAGGGAATCTCATCGGGCCATTGGGCGCCCATCATGATCCCGTAGTCGAGGCTCCAGCCGCGCGCCACCGCCGACATATCGTACCCGCCGCCGCCCAGCGCCACCCACTTGGGGGCGAGAGCGCCCAGCGCCTCGACGGCGCGCCCGTGGCCCTCCACCGTGAGCTGGAGATGCGTGATCGGGTCGCTGAAGTGCGTGTCGATGCCAAGCTGCGTCACCAGCACGTCTGGGTTGAAGGCTCGCAGGACCGGCGGCGCCACCTGGTCGAAGGCCCAGAGGAAGATGTCGTCGTGGGTGTAGGGCGCCAGCGGCACGTTGACGGAGTAGCCCCGGCCCCGTCCCGAGCCCAGCTCCTCGACCTCGCCGGTGCCGGGAAAGAGGTAGCGGCCCGACTCGTGCATCGAGAGCGTCAGCACCTCGTCGGTATCGTAGTAGGCGTTCTGGACGCCGTCGCCATGATGGCAGTCGATATCCACGTAGGCGACGCGCAGGCCGCGCCGCCGCAGGTACTCGATGGCGATGACCGGGTCGTTGAAGATGCAGAAGCCGGAGGCGTTGCCCGCGGCGGCGTGATGCAGCCCGCCGGCCACGTTGAACGCGACGTCCGCCTTCCCATCGGCCACCAGCTCCGCCGCCACCAGCGACCCGCCCGTCGAGAGGCAGGCCGCCTCGTACATGCCGGGGTAGGGCGGATTATCGCCCTGCTCGCTGAAGTTGTAGCGCTCCGGCCGGCGGCGGGCCTCCCCGCGGCTGATGGCCCGGACCGCCGCCACGTACTCCTCGGTGTGGAACCAGCGCAGCTCCTCCTCCGTCGCATGGCGCGGCGGCGCCGGCTTCGACAGGCGAAAGGCGCCGTAGGCGTCCAGGAGCTCGTAGGTGTAGCGCAGGCGCGTGGGGCGCATCACGTGGTCCTCGCGCAGGACGTGCTGCGAGACCTCATCGTCGTAGACGAAGGCCGCTCGCCTCATGGAGCGCTCCCCTCAGGCCCGCCGGCGACGCCGGCCAGCGCCAGGCGCATGCGCTCCCAGTGCGTCCCCTGCCAGTAGAGCCTGCCGCACCCCGGACACTCCTTGAAGGAGCGGTGCGTCTGGAAGACGTAGGGCGGGACGGCGCCCTTCACGGTCTCCCTGGCCCGATCGCGCAGCGCCACGTTGCAGCGCAGGCAGAGGGTGAAGGCCCGGCCCTCCATCCGCAGCCCCATCTCCCCGGCGACCTGGCGGAGCTGGCTCATCACGTCCTGGTCGCGGACGAGCACGACGCGCAGGCGGCCTCGGGCGGCGTCCCGGCGGCGCGGGAGCTCCGAGTCGCGGGTGACGAGCACACGCCCCTCGCGCAGGGCGACGGCCGCCAGCTCGCCATCCCCGACATGGGGCAGGCAGAGCGTATCATAGCCCATGGCCCGCAGCCATCGGGTCAGGCCGCCGGCGTTGATGTCGACCACGAAGCGGGGCGTGTCCACGCTCAGAGCTCCACCACCATCTCCTCCCTCGCCACCTCAATCTCGATCCCCAGCCGCCGAGCCACCTCCGCCACCTCCCGCCGGATCTCCTCCTCCAGCCACGGCACCATGTGGACCACCAGCACCCGCGGCGCCGAGCCCTTGATCTCGACGTACGCACGGAGCTCCGCCTCCAGGTCGGCCGGGGCCATGTGCTTGGCGGCCCCGCGCCACGCGTCCGGGTAGGTCACCTCCGTGATGAGCAGATCGGGCGAGACGTGGCGCCAGCTCTCCGCCAGGGCCCCGTAGGTGTCGCCGGTGTAGAAGAGGCTGCGCCCAGCCCCCGACGTCACCAGGTAGCCGACGGCCGGGACGCCGTGCCGCACCGGCACCGCGCGGACCTGATAGCCCTCGATCTCCGCCTCGCGCAGCGGCTCCAGCGGCCGGTACTCGATGGACGGTCCGCCAAAGGAGGCCCGCTCCGTGAAGGTGGGGTAGACGACGCCGTTCAGCAGGTGCGACCGCAGCTCCTCCAGCACCTCGGGGATCGAGTAGACGCCGGTGACGCCCGCCGCGGCCGTGTTGATGGCGAACGTCGGGACGCCCTGGATGTGATCGAAGTGGCGGTGCGTCAGCAGGATCGCCCGGACCCGCCGCTGCTCCTCGAACGTGAGGGCCGTCGTCAGGCTCCCGGCATCGATGCAAAGCACGCCATCGATCAGGATGGAGACGGGCCTCGAGTCGCGCGACTGGTAGCAGTGGGCGCCCAGGATACGGACCTGCATGCCCGCGATGATAGCACAGGGGTGAGGTCGCTTAACGCCATCGCCTCACGGAGCGCTCCCCTCAGGCGCTCCGCTGGCTAGAACCACTTGGCCATGAGTTCTCGCACCTGGGTACCCATGTTCCGGACATTGGCATTGTCGTACTCGGAAAAGCGCCCATGATCCGCTGCGTCCCTGATAGCCTTCAACGCTTGCACTTGTTTCTGGACAAGGCGCGAATAGACCGCCTTATCCGCCAGCTTCTGATTCAAAGCACCCATGTCGTCGCCCGAGTTCACGATGATATCCCTGGCGAGAGCGAGCTTCCGCATCGCCTCTTCTAACACCGCGCCGTACAGGAAGGCGGCGGGGTCCTTATAGCTTTGTTCGAGCAAGTGGTCTGCCATGCCGAGGAAGTCGTCGAAGACTTCAGTGAACGCTAGCGTCTTCAGTTGCACTAGGCTACCACCCTCAATATCATCCTTGGCAGCGCGAAGCACTGCGACACCAGCTTGGGCATCTTCTACTCCTCGATGGGCATACTCGCAACGGCTGGAGAACTCCCTGTAGTGGACGCTCTCTGGTCCCAAAATGGTAGTAAGGAACGACAGGGAACTGGTGCGCCACTGCTGGAATTTCTCTTGGTCAACCTGCTGACGACCGATGACGCCCGGGGGCTGTGCTCGCCGCGTCGCGAGTACGGCCTCGCCCATCCCGATCAATGCTTGAAGTCGTTTACCTATCAGGTCGTCTGGCATCGTGGTTTGAGCCCCAAAACAAAGCTCCTTCGGAGCCGATTGCGAGTACCCGTTCGCCTGGGTTCTCTGGCGCTACACCTCTCTTAGAGAGTATCCACCGCGTCTATCTTTTTTGCCCGACGCTCGTTCGTAATACAGCCCCGCCACTTTCTTACTAAGCGCGAATTATACGCTTGAGTCCAAGTACGGGCATGGGTTCCTCGGCAGTCATGCCGCGCAGACCTGCTGTTCACAGTTCCCCCAGCAGCCGCTCCAGAATCACCCGCGCCGCCCGCTTGTCCAGCGGACTGTTGTTGTTGCCGCACTTGGGCGACTGGACGCACGAGGGGCAGCCGCCCCGGCACGGGCACTCCTGGATCGTCCGGAGCGTCGCGTCCCACAGGTCCACGATGAGATCGTAGCCCCGCTCCGCGATGCCGATGCCGCCCGGGTGGCCGTCGTAGATAAAGACCTGCGGCTGGCCCGTATCGGGATGGAGCGGCGTCGAGACGCCCCCGATGTCGGCCCGGTCGCACATGGCGAACATGGGCAGCATCCCGATGGCCGCGTGCTCGCAGGCGTGGAGGCCCCCCGGCAGGTCCAGCTTCAGCCGGCCGACATCCTGGAGCGCCGCCTCCGGCACGTCGAACCAGAGGGCCACGGTCAGGAACGACTGGGTGGGCAGGTCGAGCGGCTGGTCGTCCAGCACCTCTTCGGTGAACTGGCGCTTGCGCCGGAAGCCCACGACGGTGCGCGAGACGTCCACCCTGCCCAGATAGACCCTCGTCCCGTTCACCGCCTTCTGCGAGACCAACTCGAGGATGCGGATGTCCGTGTTATCGCGGGCGACGGTGTAGTAGAGCTCGGCGTGGCGGCGGGCCCAGGCCGTACGCCCCGGGATGTCCAGGTCCGTGACCAGGTAGGCCTCGCCCTGATGCAGGTAGACGGCGCCCGGATGCGCCTGGGCGAAGACCCCCGCCGCGTCGATCTGCTCCAGGAGCGCGCCGCTGCCCTGCTCGACGATCTGGTAGACGGCGCCGTCGGTGGAGCGGATGCTGACCCCCTCGGCGGGATAGGTGACGCCGGTGCTGGGGTACCACCGGCCGCGGCTCTCGCGCAGCAGGCCCTGACGCTCGAACTCCCGCACCAGCGGCCACATCTCCTCGCCGAAGGCGGCCTCGTCCCGCCGGGTCAGGGGCGCCTCGTAGGCGGCGCACAGAAGGTGGGGCCGCAGGATGTGCGGGTTGGCCGGCGCGATGAGTGCGTGCTCGTGGGGCCGGCCGAAGAGAGCGTCCGGGTGGCGCATGAAGTATTGGTCCAGGGGGTTGTCCGACGCCACGAGGATGCTGAGGGAGCGCTCGCCGCTGCGCCCGCTCCGCCCCGCCTGCTGCCAGAGACTAGCACGGGTGCCGGGGTAGCCGTTGACGATGGTCGCATCCAGGTCGCCGATGTCGATGCCCAACTCGAGCGCGTTGGTGGCGGAGACGCCCACCAGCTCGCCATCGAAGAGCCCGCGCTCGATGGCGCGGCGGTCCTCGGCCAGATAGCCCGCCCGGTAGGGCCTCACCCGCGGGGCCATCTCCGGCGCATCGGCCTTCAACCGGTCGCGCACGTAGATGTAGACGAGCTCGGCCAGGCGCCGCGAGCGGCTGAAGGCGATGGTGCGCACGCCGTGGCGCACCAGCTCGCTGAAGGCCGCCGTGGTCTCGGCGTGAGGGCTGCGGCGCGCCATCTTCGCCTCGTCGAGAAAGGGCGGGTTCCAGAGGAGAAAGTCCTTCCCGCCGTATGGCGAGCCGTCCTCGTCCACCACATGGCACGGCATGCCCAGCAGGCGCTCCGCGTGCTCGCCGGGGTTGGCGATGGTCGCCGAGCACAGGATGAAGCTCGGCGACGCCCCGTGGATCGCGCAGAGGCGCCGCAGCCGCCGGATCACGTTGGCCACATGGGAGCCGAAGACGCCCCGGTACACGTGCGATTCGTCGAAGACGACGTGGCGAAGGTTTTTCAAGAAATCGCCCCAGGCGGCGTGGTTCGGAAGCACGCCCAGGTGCAGCATGTCCGGGTTGGTCAGGACCACCTGGGCCGACCGTCGCACCTCGCCCCGACTCGTCGGGGGCGTGTCGCCGTCGTAGGTGGCGCAGCGGAGCCCGCGAGGCAGGCAGGCCCCCAGCTCCTTCAGCTTGCGGAGCTGGTCCTGGGCCAGCGCCTTCGTGGGAAAGACGTACAGGGCGCGGGAGTGGCCGTCCTCCAGCGCCGCCTCCAGCACCGGGGCGTGGTAGCAGAGGCTCTTGCCGCTGGCGGTGGAGGTGGCGACGATGACGTTCCGGCCGGCGCGCACGGCGTCGATGGCGAGCGCCTGATGGGCGTAGAGCGGAAAGAGGCCCATCTCCTGGAGGCGGCGCTCCAGCCGCGCGGGAAGGGGCCGGTCCAGGGTACCGTGGCGGGCGGCGCGCTCCGAGACCGCCTGGGCGTGGACGATCTGCCCCCGGTACCAGGGCTGGCCCCGCACGTGGTCCAGGAACGCCGTGGTGTCCATGCGCCGTCAGAGCCCTGACTCGCCGGGGGCGCCGCCGCCACGGGCGCGTCCCCAGGCCCTACATGCCATCGACGATCTCCACCTCATAGTCCACCAGCTCCGCCTCGCCGCCGGCCCTTTCGACGAACCGGACGACGTTGGAGATCATGGCGTTGGCGTGACGGCCGTCGTTGCTGACGCAGGTGACGCCCATGGTGATCCGTTGCCAGGAGTCCAGGTCGTCCACCTCGGCGATGGCGACGTTGAACTTGGCCCGGATGCGGGCGGCCAGGGAGTGGACGGCCCGGCGCTTCCCCTTCAGGTTGTCGTTGCCGGGCAGCCGCAGGATGAGCTTGCACACGCCGACGTGCATGACGCTTCATTATAGGGGAGGCGCGAGCCCCACGCCGCCCGTTGACGCCTCTTGCCACACCCCGTAGAATTGTGACGCAAATTACAATCGGTCGGTAAAGCTGCCGTTTAGCCTCATGGTAGACCGCTCAGACACCGAAAAGGCTCGCTACGTCAGCGGAATGTTCGGCCGGATCGCCGGCAGGTACGACTGGGGCAACCGCGTCCTGAGCCTGGGCCGCGACCAGTCGTGGCGGCGGCGGGCCGTCGCTGCCCTCGATCCCCAGCCCGGCGACACGGTGCTGGACGTGGGCGCGGGGACCGGCGACCTCTCGCTGGCGCTGGCCCGGCGGGCCCGCCGCGTCGTCGCCGTCGACTTTAGCCGGCCGATGCTCCTCGAGGGCGCCCGCAAGGCTCGGGCCAATCGCATCGGCCATCGCGTCTCCTTCGTGAGCGGCGACGCCCTGCGCCTGCCCTTCCCCGATGCGACCTTCGACGGCGCCGCCGCGGCCTTCACCGTCCGGAACCTGGCGCCCATGGGCCGCGGGTTCTCCGAAGTCTACCGCGTGCTCAAGCCCCACGGGCGCCTGGTCTGCCTGGAGTTCACGCGCCCCCCATCGAGGCTCGTCGACCGCCTCTACCGGCCCTATCTGAACCACCTGGTGCCGTTCATCGGCGGGCGCATCGCCGGCGACGGCGGCGCCTATCGCTACCTGGCCGACTCCATCCAGCTCTTTCCCACGCCTCAGGACCTGGCGCAGGTCATCCGCGATGCGGGCTTCCCCCGCGTCGGCTGGCGGCTCTTGAGCCTGGGCGTCGTGGCGCTGCACACGGCCGAGCGGTCGCCGGAGGCGGCGCGTCCCCAGGAAGCCGCGGCATGAAGCAGGAAGGCTCGCCGGGCGCAGCGGTCATCCCCGAGGTGGTCATCCTGCGCCTGCCCCTCTACGTCCGGGTGCTGAGCCAGCTCCGGGACGACAGGACCGAGGTCGTCAGCTCGCGGGAGCTGGGCCACCGCCTGGGCGTAACGCCGGCCCAGATTAGAAAGGACCTCAGCTACTTCGGGCGGTTCGGGAAGCAGGGCCGCGGCTACAACGTCAGCTACCTGGTGGGGGAGCTGCGGCGCGTCCTGGGCCTGGACCGGGAGTGGAACACAGCGGTCATCGGCGTGGGCCGCCTGGGCCGCGCCATCATCAACTACCCGGGCTTCGCCCCCGAGGGGTTCAAGGTAGTGGCCGCCTTCGACGCCGATCCGGCCCAGGTGGGCCGCCGGCTCGACGAGATCGTCGTCCGGGCGACCTCCGAGATGGAGCGGACTATCGCCGAGGAGCACATCGATATCGCCATCGTGGCGGTGCCGGCGGCCCAGGCCCAGCAGGTCATCAACAGCCTGGTGGCCTCGGGCGTCAAGGCGATCCTGAACTACGCCCCCATCGCGCCGCAGGTGCCCGAGGGCGTCAAGGTCCGCAACATCGACCCGGTCCTGGGCCTGCAAACGATGACCTACTACCTGAAGTCGCAGACGGACGGGCAGGAGTAGCGGGGGCGTTCTCTGTCACACGGAGGGAGCGGCACGCCGCGCCCCCGCCGACAGCTAGCGCCTGCGGCCGGCCCCTACGCCCCTGGACCCGCGCCTCCGCCCCCGCGCCGCCTGCGGGCGACCTTCAGACGGACCGTCGCGCGGCGCATGGCGGCCAGGGCCGTCGCCAGGTCCGCGGCCGCCGGCTGGGCCTTGACCCGCTCCTGGGCCCGGCGCACCGCCTCCTCCGCGCGGGCCAGGTCGATCTCCTCGGACCGCTCGGCGGCGTCCGCCAGGATCACGACCCGGTTGTCCCGCACCTCCACGAAGCCGCCGGTCACCGTCAGCGCCTCCTCCGTCCCCCCCTTCTTCAACCGAATCTCGCCGGGGGCGAGAGCCGTGATGAGGGGGGCGTGCCGGGGCAGGATGCCCAGCTGCCCCTCGGCGCCGGGCAGGATGACCATATCGGCCTCGGTCTCCAGCACCGTGCGCTCGGCGGTGACGATCTCGACTTTGAGCGTAGCCATGACCAATTCCCCCCTAGGCGCGGGCCTGGCCCTTGGCCTCCTGGGCCTTCGCCTCCTGGGCCTTCAGCTCCTCGCCCCGCTGCACCGCCTCGTCGATGGCGCCGACCACGTAGAACGCCTGCTCGGGCAGGTCGTCGTGCTTGCCGGCCAGGATCTCGTTGAAGCCCCGGACCGTCTCGGCGATGGGCACGTAGCGGCCCTGCCTGCCGGTGAAGGCCTCGGCGACGAACATCGGTTGCGAGAGGAACCGCTGGATCCTGCGGGCGCGGGCCACCGTCAGCTTGTCCTCTTCCGAGAGCTCCTCGATGCCCAGAATGGCGATGATGTCCTGCAGGTCCCTGTAGCGCTGGAGCACCTGCTGCACGCCCCGCGCCGCCTTGTAGTGCTCCGGGCCCACGATGTTGGGGTCCAGGATGCGCGAGGAGGAGGTCAGCGGGTCCACCGCCGGGTAGAGCCCCTGCTCGGCGATGGAGCGCTCCAGAGCGACGACGGCGTCCAGGTGACCGAACGTTGTGGCGACGCCCGGATCCGTGTAGTCGTCGGCGGGGACGTAGATGGCCTGGAAGGAGGTGATGGAGCCCTTCTTCGTGCTCGTG
>CAZKTO010000080.1:0-5081 GCA_964555685.1 uncultured Dehalococcoidia bacterium
TGTTCAGACACCAGAAGCCCCGCCCCGACTCGTCGGGGCTGCGGGGAGCTTCACTCCGAGGAGCGAAGCGACGAGGAATCTGGGAAGGCCATCAGGGGCGGAGTGTGAAAACCCCACCTCCCCACCCCGATCCCATCGGGGCATTGAAAAGGATGAAAATGCTCGTTCGCCCTCTCCTCCTTCCTGTTCCCCCTCTCCAAGTTCTTGGAGAGGGGGTGGCCCGCCTCTGGCGCGCCGGGGGAGAGGCAAGGCCCACGCATCTTCCAACGTTCAAGTTGACTGAGTACTAGTCTAGCATGGAGAGATCGGCCCGAGGTGGTCGGTGACAGGAGGGGCCGGGTACCCTGACAGGTCGGGGTGCGGGTCGCCCCGGCGATAAGCTTCCCGATGGGGAAGGCCAAAAGAGTCTCGCAGGCTCGGCCGCCTTAGCTCTTGAGCGCCTTGGCGAAGAACTCGCCCACGCGGCGCGCGATCTCCGCCTCGTACCCGCCCATGAAGTGGTCGGCGCCGTGCAACACGTCGATGGTGAGGGGCTGCGCCATTCGCCGCGTCATCTCGTGCACCTCCTCGATGGGGATGAAGCGGTCAGCGTCTCCGGCGAGGATGTACTTGGGCTTGGCCCAGGCGAGGATGGCTGGCGCGTTCAGGCCCGGCGCCGGCGGCGCCACGACGGCCAGCGCCGCGAGCCCGGCGTCGCGCGGGGCCGCGCCGAGGGCCATGCTCGCCCCGAACGAGTAGCCCGCGAGCCCGGTCCGCGCCGGGTCGATCTCGCTCCGCCCGCGCAGGCAGGCGAGGGCCGACGCCACGTCCGCCAGCTCGCCCTGGCCCTTATCGTGCTCGCCCGTGCTCGCTCCCACGCCGCGGAAGTTGAAGCGCAGCGCCGCGATCCCCCGCTCGGTCACGCCCCGCACGATGGCCGCGACGACGTTGTTCCCCATGTCGCCGCCGTAGAGCGGGTGCGGGTGGCAGACGACGATACCCGGATGGGGCCCACGGCCCGGGGGCAGATGCAGCGCCCCTTCCA
Organism: uncultured Dehalococcoidia bacterium; assembly: GCA_964555685.1. Taxonomy (GTDB): domain Bacteria; phylum Chloroflexota; class Dehalococcoidia; order SHYB01; family SHYB01; genus CAZKTO01. The sequence goes on from CAZKTO010000080.1 coordinate 1,025, forward strand.
GGGCGATAGGGCCGCTCTGGATCGTGAGGGGCTGTTCAGACATCGAGCGGGCGCCCTACGCCTCCGTGACTACCTTCGGGTTGAGGCACTGCATCTCGAACGTGTTCCGCACGGGGCCCAGCAGCCCGATGCGCAGCCACGCCTGGTAGAGGCGGTCCGTGAGGGCGCTCTTGTCGCCTGGGCGCAGGACGTTCACCACCTTGAGCTTCCACTCCGGGTGCGCCCTCTCCGCTTTGCGGAACTTGGCCAGGCGCGCCTCCCACTCCTCGACGCTTCGGACGATGAACCCGTTATGGTCGTTCAGGTCCGAGGGCTGCCGCTCCATGCCGGCCAGCGCCGCGTCCAGGTCCGGGTTCTGCTTCCGCAGCCGGTCGATGCACTGGGCGAACTGGCCCGCCGGCTCGCTGGGCTGAAAGAAGGCCATCCCCTTCTCGGCGATCTGGTCGAAGCGGTAGCCCAGCATCCGCTCCTGTTTGACCCAGAGGTCCCACGGCATCAGCTCCCGCAGGCACTCCTCCAGCGGCGCCAGGCTCTCGGGCGGGATGGCGTAGTTGTTGTGGTTCCAGTGGTCGTGCTTGAACATGGCGTTAGCCCTCGGCGGCGGTTTGGCGCCAGCATAGGACGCGGGACGAGCGCGGTCAATGGCGGGGGAGGCGCTGAATTCCCTTCCCCCGTCTGCGGGGGAAGGTTAGGATGGGGGGCCTCGAGCTTTGCACAAAACCCCCTCTCCCCTGGAGGGAGAGAGCCTGCCCCTTCGGTTTCGGCTCAGGACAGGGGTCCGGCAGGCCCGGTCCTTCCGGGCAGGAAAGGACGGCTCTCGCTACGCACGCGGCGGCGGCCGCCCGGGCGCCCCGGCAGGCCGGGGTGCGCCGCCGGCGAAGGCCGGGATCACTCGCTCGCCCCAGATATTGACCGTCTCGGTGAGGTAGCGCATGGGGATCATGCCCGGCGAGAGCGAGAGGATCAGGTGCGTGACGCCGGCCTGCTGGGTCCGGTGAGCCAGGTCGAGGATGCGGCTCGCGTCGCCGGCGAAGGCGCCGCCCGCGGCCACCAGCGCCTCGCCCGTGAGGTTCGCGGGGCGCGCCTCCGTCATGCGCGTGTCCACGCGCAGCGTCCCGCCCACCGACGACGGCCAGTAGCGCGCGAAGAGGGCGGAGAAGCCCTTCTGGTGCGTCAGATAGGTCTCGATAGCCTGGCGGTCGTCCCGGCCCGTGATCCCGCCGATGACCCACGCGATGTTGTCGTTCAGCCGGTCGCTGAAGCGGTCCTTGGGGTGCGCGAAGCCGTCGCGGTAGAGCTGGCAGCGCTGGGTGATATCCGCCAGGCCCTGGAAGGCGAAGAGGAGCGCGCCGACGCCGCGGCGCCCCGCCTCGCCGGCCGTCTCGGGGTTGGTGCAGGCCATCCAGAGGGGCGGGTGCGGCTTCTGGACCGGCTTGGGGATGACGTTGCGCGGGCCGGGGATCTTGATGTGCTTGCCATCCCAGGAGAACTCCTCCGTCTTCCACATGGCGAGCACGGCGCGGACGGCCTCGTCCCAGACCTCCGTCACCGTATCCGGGTCCACGCCGAAGCCGTCCCACTCCTTGCGCCCGCTCCCCTTGCCGTTGCCGAACTCGACCCGCCCGTTGGAGATGAGGTCCAGGATGGCGATGCGCTCGGCGACCCGCACGGGGTGATTGATCTGCGGCTGCATGTCCACGATGCCGTGGCCCAGGCGCAGGTTCTTGGTGCGGGCGGCGATGGCGGCGAGCTGCAGCTCCGGCGCCGACGAGTGGCAGTACTCCTCCAGAAAGTGGTGCTCGGACATCCAGCAGGAGTGGAAGCCCGTCTGGTCGGCCAGGACGGCCAGCTCCAGCTCCTGCTGGTAGATGCGGAGCTCGTCTCCTTCATGCCACGGCCGCGGCGCCGGCGCGCTGAGAAAGATGCCGAACTTCATGGCCTGCTCCTTCCGTCGCGGGGTGGGCAGACGATTCGTGGTTGGAAGACCTCTCCCACCCCGACAAGTCAGGGTACCCGCTCTCTCCCCCTTGACGGGGGAGAGAGCCCTATCCCTTCCCCCGTCTGCGGGGGAAGGTGAGGATGGGGGTGCGAGGCAGGTTCATCAAAATCATGCGGACGGACTACTAGGGCCAACGCTGCCCCCACGCCGTCGCGATCGTCTCGGCCGTCGTCACCCAGGCCAGGTTGCGCAGCGTGTTGTCCAGCACCGCCTGTCCGTAGGAGGGCGGGACCCCCGTGACGCAGTCGCTGGCGATGACCACCCGGTAGCCGCGATTCACCGCGTCCACGGTGGCGCCGGCGATGGCGATGTTGATGGAGACGCCCGTGGGGATCACCGTGCGGACCCCTGTGTTCCGCAGGAACTCGTCCAGGGCGCAGCCCGCGAAGGCGGTCATGCCCGCGGCGCGTGGCATGAGGATGTCGCGGGGGTCCGGCGTCAACTCTTTGACGATGGCGGCCTCCCGCGAGCCCGGCGAGATGGGGTTGCGGCGCGTCCTCATCGCCGCCGTCAGAGGCGTGTTGTACGGCTCGCCCAGGCCGTCGGCCCGCTTCTCCACCGTGCAGTGGACCACCCGGACGCCGGCGGCCCGCGCGCAGGCCAGGAACGCCGCCAGGCGCGGCAGGAGACCGGTGGAGCGCACCGCCTCCGCCAGCGCCTTGAGCGGCGAGAGCTCGCCGATGACCGCCTCCTGGCACTCGATGACGAGCACGGCCGTCTGCTGCGGCTCCACCAGCGGCTTCCAATCGATGGGCATGGCGTCCCTCCGGGCCCCGGGCAGGCCCCACGTGCCAGGGTGGGCCGACTCTAGCCCGTCGGCCTTCCGAGTGTCAACCTTCCTGCCAAGGATCAGGGGGCGTGGCGAGGGGGGCCGGGGCGCCACGTGCCGGCGAAGGCCGCCCGCAGCGCCGCCGCCGACTCGGCGAGCGCCTGCCGGCCCGCGTCGGCCACCTCGTGGTAGCTGAGGAAGCCGTGGACCATGCCGTCGTAGCGGGTGGAGGTGGCCGGCACCCCGGCCTCGATCAGGCGGCGGGCGTAGGCCTCCCCCTCATCGCGCAGCGGGTCGAACTCGGCCGTGACGACGAGGGCCGGCGGCAGGCGGCGAAAGTCCTTGGCCTGGAGCGGCGCGGCGTACGGGTTGGCGGCGTCGGCCTCGCTGCTCAGGTACATCTCCCAGTTGGAGACCATCCCCGCGCGCGTCAGCAGATAGCCCTTGGCATTGTCGAGGTAGGAGCGGGTCTGGAAGTCGCGGTCGATCACGGGGTAGATGAGGAGCTGGAAGGCCAGCGGGGGGCCGCGCCGGTCGCGGGCCATGAGGGCGACGGCCGCCGCCAGGTTGCCGCCGGCGCTATCGCCGCCCACAGCGATCCTGGAGGGGTCCACGCCCAGCGTCGCGGCGTTGGCGTGGGTCCATTTCGCTGCGGCGTAGCAGTCCTCCGCCGGGGCCGGGAACTTGGCCTCGGGCGCCAGGCGATAGCCCACGCTGACGACGACGCAGTCCGCCGCCACGGCCAGGTGCCGCGCCGTCCCGTCGGCCATGTCGATGTTGCCGATGACCCACCCGCCGCCGTGGTACCAGACCAGTGCGCCGAAAGGCCCCGCGCCGCGCGGTATGTAGGCCCGCACCGGCATTTCGCCGCCGGGGCCCGGCGCCCGCAGGTACTTGACCCGCGCCACGGCGGGCCCAGGCGAACGCAGCGCCGTCTCGACCATGGCGCGCCGCGCCTTGAGGGTCACGGGCTCCTGGATCTGGCTGTAGCGCTCGTTGAACTGCCGCAGGATCTCCTGGGCGTGCGGGTGCAGGGGCATGGATCCTCCTCATCGGGCTCAGGGTCCGTCTCACGCGGATCGAGGGGCGAGGCGCTGCTATCCTGGCCGGGGCAGCGCCTCGTTCCCGAACCGCTCCACGTGCTTCACAAACTCCCGCCGCGTCTCGCCCGGCAGGCCGATGGCCAGGTAGGTGACCCCCAGCGCTTTCAGCATCGCCACGTGCTCCGCCAGGGCCTGCGCCGACCACTGCCGCGTGCCGAACCCGGCCATCGTCATGGGCGGCATGCA
>CAZKTO010000080.1:5091-10982 GCA_964555685.1 uncultured Dehalococcoidia bacterium
AATTCGGGGAAGACGTCCAGCGGGGCCCGGCGCCCCACCGCCTGGGCGTGCTCGCGGGCATAGGCCAGCCGCGCCCGCAGGTCCTCCAGCGACTCGATGGCGGCCGTGCGCCGCCGCGCCACGTGCTTGGCGGGGTTCGGGATCGGCATCCAGCCGTCGCCCAGCTCGACGGCCCGGCGGATCGCCTGGCGGCTGTTCCCTCCGACCCAGATGGGCGGGTGGGGCCGCTGGGCCGGCCGCGGGAGCTGCGTGTGCCCGCTGGCGGCGAAGTGCCTCCCCGTCATGCGCAGCCCCGACTCCGTCCACGCCGCCTTCATGGCGCGGATCGCCTCGTCCGTCAGCTCGTTGCGCTCGTCGAAGGGCACGCCCAGGGCGTCGAACTCGGGCTTCAGATAGCCGGCCGCGACGCCGAAGATCAGCCGTCCGCCGGAGAGGGCGTCCAGGCTCGCTGCCGCCTTCGCCGAGAGGAACGGGTTCCGGTAGGGCAGCACGTAGATGTGCGTCATGAGCCGGACCCGCTGCGTGGCCGCCGCGGCGTAGGCCAGGGCGACGAACGGGTCCAGCGCGTGGTGCCCGCCGGTCCGCATCCACTCGTCCTCGGGCATCGGGTGGTCCGTCACGTGGACGGCGTCGAACCCGGCGGCCTCGGCGGCCCGGGCCACCTCCGTGACGCCCGCGGCGCTGACGAACTCGGAGCCCAGGTCGACGCGGTCGGTGGGCAGGCGCAGGGAGCAGCGCACGAGGGTCACCTCTCGACGCGGGGACGTTGCCGCGATTATACGCGTTGGCCAGGGCCTTTTCATTGAAACCATCCCGAAATGCAGGGCCCTTCGATCATTCTGGGGAAACCTCTTTTGGCAAAGAGGCTTTCCCCAGGCCCCTTCTAGAAAACTTCAGAGGTGGAGTAGCGGGGGGGGGCCCAGGCCCCCCCCCGCTACTCCACGACTAAGGTTCTTTGGGAGGGTCTGGGAACACCTTTCTGTCAAGAAAGGGTTCCCAGGACAACCGAACGACCCTGGGCGCGCGGGTGGTCTGGCTCGCCCGCGGCGCGCAGTTTCTGGTAGCATGGCCTGGCGCCCGCGGCGCCTCGGAGGGCACGCCGATGTACGAACGAACCAACCTGGGCCTGGACGAGGCCCTGCGCGGGCTCCTCGCCGCGCTGGACGAGGCGAAGAGCGACGAGGCCGCCGGCCGCCCCATCGTCATCGCCATCGTCGACCACAAGGGCGACCTCATCTGCTACGCCCGGCAGGACCACTGCCTCGAGATGTCCAGGGACGCCGCCGTGCGCAAGGCCTACACCGCCGCCATCGGCCGCCGTGATAGCGCCGACTACTCCGAGTACATCAAGCGGCAGATGGGGCTTCCTATCGAGCTCGCCCTCGGCATGCGCGCCACCTCGGGCCAGGGCGGCGTCGCCATCAAGCGCTCCGGCGATGGCCTCTGCCTTGGCGGCGTCGGCGTCAGCGGCGCGGCCACCGCCCCCCGCGACGAGGAGATCGCCCGCGCCGGCATCCGCGTCATGGGAGTGTGAAGGCAAGAGGACTGGGGACCGGGAACGGAGGCCGCATGGTGAAACGCCTGCAAGACCGCGTCGCCATCGTCACCGGCGGGGCCATCGGCTTGGGCCGCGCCATCTCGCTGCGCCTGGCCCTCGAGGGCGCCACCGTGGTCGTCGCCAGCCGCACCGCGCAGGCGCTGGAGCAGGTAGCCGCCCGGATCAAGCAGGAGGGTGGCGCCGCCCTTGCTCTGCCCGTCGACATAACGGACGAGCGGCAGGTCCAGGGCATGGTGCAGACGGTGACCCAGCGTCTCGGGGCCATCGACGTCCTGGTCAACAACGCCGGCCGCGTCGGGCAGCTGGGCGACTTCATGTCCATGCCCGCCGAGGAGTGGCTGGCCGCGTACCGGACGAATCTCATGGGCTCCCTCTTCTGCAGCCGGGAGGCCCTCAAGGGGATGATCCCCAGGCGCCGCGGCGTCATCGTCAACATCTCGTCCATAGCGGGCGCCACGGGCTTCCTGCCCACCATGCCCTACAACGCCAGCAAGGCGGCCCTCAACGTCCTGACCACGGACCTGGCCCGCATCGGCGCTCCGCACAACATCCGCGTCAACGCCCTGCTCCTGGGCCCCATCGATCTGGGGGAGGCGAGGGCCAAGACCGCCGGCGGCGACCTGCCCGCGCGCGACATGGACCTCTGGCCCCTCTTCGGCATGTCCCGGCCGCCCGGCGGCATGCTCCGGCCCGATCAGATCGCCTCCACCGTGGCCTACCTGGCCTCCGACGAGGCCGCCGGCATCACCGGCCAGCACATCCAGCTCGTCACCCACCTGGGCGAGTGAGCGGCGCGTCCCCTACTGGACCATCCAGTTCTCGACCTCGGCGTAGTGGACCAGCCCCGTGAGCTTCTGGAACCATGCGTCGAAGGCCTTGCGGCTGGCCCCCTCGGCCATGAGCTGGCCCACCTGGGCATCCATCGCCTCCAGGCTCTCCGTCTCCCACTCCCACGCCACCCGGTCGGTCCGGCCGCTGTGCCAGTCTGTGAGGACGCGCATCTTGACCTTCAGCCGGTGCCGCTTGAAGAGCCGCTCGCCCTCCTTCAGCTGCCTGACGATGGGGTCGCCCATGCCGACCTTGCCGTAGAAGACGCGCCGGTGGACGATAGCCATGAGTTGCCTCCTGATCGCGGTGCTGGTAGGTGCTCCGGCTCCAGAGCCGGCGGGCCAAATTTGGAACTCGGAGCGAGTCTAGCATAGGGAGTCTGTTATTGCATTGCGAGGGGTCCTTTCCTCAGCAGGGCTTCACCCCCTCTCTCACTCTCCCCCGTCACGGGGGAGAGTACCTTATCCCTTCCCCCATCGAGGGGGAAGGTGAGGATGGGGGTGCGAGGCAGGCCCATCACCATTAGCGTGACTGAACTGAAGTGCTAGTCCCGCGCGATGAGCGGCGCCTCGGCCTGGTACCAGGCGATATTGATCTGCTCCACGACGCGCTTGGGGCTATCGGGACGGAAGTAGGGCGCCACCACGTCCAGGTGGAAGCGGTCCTTGCTGTACACGTCGAGCCCGGGCAGGTCCGCGAACTCCAGCTCCCACACGTGCGTCCAGGGGTTGGGCATCCGGTCGCCCGTGGTCTTGTTCAGCGCCCAGTTCCCGATGGCCGGGACCTTCTTGGGCAGCTCGAGCAGGAGCTCCTCGACGGTCTTCACCTGCTCCGGCGTGGCGCTGGAGCGCATCTGGAAGAACATGACCCGGCGGATGAGCCCCTGATCCTTGATGGGGCGCGCGCCGGAGGCCACGGGCTTGTAGTAGGCGTAGTCCAGCTTCTCGACGACGCCCGTGGGGCTCCTGGGACTGAAGACGGGCATCAGCGTCTCCATGTGGTAGGGGTGCGGCCCGTACGCCTGGACGACCTCGGGCCCCTTGCAGTCCATGTCCCAGACGTGGGTGTAGAGCTGGCGCGGGTCCAGGTCCCGGCCCAGGGAGACCCGCGTGATGCCGGCGATGTGCTGGGGCGTGGCCCGGACCAGCTGCTCCAGCCTCGCCACCTGCCCGGGCGTCGCGGCGTCGCGCGTCTTGAAGAACATCGTCCGCCGGATCATGGCCGCCTCCTTGAGTGCCGGGAATCCGCGTACTATAACACACGGCGTTGCCCCCGTTGCCATCCGGTTGCGCGTCACGATGGCCTGGGGTATACTATCGTGTCCTCGTTGTGATCGCCCTCGCGGGCGCTCCTGTCCTCCCTGGGCGAGCATCTCCCGACGAACCGTTCCGCTGGCGGCATCGTATAGCTAGATGGATGGTTGGAGAAGGAGGGTGCGATGAGGCTGCCCAGGCGGTTTCCTCCGGCCTTCGCGATCGCTATAACGGTCGTGACGCTGGTGGTGGGGGCCTGCGGCGGCGGAGAAGAGGCGCCGACCCCCGCCCCGACGCCCACGCAGGCACCGACGGTCGCGACCACGGCGACGCCGGCGCCGTCCATCCCTACTGCGGCGCTCCAGCTGACAGCCACGGCCGCGCCGCGTCCCACGGCCACACCGGCTCCAGCCCCCACTCCCACGGCGCCTCCCACGGCTACTCCAATCGCTATCAAGCGCGGCGGCACCCTGAACCGGTATATCGGAGTGCCCCTCGGGCCCTTCGATTACCACGCGACCTTCAGCTCAACGCCGCTCCAGTTCTTCGAAGGTATCTATAGCCGTCTTCTGAGGCCCCGGTTCTGGGATGCCCCCTATGACGAGCTGGTGCCTGACCTCGCGGAGGGCTTCACCACCAGCCCAGATGGGAAAGGCTTCACCTTTAGGCTGCGCCAAGGGGTGAAATTCCACGACGGCCAGCCGGTGACCTCCACCGACGTCAAGTGGAGCATCGATCGCGCCCGTGGCGGCGACCCAGCCGTAGCCGCCCAAAACAAGGTGTTGCTGGCGTCCGTCAACTCCGTTGACACGGTGTACCCCTCGACGGTCACGGTAACCCTGAGCCGCGCCTCTCCCTCCGTACTGGCGTGGTTCGGCACCGCCTACGCCGTGATCATGCCCGCCCACATCGTCGCGCCAGGCACCAAGGTCTCGACGCAGGAGCACCTCATCGGGACGGGGCCGTTCGTGCTGGAGTCCTTCGGCGCCGACGCGGGGTCCAAGTTGGTCCGGAACTCCGGTTACTTTGAGCCCGGCGTGCCCTACCTGGAAGCGCTCCAGAACATTGTCATCCGCGACGCCCAGACGCAGGTCGCCTCCCTGCGCACGGGCCGCATCCATTTCGCTGGCTTCGGCTCTCGCGGGCTGACGTTCGACGAGCTCGCCCGGCTGCAGAATGAGGTCCCTGGGTTCGTCGAGCTGAAACACCGGTTTGGGGCCGGCAGCATCATCGGCCTGTTCAACCCCACGGTACCCCCGTTCAACGACGTGCGGGTCCGCAGGGCCGTGCAGCTCGCCATAGACCAGAAGGAGATCATCGACCTGGCTCGACCGGGACGCGCTACCCCGGCCGGGACTCTCTACACCGACACCTGGGCCCTGCCGCAGGCGGAGGTGGACGCGTGGCCCGGGAGGCGGGGCATCACCGATGCCGACCGGCGGGAGGCGCGGCAGCTGCTCGCTCAAGCGGGCTTTTCGAGCGGCTTCTCCCTGCGGCTTCCCACCCAGACGGTAGGCACCTACCAGGAAGAGGCGACGGTTGTCGCCGCGCAGTTGGCGAAGATCGGCATAACCGCCACCATCGACGCCAAGGACCAGGCCTCCTACTACAACCTGGAGATTACAGGGGCTTTTCAGTTCACCTATCGCTATTTCTGCTCCTCCGACCCGGCGGGGACCGGTGACCCAGAGTTCGGCCTGCAGCCCTTCATCACCGGAGGTCTCTGCAACGTCTTCAAGCTGAGCGACGCCCGGATCGACAGGCTCTACGCCCAGCAGCTTGAGACGGCTGACGTCGCCAAGCGTGTGCCAGCGGTCCTGGAGGCCCAGCGGCTCCTCCTCAACGACCTCCGCTGGGTGCTGCCCGTCTACCTGGAGATCTTCCTGAACGGCTTCCGCCCGGAGGTCAAGGGCTACTCGCCTGCCGTTGGCGAGGTCATCAATGCCCGGAACATCATGCGGTGGGATCGGGTCTGGCTCGACCGATAGGAGCGACTGCTCGGATCTCGCCGCCAGCGCCGTATCCCGCTATACTGCCAGGATACGGCTGAGGGGTTGCTAGGAGGACGTCATGAAGCTGCAATGGCGGATACCGACTATCCTGCTAAGCTCGGCGGCCGCGCTCGCGCTGGTCGTGGGGGCCTGCGGCGGCGGAGAAGAGGAGCTGGCCCCGACGCCCACGCAGGCACCGACGGTCGCGCCCACGGCGGCGCCCACGGCGCTGCCGGCCGCCACGGCCACGCCGCGGCCCGC
>CAZKTO010000081.1:0-2799 GCA_964555685.1 uncultured Dehalococcoidia bacterium
AAAGATGGATTCGGAGTTTACCCTGAGCTTCGAAGGGCCTCGAATGCGAAGACGCTTTCGGGGCTCTGAATGACAGCGTTTCTCATCTCTCTCGATAACTAAATGACCCTGACGCTGGCGGCCGGCCCTCGCTGGAGCGCGGGATCGCGAGGCGTTACGCCCGGGCGAACTTGGGCAGCGTCCAGTCCTCGGTCACGTCGTCGAAGACGATCTTGACCGGCAGGCCGAAGCGCAGGTCCTCGTCCTTGGCGCCGTCGTTGAAGTTGCCCATCATCCGCACTCCCGGCGCGCCGTCCACATCGATGATGACGATGGGGAGCGGCAGCTCGTCGGCGAAACCCGGATGAAAGGCCTGGTGCGCCGTGACCCACGAGTGGACCTTGCCTTTGGGTTCCACCTGGACCCACTCGACCTCGAAGGAGCCGCAGTGGCAGAGGGGCCGCGGGTAGTGGCGGAAGGTCCCACACTTGCCGCACCGCTGGAAGCGGAGCTCGTGCTTCTTGCAGAACTCCCAGAATGGCTGGGTATCGCCCGTGGGCCGGGGCAGCGGTTTCTTGTACTGAGCGGTCGGGATAGGCACGGAGTCCTCCGAACTACTGCTTGGTGAAGACGGCGAGGGCGCCATCGCCGAAGTCGCCGTAGCCGCTGACGAGGCAGACCTCGGCGTTCTTGACCTGCACGTCGCTGGCGCCGCGGACCTGCTTGACGCCCTCGACGATGTGGTTCATGCCCATGATGTGGCCCTGGGAGAGGAGGCCGCCGTGCGTATTCACCGGCAGCTGGCCGCCGATCTGGATGCGCCCGCCCTCCACGAAAGCGCCGCCCTCACCCTTCTTGCAGAACCCGATATCCTCCAGCTGGTTGATGACCGTGAAGGTGAAGCAGTCGTAGATCTCGGCCACGTCCACGTCCTTGGGCTGGAGACCGGACATCTCGAAGACGCGCGGGGCCAGCTTGGCGATGCCGAAGACGGTCATATCGGGCCGCTGGGTGATGGAGCTGGGCGAGTCCGGGTGCGCCTCGCCGAAGCCGCTGATGTAGACCGGCGTCTTCTTGAGGGCCTTGGCTCGTTCCGGCGTGGTGATGACGCAGGCGGCGGCGCCGTCCGTCTGGAGACAGCAATCGAACAGGCGGAAGGGGTCCGCCAGCATGCGCGACTTCTGGTGGTCCTCGATAGTGATCGGGCCGGCGTCCTTCATCTGCGCGTTCTTCTGCATGACGGCGTGCTTGCGCATGGCCACCGCCACCTCGGCGAACTGGCGGCTGGTGGTGCCGTACCGCTGCATGTGCCGGCGGGCCATGGGGCCGTACCAGAGCATGGGCGCCACCAGGCCGTAGATGTACTCGAACTCGCCCATGGTCCGCATGGGCCCCGAGGCGATGCCCGCGCCGATGGACTGGGCCGTGCGCGAGCCCGAGTAGCCGTTCCGGCCGGAGACCAGGAGGACATAGTTGCAGATGCCGGAGGCCACGGCCAGCACGCCGTTCTGGATGGCCGCGCAGGGGCTGGCGCCGCCCATGCTGATGGAGGCGGAGAAGCGCAGGTCCTTGATGCCCAGGTTCGTGGCGAAGTCCTCGGCCGTGGCGCCCGCCGCCTGGGGCAGCACGCCATCGATATCGCCGGGCTTGAGGCCCGCGTCCTCGATGGCGCGCATGCAGGCCGTGAGCTGGAGCGTCAGGTCCGTCATGCCGGACTTGCGCGAGTAGGCCGTCTCGCCGATGCCTGCGACGCAGGCCTTGTTGCTGAAATCTTTCGCTTTGTACATGCGGGTCCCCTCCTGGAATCGCGCCGGCGCAGCGTCCCCCATCATAGGTGGGTGGGGCGCGGGCGTCAACTGGAGAGAATAAGCGAGCCCTGGCTCACGAACGAGGTGCGGGACGCCGCACCGAGGCACGGCGCGCCGTGCCTCGGTCGCGCCGATCCCACACAGACGCCGCAGGGGCCTCCGAGCTACCCGCCCTGGCTCATCCCGCGGTCGAAGTAGTCGCGCCAGGCCTTGATCTTCCCGCGCTCGAGCTCGAAGACCCCCACGACCGGCAGCGCGATCCTCCGCCCCTCGATGGTCATCCGATCGATGCGCTCGTTGATGACCACGTTGCCCTGGGCCACCTGGTTGCGGATCTCGAACCGCACGTCCTTGAGCTGCGTAGCCATGCCCGCCAGCGCCTTGCGGATCGTCTCGCGGCCGTTGTAGGGCGCCATGGGGATGTTATGGTAGACGGCGTCCTCCGTGAAGTAGCCCGCCAGCTCCTCCGCGTTCATCCGCGTCCACGCCTTGCAGAACTCGGTCACGGTCTTCGCGTTGTCGGCCACGTCGCACCTCCTGGTCATGCGCTGCCCGCCGTGGGCGCCGGGCGAGGGCAGTATAGCAGGGCGCCGTTTCTCGTATACTGGTACGCGCCAACCGCTCCCCGGCGGTCAGCATCATGAAAACGGGGAGTGGAGAGGGGCTCGGCCCCTCTCCCGGGGGTCTGGGGGTGTCCCCCAGATTCATTATTTTTCCTTCCCCCCGCTCCCTTTCCAAGGGAGCGGGGGCCAGGCGCCGTCCTGAGTCTATCGAAGGAGGGTGAGGGTTCCGCGTGCGACTCTCCCAGCTCTTCGGCAAGACCCTGCGCGAGGACCCGGCCGAGGCCGAGAGCGTCAGTCACAGGCTGCTCCTCAAGGCCGGCCTCATCGCGCCCCTCACCGCCGGCGTGGCCGCCGTCCACATCGTGAGGCCCGACGAGATTGCGCGGGCCTTGCGCGAGCCTGGCAGCGTCGGAACGTTGCTGACGTAGGATGCCCGCCGTGGGACGGCT
>CAZKTO010000081.1:2809-10802 GCA_964555685.1 uncultured Dehalococcoidia bacterium
ATCCTGCCCCTGGGCTGGCGCGCCGTCAAGAAGATCGAGCGCGTCATCCGTGAGGAGATGGACGCTGCCGGCGGCCAGGAGCTCCACATGCCCGTGCTCCAGCCCTTGGAGCTCTGGGAGGAGAGCGGCCGGCGCGCCGCCTTCGGCCAGAACCTCTTCCACCTCAAGGACCGCCGCGACCGCGAGCTGGTCCTGGCGCCGACGCACGAGGAGGTCATCACCCAGCTCGTCCGCCACAACGTCAGCTCGTACCGGGACCTCCCGCAGATGCTCTACCAGATCCAGACCAAGTTCCGCGACGAGCCCCGGCCGCGCGGCGGCCTCCTGCGCGTCCGCGAGTTCGATATGAAGGACGCCTACAGCTTCGACACCGACCAGGACGCCCTCGAGGCCAGCTACCAGAAGATGCTCCAGGCCTACCGCAACATCTTCTCGCGCTGCGGCCTGCCGTCCCTGGCCGTCGAGGCCGATAGCGGCGCCATCGGCGGCAAGGACTCCCACGAGTTCATCCTGCTGGCGGAGCGCGGCGAGGACATCATCATCCGCTGCCCGGCGTGCGGCTACGCCGCGAACCAGGAGCGGGCGCACAGCGTCAAAGCGCCGGGCTATCTGGAGCCGCTGCAGCCTTTGCGGCCCGTGGCCACCCCAGGCGCCCGCACCATCGAGGAGGTCTCCCGCTTCCTCGGCGTGCCGAAGAACCGGACGCTGAAGGCGGTCTTCTACACCATCGACGGCCAGGTGACGCTGGTGACGGTCCGCGGCGACTTCGAGGTGAACGAGGTCAAGCTGAAGAACCTGCTGAAGGCCCACGACATGCGCCTCGCCACCGACCGCGAGGTCGAGGCGGCGGGCCTTGTCGCCGGCGCGGCCTCGCCCGTCGGACTCAAGGGCATCAAGGTGGTGGCCGACGACTCCATTACCGTGGGCGTGAACTTCGTCGTGGGGGCCAACAAGCCCGATACGCACCTGCTCAACGCCAACTACCCGCGCGACTTCCAGGTCGAAGTCATGGCCGATATCGCCCGGGCCGAGGAGGGCTACGGCTGCCCCCGCTGTGGAGAGCCGCTCCGGGCGCATCGCGGCATCGAGGTGGGGCACGTCTTCAAGCTGGGGACGTTCTTCAGCGAGCGCCTGGGCGCCATGTACCTGGACCGCCAGGGCGTCCAGCGCCCCATCGTCATGGGCTCCTACGGCATCGGCGTGGGGCGCCTGCTGGCCGCGGCCGTCGAGCAGAACCACGACGACAAGGGGATCGTCTGGCCGGCGCCCATCGCGCCGTTCCAGGTGCATCTCGTGGGACTTCAACTCGACAAGCCCGAGGTGGCCGAGGCGGCCCAGCGCCTCTACGATGACCTCCAGCGCCAGGGCCTCGAGGTGCTCTTCGACGACCGCGACGCGACGCCCGGCGTGAAGTTCAACGACGCCGACCTGCTAGGGATGCCGGTGCGCCTGACGGTGAGCCCGCGGACGATGAAACAAGGCGTGGTCGAGGTGAAGCGCCGCACGGAGGCGAAGCCCACGCTCGTCCCGGCGGCGGAGGTGGGGGAGGTGGTGCGGAAGGAACTACAGGCAAAATAATGGCTTCTTCAAAACGAGTTCGTAATTCTCAAACCCGTCGCTTCGGTATCGGCGAGTGGTACGGATTCCTGTTCACTGAGCTTTCGGCTGAGCAAAGAAGAACATTTGCCGAGTTACAATTGTCCGGTACTCGGCACGATATTCCGCGCTGTCCCTTTTTGTCCACACCCGAGCGTGAGATCGTATGCAACAAGAAAGGTGGTGTCTGCTCGCTCCGCCTCTACGAGCTTCAGGCAAATGCCGCTACGGCCCACGTGGCATCCGGAGAGCTTGGCAGACTCAGGACAGTATGTCCCAACCGCTTCGAAGAAGACCGCCTGATATACCGATGGGTCAGTGAAACACTTCTGGGAGTGCAACAAGCCCGTATCGCTCCGGAGGTAAGCTTCCTCCAACGGCTGGGGTCAGATGACCAAGATCCGCAGGAGCCTCGGGGGCGCGAAGACGTTGGACGTATTGATAAGGTTCTGGTGGTACCAAACTCGGATCCGCTCATGTGGTGCGCCCTGGAGGTTCAAGCAGTTTACTTTTCTGGCCGCGAGATGGCGCAAGAGTGGCATGTAATTCGTAACCACCCCGGACCTGGCATTCCCTTCCCGGCAGCGCACCGTCGTCCCGACTACAGAAGTAGCGGCCCAAAGCGCCTGATGCCACAGCTTCAAATTAAGGTGCCATCCCTCCGACGTTGGGGGAAAAAGATGGCGGTGGTCGTAGACGAGGACTTTTGGGCCGCAATGGCTCCGATGGAAACCGTGAGGGATGTTTCAAATTGCGATATCGCCTGGTTTGTTGTCGGCTACGATGAGGAGAGAGGACGAGCGCGGCTTCGCAAACGGGAGGTGTACTTTACGACGTTGGAGCGTTCAATCGAGGGGCTGACTGCTGGGGTGCCCGTGAGTCTCGAGGTATTCGAGCAACAAATTAGGGCTAAGTTGCGCCGGTGATTCACTGAAGCCATCTCAAGTCACGTGCAATCATTAGCTCGTACATTTTGGCATGTTTCGTTGTCTTCATTAAGACTTTATCTATCTGGAATCTGAACTTGGTTGCAAGTACCCGAATTCCCTCTGCTTCATCATAGGTGAGGAGAAAGTCGGCTGCGACGTTAGACAGCACGTGAAAAAGCGTCTCGTGCGCAACCTCGGAGTGCATATACAGCCGACCTCCCGCGACAGTATAGGGAGGGTCCACGAAAAGCACGTGCCGTGCGCTTTGTCCGTAGCGTCTCGACCACTCAATCCCGTCTCCCTGGATAAAGCTGATGCGGTTTCGACGCCCGTGAATTGCAAGAATCCGGTTACGTAGCGTATCTGGGTACCAGCGCGACCGAAGACCGCGCCCATTCTCACCGTTCTTTACTTTGGAAGCGCCCGGAGCGATGATCCCTCCATAGTGCACGCGGTTCTTGAGCAGCGTCTGGAATGCTTGGTCTGTGCGAGAAGCGGGCTCCGCTGCCAATACTCGATCGACGTTGTCGTGGGTGATCTCAAAATCACCGATGCGGCGTGCAAGTTCCGGTCCATCGTCACTGAGTATCGTTTCCCATACTGCGGCGACGTCATCGTCCAACTCAACGAGGACGGCCTCGTCCACCAGGTCCTCGAACACCGCCGTGAGTCCTACGATCGCCCCCCCAGCAAATGGCTCCACCAATCGCCGTGGTTTAACTGGTTGAGCGGCAAGCCACTTCCGCACAGTTGGCACCAGCCAGGTCTTGCCACCCGGATACCGGAAAGGGCTTAACTGCGGGACGGTAGCTACGTTTACTACTTCGCTATCTGGGGTTGGCGGAACCGTGACTGGGACTTCTAGAGTAGGTACCATCGAAGCCAACTCGTGGATGTTCTGGCTATGTAGTCTCTCCACGCTTTAGAACTCCGTCAAGACCCGATTGGCACCGGATTGAGTTTATCCTGGAAGGTCATGCCGTGTCACTCCCCTCGCACCCTTGTGACTGTAGCTCCTCGCCCACCTACCGCGGGTCACCGACATCCGATCAGTAGACTCCTTGGTTTCATCGTCAGCATCCCCTCCCTCCCCTGTTACAATTGACCTGAGACCCATGGCCTCCACCTCCGCCCCCACCCACATCCGCAAGCGCGACGGGCGCATCGTCCCCTTCGAGCCCGCCAAGATAGCCGTCGCCATCGGCAAGGCGTTCGCGGCGACGAATACGCCCGCCGACGGCGCGCCCCAGGCCCTCGCCGATGAGGTCGTGCGCCGCCTGACCGAGCGCCTGGCCGGCCGCACCCCCGGCGTCGAGGACGTGCAGGACGCCGTCGAAGAGACCCTCATGGCGCGAGGCCGCCCCGCCGTCGCCAAGGCCTACATCCTCTACCGGGAGCAGCGCGCCCAGCTCCGGGACGCCAAGGCGCTCCTGGGCGTCCGCGACGAGCTCAAGCTCACCGTGAATGCCGTCAAGGTGCTGGAGCGGCGCTACCTCCAGCGCGACGACCAGGGGCGCCTGACCGAGACGCCGCTCCAGATGTTCCGGCGCGTCGCCCACGCCGTCGCCGCTGTTGAGGCCCGCTACTCCCCTTCCCGTACCGGGAAGGGGCCGGGGGTTAGGGCAGCCGGCGCCGACCCCGCCCAGGCCGAGGAGGCCTTCTTCGCCCTCATGACCGGCCTCGAGTTCCTGCCCAACTCGCCCACCCTCATGAACGCGGGCACCTCCATCGGCCAGCTCTCCGCCTGCTTCGTCCTTCCCGTCGAGGACTCCATGGCCGACATCTTCGACGCCGTGCGCTCCATGGCCCTGATCCATCAGTCGGGCGGCGGCACCGGCTTCTCCTTTTCGCACCTGCGGCCCAGGGGCGACGTCGTTCGCTCCACCCACGGCATCGCCTCCGGGCCCGTCTCCTTCATGCGCGTCTTCGACACGGCCACCGACGTCATCAAGCAGGGCGGGCGTCGCCGCGGCGCCAACATGGGCATCCTGCGCGTCGACCACCCGGACGTCCTCGACTTCATCGAGGCCAAGACGCGCGGCGACGCCCTGGCCAACTTCAACATCTCCGTCGCCGTCACGGACGCCTTCATGGAGGCCGTCGAGGGCGGCGCCGACTACCCGCTCATCAACCCCCGCTCGGGGAAGGAGGCGCGCCGCCTCAGCGCCCGCCACGTCTTCGACCTGATCGCGACGAGCGCCTGGAAGACCGGCGACCCCGGCCTCGTCTTCATCGACGAGGTCAACCGCCACAACCCGACGCCGCGCCTGGGGCCCATGGAGTCGACGAACCCCTGCGGCGAGCTGCCGCTCCTCCCCTACGAGAGCTGCAACCTGGGCTCCATCAACCTGGCGAGGATGCTCCGCGACCCTTCGACCAAGCCTGCCCTGAGCGAAGCCGAAGGGCTCAGAGCCCGCCCTGAGCCTGCCGAAGGGGCAGGCTCCGCCGTCGACTGGGAGCGGCTGCGCGCCACCGTCCACACCGCCGTCCGCTTCCTGGACGACGTCATCGACGCCAACCGCTATCCCCTCGCCCAGATCGACGCCATCACCCGCGGCAACCGGAAGATCGGCCTGGGCCTCATGGGCTTCGCCGACGCCCTCACCATGCTGGGCGTGGCCTACGACTCGGAGGAGGGCCTGGCCCTCGCCGAGCAGGTCATGGCCTTCGTCCAGAAGGAGGCGCTGGCCGCCTCCGGGGCGCTGGCCCGCGAGCGGGGCCTCTTCCCGAACTTCCCCGGCAGCGTCCACGACCGGCCCGGCGGCCCCAGGCCGCGCAACGCCACCGTCACCAGCATCGCCCCCACGGGCACCATCAGCATCATCGCCGGCTGCTCCAGCAGCATCGAGCCCCTCTTCGCCCTCTCCTACGTCCGCAACGTCATGGAGGGAGTGCGGCTCCTCGAGGTCAACCCCCAGTTCGAGCGGGTGGCCCGCCAGCGCGGCTTCTACTCCCGCGAGCTCACGGGGGCCGTCGCCCGCTCCGGGTCCGTCCGCGACCTGGCCCAGGTCCCCCAGGACGTGCGCCGGCTCTTCGTCACGGACTTCGATATCGCGCCCCAGTGGCACGTGCGGATGCAGGCCGCCTTCCAGCGCCACTGCGATAACGCCGTCTCCAAGACGATCAATCTGCCCCACGAGGCGACGGTGGACGACGTGCGGGAGGCCTACCTCTTGGCCTACCGGCTCAAGTGCAAGGGGATCACCGTCTTCCGCTACGGCAGCAAGGCGCAGCAGGTCCTCTACCGGGCCGGCGACATCGTCGAGGGCCGCGGCGAGGTGCTCCCCTTCGTCAGCGCGGCGGCCGAGTACGCCGGCGGCTGCCCCGAGCCCGTCTGCGACTTTTGACGCCATGCGTCCGCCCGCTCAGGGAAGGCGCTCTCGAACTGGCGGCCCAATCTGCGGACTCCATTCCTCTCACCGCCGCAGCAGCAGCGCGCTGCCCACGTTCCCCCCGAACCCGGAGCAGAGGGCGATCTCCGCGTCCCGGACCTGGCGCTTTCCGGCATCGCCCCGGAGCTGGCTCACCGCCTCGGCCACGTTGTTGAAGCCGTGGATGTACCCCTCGGACAGGAGGCCGCCGTGGGTGCCCACGGGGACCGTCCCGCTGGGAGCGATGTGCCCCGCCTCGACGAAGGGCCCGCCCTCGCCCTTCTCGCAGAAGCCGAAGTCCTCCAGCTGGCAGAGCAACGTGAAGGTAAAAGCGTCGTAGAGCTCGGCCACGTCCACGTCGGCCACCGTGACGCCCGCCCGCTGGAAGAGCCCTGGCGCGATGTACTTGGGGAACATCGTCGTGAAGTCCGGGTCCTTGTCCCGGTGGACGCTGGGCCCGGGCCCGCCTCCATAGGCGAAGGCCATGACGTAGGCCGGCCGGTGCGGCATCGACCGGGCGAGGCCGGCCCGGCTCACCATCATGGCGCAGCCGGCGTCCGTCTCCTGGCAGCAATCGAGCAGATGGAAGGGCTCGGCGACCCAGCGGGAGCGGTGATAGTCGTCCAGGATGATGGGCTGGCGCATGATGGCGCGCTCGTTATGCACGGCGTTGGCCCGCAGCGTCACGGCGATGATGCCCATCTGGTCGTGGGTCGTCCCGTAGACGGCCATGTGACGGCGCGCCATCATGGCGTTCCGCTGCGGCGGGCCGGCGTACCCGAAGGGCGTCATGAACTGGCTGGCCCCCCCGTAGCCGCCGGGCGTGGCGGGCCTGCTCCCCAGCTGCCCCATGCGGGCGCCGGAGCGGCCGTTCATCGCGCGGAAGCAGAGGACGTGGTTGCACAGTCCGCTGGCGATGGCCATGGCCGCCCGGCCGATGACGGCGCACGACTCCGGGCCGCCGCCGTAGATATCGTCCAGCCATTGGATGTTCGGGAGGCCCAGGGCAGTGGCGGCGTCGCGCACGGAGACCGAGTCGTTTACCGAGTAGGAGATGATGCCATCGACGTCCGCGGGCCCAAGACCGGCGTCGGCGATGGCCTTCGAGCAGGCCTCCAGGGCCAGCGCCGCCACCGAGAGGCCGGAGCTTCGGCTGATCTTGGTGTAGCCGACGCCCGTGATGGCCGCCTTGTCCTTGACTGGATTGGGCAGGGTCAAGAGTAACGCTCGCTACGGGGAGTGGCCCGATTGTAGGGAGGGCTCCCAGCGAAGGTCAAGGGAGACCCCGTCCTTTACGGCTTCGCGTTCCTTGGCTAGACTACAGTCGAAGCTACAGAGACGAGCATAGGTTTCTAAAACCAAGGCTCCGCTTGCCGGAGATGGCCCTCTCCCTCCTGTCCCTCTCCTGAATGGAGAGGGACGATACCCCCTTCCTCTTTAGGGAAGAGCCTGTCCTGAGCTTGCCGAAGGAGGGCCAGGGGGTTAGGGCCGAGGCCCCCGGCACCCTGGTTTAGATCTCAATGCTCGGCTCTGTAAAATCTCTTCACACTGTGGGTGATCGTATGCCCGTGTACGAGTACCTCTGCCGGAGCTGCCGGCGCATCGTGAGCATCTTCCAGCGCGGCTTTACGGCCCAGGCCGCGCCCGTCTGTCCCAACTGCCAGGGCACCGACCTCCAACGCCGCATCTCGCGAGTCGTCATCGCCAGGGGCACGCGGCGGCGCCTGGACGAGGTGGACCGGGGCCGGCTCCTGGGCGCCTACGAGGGCCGGGACAAGGGCAGCCAGGCCGCGTGGGCCCGGCGCGTCGCCTCGGAGCTGGGCGAGGCCGGCTCCGAGTTCCGGGAGATGGCCGAGAAGGTCGAGGCGGGCCAGGACGTCTTCGATCTGTACGACCCGGCGCCCACCCTCGACTACAAGATCAGCGAGAAGAAGGAGCAGCTCTCGGGCGGGTCAGCCAGCGCGTCCGAAGGCGGCTCCGGCGAGCCGGCGTAGGACCCTAACCCCTAGTACTCAGTCAATAAAGTTCTTGGCATCCCTGTGACTTGCGCCTCTCCCCCGACCCCGATTTCATCGGGGCCACCCCCTCTCCAAGTAC
>CAZKTO010000082.1:0-10639 GCA_964555685.1 uncultured Dehalococcoidia bacterium
ATTCCGTTCGTCCTGAGCACGGAAGGCTTCCCAGCCGCTCCGAGTCGAAGGACCGGGCGGGGAGTGGTTCGACGGGCTCACCACGAACGGGTTTGGGGGTTGCAGCTTCCTGGTTGTATGTAACGAAGCGTTAGAATCACTACACTAGTACTCAGTCACGGTGGATTTGATGGATGGACCCAGCGTTCACCCCCACTCTCACTCTCCCCCGTGACGGGGGAGAGGATCCCCTCCCTTCCCCCGTGACGGGGGAAGGCTAGGATGGGGGCGTGAGGCAGGTTCATCACAATTAGTGTGACTGAGTACTAGGTAGCCGAGGAGCAGTCCGTGACCTCTAATGCCCTGCCCGGCCTGATCGATGGCGTCCGCGTCCTGGACCTGACGGACGCCAAGGGCCAGCTCGCCGGCAAGGTCCTCGCTGACATGGGCGCCGACGTCGTCAAGGTCGAGCCGCCCGCCGGCGACCCCGCCCGGACCATCCCGCCCTTCTATCACGACGAGCCCGACGCGGAGAAGAGCCTCTTCTGGTGGGCCTATAACGCCAGCAAGCGCGGCATCACCCTCGATCTCTCGACCGCCGACGGCCAGGACCTCTTCAAGCGTCTGGCCGCCGGGTTCGACGTGGTGCTGGAGAGCTTCGCGCCGGGCCACCTGGCCGGGCTGGGCCTGGGGTACGACGACCTCGCGCGGACCAACCCGGACATCATCCTCGTCTCGCTGACGCCCTTCGGTCAGACGGGCCCCTACGCCGCCTACAAGGGGGACGATCTCATCACCGTGGCCATGAGCGGCAACATGTACATGACCGGCGATATCGACCGGCCGCCCCTCGCCTGCCAGATGCCGACCACCTGGTACCATGCCTGCGCCGAGACGGCCAACGCCACCCTCATGGCCCTCTGGCACCGCGACCTCCACGGCGAGGGCCAGCATGTGGACGTCTCCATCCACGAGTCCATGCAGCTCCTGACGTACAGCGCGCCCACCCAGTTCTACCTCAAAGGCGTCAGGGGGAGGCGCAGCGGCGCCCGCTACACCGTCGCCGGGCCCAAGGGCCCCACCTACCAGCGCGAGATCTGGCCCTGCGGGGACGGCTTCATCTCCTTCGGCCTGCGCGGCGGCCCGGCCCGCATTCCGCCCTTCCAGCGCCTGGTCAAGTGGATGAACGAGGAGGGCTTCGACACGCCCTTCCTCAGCTCCATCGACTGGCCCAAGTACAACAACACGGCCCTGACCCAGGATCAGGTGGACCAGATGGTGGCGGAGCTCCAGCGCTTCTTCTCCGCCAAGACGGCCAAGGAGCTCTACGAGGCCGCCGTCGAGAGGGTCCTCATGATCGCCCCGGTCTACAACCCGGCCCAGCAGCTCGCCGACCGGCACCTCCAGGCGCGCCGGTTCTTCGCCGAGGTCGAGCACGCGGAGCTAAAGGAGCGCATCGTCTATCCCGGCGGCTTCGTGAAGAGCGACCAGGCGTTCGTCGGCATCCGGCGGCGGGCGCCGCGCATCGGCGAGCACAACATCGAGCTCTTGGAGGGCGAGCTGGGGCTGAAGCGCCAGCAGCTCGTGAGCCTCAAAGAGGCGGGAGTGATCTAAGCGGGGGCGCACCCCACAAGCTCGATCGTGTAGCCAATGGAAATCGATCTTGGCGAATGCAGACTTAGGAGATGGAGGCCGGGTGACGAAGCGGCCCTGGCCAAATACGCAGCCAATCGAAATATTTGGACGAACCTCACTGACAATTTTCCGCATCCCTACACGTTCAAGGATGCCGAGGAATGGATAGAGCGCAACAAGAATCAGAATCCCGTCACACATTTTGCGATCGCCACTCCGGTAGAGGCCATCGGCAGCATCGGTCTTCACCGAAGGGAAGATATTTCCAACTTCAGGCTGTCCGCCGAGATTGGATATTGGATCGCCGAACCGTGGTGGGGGAAAGGGATCGCCACACGCGCAGTACGGGCGGTCACCGAGTACGGCTTCACGAAGCTTGGTCTTGTGCGAATCTTCGCGCAGGTCTTCGAGTGGAATCCGGCTTCGGCGCGTGTCCTAGAGAAAGCAGGTTTCACCTTGGAGGCGCGAATGCGGAAGGCTGTCATCAAGGATGGGAAGATCATTGACTCCTTCCTTTATGCAAAGGTGCGGGATGGCATATAGGCACGGCATCAGCAGACACGACCTCCAGAGGAACGGAGCGGTATGACTCGACGTAAGCTCTTCGACGGCCTGAAAGTCCTGGAGTTCGGCTCCGGCGCCGCCGGGCCCATCGCCACGCGCTACCTGGCCGACCACGGCGCCACGGTGGTCCGCATCGAGTCGCGCCAGCGCCCCGACTTCCTGCGCATCTACCCGCCCCACGTCGGCGATCCGCGCGATCTCGACGGCGCCATCTTCTTCGCCGTCCTCAACTGCAACAAGCTCTCCGTCACCATCAACCTGCGCGACCCGAGGGGCGGGGCCGTCGCCAAGCGCCTCGTCGCCTGGTGCGACGTCGTGAGCGAGAACTTCTCGCCCGGCAACATGGCCAAGTTCGGCCTCGCCTACGAGGATCTGGTCAAGGTCAAGCCCGATCTCGTCATGGTCTCGGGCTGTCTCCAGGGTCAGACGGGCCCCCACCGGGACTATCCTGGGTTCGGCGGGCAGGGCTCGGCCCTCTCCGGCTTCAACTGGTGGGCCGGCTGGCCCGACCGCGAGCCCGTGGGCCCCAACGGCACCATCTCGGACACCCTGGCCCCCCGGTTCATGGCCACGGCGCTCCTTGGCGCGCTCCACTACCACCGGCGCACCGGCAAGAGCATCTACCTCGATCTCTCCCAGGTCGAGGCCTGCGCCTACACCCTCGCCTGGCCCATCCTCGAGAGGACGGTGAACGACTGGGTCCCGCCGCGCCTCGCCAACCGCTCCCAGTGGGCCGCGCCACGGGGCGCCTTCCCCTGCCGGGGCGACGACCGCTGGGTCGCCATCGAGGTGCACAACGACCGCGAGTGGGCCGCGCTCCGCGAGGGCATGGGCGACCCCGAGTGGGCCCGCGCGCCCGAGTTCGAGACGGTGCTGGGCCGGCTGAAGAACGTCGATGCGCTGGAGCAGAAGATTGGCGAGTGGACCCGCGGCCATCGCGCCCGGGACCTGATGCGACGCCTCCAGAAGGCGGGCGTCCCCGCGGCCGTCGTCCAGAACATCGAGGACAACTGGAGGGACCCGCAGAGCGCCCACCGGGGCACGTTCCAGATGCTGAAGCACCCCGTCATCGGCGAGCACCCGTACACCAACCTGGGCATGGTCCTGCCCAAGGCCCCGCGCGCCATCGAGACGCCCGGCCCGCTCCTGGGCCAGCACACGCACAAGGTGCTCCGGGAGTTCCTCGGCATGTCCCCCGCCGAAGTCGAAGAGTTGGACAAGGCTGGCGTGCTGCAATAACCTTGCGCGCTGCGCTGGGCGCAAGGCATTGCAGAGGGGATAGCATCCCCGCTGCCGGGGGCGGGTACCCCGGCGCGTGGGGGTGCGGTGTCTCCCAGAATCCTTTTCACCCCCTCTCCCTGCAAATAGGGAGAGGGGCAGGCGCTGTCTTGAGCAAAGTCGAAGGAGGGTGAGGATGAACACCCTCGTCATCGGCGGCACGCGGTTCGTCGGGCTGCACCTGGTCCGGGAGCTCCTGCGCGAGGGCCATCGCGTCGCCGTCCTCAATCGCGGCCTCACGCCCGCGCCCCTGCCGCCGCAGGTCGAGCGACTGCGCGCCGACCGCCGCCACCGCGAGCAGATGCGGGCCGCCCTCGCCAGCCGCCGCTTCGACGCCGTCTTCGACATCGTCTGCGAGCAGGCCGCCGACGCCCAGGTCCTGGCCGACGTCCTGCCCGGCATGGGGCACTACATCCTGTGCTCCGGCACCCGCAACTACGCCATCGGCGACGCCTTCCCCATTCGCGAGGACGCGCCGCTGGACCCCAGCGCGCCGCCGGACTCCGTGGGATCGATCCGCCTCGTCTGCGCCGATATCCTGACCGAGGCCGGCAAGCGCCACGGCTACCCTGTGACGGTCCATCGCCCGCACCGCATCTACGGCCCCGACAACTACAACCTGGACTGGGAGCCCAGCTTCTTCGCCCGCGTCGAGCAGGGGCGTCCCATCATCGTCCCCCGCGACGGGCTCAACATGCACCAGTGGGTCCATGTGGACGATCTCGCCCGCTCCTTCACCGCCTGCCTCGGCAGTTCGCGCTCCCACGGCCAGGTCTACATCGTCGCCGGCGACGAGGCGTGGACGGTCAACGGCTACATCCGGCTCATCGGCGAGACCGTTGGCAGGGAGCCGCAGGCGCTCTACCTGGACCCCAGGCGCCTGCCTGAGCTCCAGCGGTCGGTCTTCCCCTACAACTGGGACTTCAGCCGCATCTTCAGCATCGAGAAGATCGGCGAGCACCTGGGATGGCGGCCCCAGATCAGCCTGCGCGAGGGCCTGGCCGATAGCTACCGCTGGTACCGGCAGGCGGGCCTCCACGAGCGCCCGTGGGACTTCGCCTACGAGGAGCGCGTCGCCGAGGCCATCCGCACCGACCGCTGGCCGCCGAAGCCCTCTCCCCCGGCCTAGCGTCCTCCCCATCTCCGAGCCGGAGAGGGGGCCGGCGGGTGAGGGCCTCACACCGCCGTCCCATGGACGTGCTCCGGTACGACGATAATCACCGCGCGCCGGTCCTTCACCATCGCCTCGTCGTACTCCCGCCAGTCGGGGTGCTCTTTGCCGGCGGCGGCGCGGTAGACCTCGCGCAGGGCCATCCGCAGCGCCTTGGCCTCCGTGTTGTCGGACGAGAGGATCGTAGCCCGGCCGTCCAGCACTACGTAGCCCCACCAGTTGTCCTGCGAGACGAGGAGGGCGCAGCGTGGGTCGCGCCGGAGATTGGCCAGCTTGGCCCGGTCCGCCGTCGTCGTGAAGGCCACGCCGTCCCGGTACGGGCCGCAGGTCACGATGCTCATCTGGAGCCCGCCGCTCTTCCGGTGCGTCGTCAGCACCGCTTGGTGGTTCTTGGCGACGAAGTCGCGGACCCTTTTCGATACCATGACGTCGCTCCTCGCTCAATCGTGACAAGGCGGCGGCGCGGGCCGTTGAAGCCAGTCCCACACCGAGTCTACTCCCAACCTGAATCCAGCGCAGCACGATAAGCACGGCCGCGCCCACCGATTACCCACGCACGTCGTGTGGGCAGGAGAGGCCTGTCATCTCCCCTCTTCCTGTATGAGCGGACCAGGGTTCTCCCCTGCTATAATCGGGGCCACTCCGCGGCGCATGGAGGGCACGATGGCGTCCAAGGGACCGGCGTTCGGCATTCAGGCCGCCTGCGACGGCATCGAGTGGCGCGAGCTCCTGGAGATCGTTCGGGCCGCCGAGGAGTGCGGCTACGAGAGCGCCTGGACCGCCGACCACTACGTCTCCACGCCCGATAGCGTCGTGGCCGATCCCCGGGCCGTGCTCCTGGATGGCTGGCTCACCCTCCCGGCCCTGGCGCAGGCGACCCGGCGCATCCGCCTGGGGCCCCTCGTCACCGGCAACCTCTTCCGGCATCCCGGCGTCCTGGCCAAGATGGGCGCCACCATGGACCACATCAGCGGGGGCCGCCTGGAGTTCGGCATGGGCGCCGGCTGGTTCGCGTTCGAGCACCAGTCGCTCGGCCTCCTGTGGCCTGCCATCGGTGAGCGCCTCCGGCGGATGGAGGAGACCATCCAGATCGTGAAGGCCCTATGGACCCAGGACGAGACCACGTTCCGGGGCCGGTACTACACGCTGGAGAAGGCCCTCTCCCTGCCCAAGCCGGTCCAGAAGCCCTGGCCGCCCATCGTCGTCGGCGCCCAGGGCGAGAAGGTGGCCCTGCGCATCGCCGCCCGCCACGCCGACCACTGGAACACCTACACGTCCGTGGACCGGTACGCTCAGAAGGCCGCGGCCTTCGAGGCCCACTGCAAGGCCGTGGGGCGCAACCCGGCCGAGGTCAAGCGCTCGCTGATGATCCCCGTCTACCTCTGGGATACGCCGGACGTCCGCGCCAAGGTCGAGCGCTGGACGAAGATGGTGCGCACCACGCCGGAGCAGGCGCGCCTCTGGTTCCTCATCGGCGAGCGGCGCGAGATCCAGGAGCGGATGGACGCCTACGTCCGCATGGGGGTGCAGCTCGTCATCATCCAGCTCGATCTCCCCGGCCGTGGCGTCGAGACGGTACGGGAGTTCGCGCGAAGGTTTATGTAGACTCCGCAGCGCTCGACAACACCACAAAGCACAGGGGCTCGGGTCCTGAGCTCCTGTGCTTCCTGGCTCTGAAGAACGTCCTCCGGCCAGGAGGATCTGAAGGCTACTTCGGAAGCACGACCAGATGCCCCACCATGGATGGCTGGTGGATCTGGCAGACTATCTGGAAAATCCCGGTCTTCTTGGCGTCGAAGCTGAGGGTGGTGAGCTGCCCTCGCTTGACGTTGAACGAAGGGACGTAGTTCTCAATGGAGCTGGGATGTTCGGTGCCGTTGATTCCCACGATATTCAGGGTCACCTTCTCTCCCTTCCGCACCACGATGACCCCCGGCGACCACTCGTACGCGGAGACCTCCCACCTTCCCGTCGCGTCCGGGGCCTTCAAAACGTACCCGCCACCCGGTGGAAGAGCCTGGGTGGGGAATAGCTCTTTGTCCACCGTGGCGCCGCCCTTTGGCTCCAACGCCGACATATAGATCGTTCGCCCCACCGCGGCTGCGTCATCGCCGGCGCAGGCCGCCACGGTGAGGGCGGCGATCAGGGCCGCCGCCAGCACGGCACCGGCCCTCAAACCCTTCCGAATGCTGAGAGACATGTCCTGTTCCTCCTTTCCTCCAGATCGGTCCTCCGTCCGGTAGTGAAAAAAATAACAAATTGCTAATGTGCTTTCCGTGAAGTCGCATGGCCCGCGCGTGAATAGCTCATGAAAGAAGCCAAACAGAGGCAGCCTCGCCGCGGGCACCCTGGTGTGGGCCACGGCCAGGCGATGCAGGGCGCGACCGGCCGGGGCGCGAGCCATCGCGCGCGTTCCCCCGGCGGTTTATGAGGTCGAGGAACGAGGAGAGCGTGGGTCAGGTGAATTCCTTGTTCCCCGTTCCGCGGCCCTCGTTCCCGGGTCTTAAGGCATCAGACTACCGCCGTTGACGTGGATCGTCTCGCCCGTGGTGTGGTCGGAGTTGGGGCCGCAGAAGTAGTAGACGGCCTGGGCGATCTCCTCGGGCCTGGCCAGGCGCACCGGCGCGGTGATGACGCCCGAGGTGCGCGCCTCGTTCATCTGCGTCTCCTCGGTGGGATAGCCCTGCATGACCATGGGCGTCAGCGTCGTCCCCGGCGCCACGTTGTTGACGGTGACGCCGTACTGGGCGTTCTCCACGGCGAGGACGCGCGAGAGGGCGAGCATCCCGCCCTTGGCCGCCGAGTAGGGGCCCACGCCGGCCCGGCCCCTGAACGCCGCGCGGGAGATGATGTTGACGATGCGCCCCCACCGCTGCTTGATCATCGAGTCCAGCGCCGCCTGCGAGCAAAGGAACGTGCTCTTCAGGTGCACCGCGATCACGCGGTCCCACGCCTCCTCCGAGAGCTCCCGGACGGTGCCCGGCGCGGAGACGCCCGCGTTGTTCACCAGGATATCGATCTTGCCGAACCGGCGGATCCCCTCGCCGGCGATGCGCTGGACCTGGGCCTTCACGGAGGAGTCGGTCGGCAGGGTGAGGGCGTCCCGCCCCAGGGCCTTGACCTCCTGGACGACGCGGTTCCCGTTATCGGGGTTGATGTCGGCGATGACGACGCTGGCCCCCTCGCGGGCGAAGAGGAGCGCACAGGCCCTCCCGATGCCGCTGCCGCCGCCGGTGATCATCGCCACGCGCCCTTGAAGTTGCATGCGCCGCCTCCGTGCGTGAGATTGCGCGCCTCTTGTACGCTGGAGAGGCCGTCGATGTCAAGGGTGCGGCCCGCGGGGGCCCCCATGGAGGCGCCTCATGGCCAAGGACTACCGGCTCTTCGCCGCGATCTACGACCGGCTGACGGCGGGGGCCGAGCGGCGCGTCTTCGCCCGCTGGCGGCTCTACGTGGCCGGGCAGGCCAGGGGCCGCGTCCTCGAAATCGGCGCGGGGACGGGGGCCAACCTCCGCTACTACCCCAAGGACGTCTCCCTCACTATCCTCGAGCCCAACCGTCACATGCTGCGGCGCCTGCGCGCCAGGGCCGCCCAGCTCGGCATCCGCGTCGAGGCCGTGGAGCGGCCGCTGGAGTCGCTGCCCTTCCCAGACGAGTCGTTCGAGGCGGTCGTGGGCACGCTGGTGCTCTGCAGCGTGGACGACCCGCTGGCCGGTCTGCGCGAGGTGCGGCGCGTGCTGAAGCCCGGCGGCGAGCTCCGCTTCATGGAGCACGTGCGCGCCGAAGGCGGCGGCTGGGCCCGCTTCCAGGACCTCACGACGCCTCTCTGGAAGCGGCTCGGCGCCGGATGCCACCCCAACCGCGACGCCGTGGCGTCGATGCGCCAGGCTGGGCTGGAGATCGTCGAGCTCCGGCGGTTCCGGTTCGGCCCCTACCCGGTGCGCCCCCACGTGGCCGGCGTCGCCCGGCGCCCCGCCGAGCAGCGGTGACCCCGACGTGTCGGGGCGCCCTCGATTGCCTTGGAGAGAGCAGGCCGCTATCCTGGGATGAGCCACCGGCGAGCGAGGAGCAGGCGTGTACAAGGCGCCCCGCGGCACCACCGATATCCTGCCGGCCGACCAGTCCGTCTGGAGTCACGTGGACGCCTGCGCCGCCGGCCTCTGCGAGCGATTCGGCTACCGCCGCATCGATACCCCCATCATCGAGGAGTCGGGCCTCTTCGTCCGCTCCGTGGGCGAGACGACGGACGTAGTGGAGAAGGAGACCTACTCCTTCAACGACCGCAGCGGCGACTCCATGACGCTCCGCCCCGAGGGCACGGCCGGCGTCTGCCGCGCCTACCTGGAGCACGGCATGCGCGTCCTGCCCCAGCCGATCCGCCTCTACTCGGTCCGGGCGCCCATGTTCCGGTACGACCGGCCCCAGGCGGGACGCCAGCGCCAGTTCCACCAGATCAACGTTGAGGCCATCGGCGTGGCCGACGCCGCCCTCGACGCCGAGATCATCGAGCTCGCCTGGCGCCTCTTCGAGCGCCTGGGCCTGCGGGACCTGACGCTGCTCATCAACAGCATCGGCGACCCGGTCTGCCGTCCCGCCTACTTGGACGCTCTCCGCGCCTACTACCAGCCGCTCCTGGCGGGCGTCTGCCAGGACTGCAAGCGCCGCTTCGACGCCAACCCTCTGCGCCTGCTCGACTGCAAGAAGGACTCCTGTCGGCCCCACACGGCCCAGGCGCCTCGCGCCATCGACCACCTCTGCGGGCCCTGCCGCGAGCACTGGGAGCAGCTCCGGGCGGCGCTGGAGAGCCTGGGGCTGGCCTCCGCCATCGAGCACCGCCTGGTGCGCGGCTTCGACTACTACACCCGCACCGTCTTCGAGATCGTCCCGCCCGCGGAGGGGGCCCAGAGCACCCTGGTCGGCGGCGGCCGGTACGATGGCCTCATCGAGCTGCTGGGCGGCCCGCCCACGCCGGGCGTCGGCTTCGCCTGCGGCATCGAGCGCATCATCCTGAACCTGCGGCGCCAGGGCGTCGCGCTGCCCGCCGACCGGCCCGTGACAGCCGTCGTCGCATCCATCGGCGATGGCGCCCGGGCCGCAGCCATCAAGCTCGCCTCGGACCTGCGGGCCGCGGGCCTCTCGGCGGTGCTGGCGCCCGGCGGGAGGAGCCTCAAGGCGCAGCTCCGGTACGCGGGGGCTGTGGCTGCGCCCTACGTCCTCATCCTGGGCGACGACGAGCTGCGCCAGGGGCTCGTGACGGTGAAACGCATGGCGGATGGGACCCAGCGCCAGGTGCCCCTGGCCGAGGCGGCGCGGGCGCTGCCTCCTTTGCTATAATTGCCGGTGAAGCCAGCCCCCTATCGGGCGTTTTCTTACGAGAGGGGCCCGCGCCCCGCCGCACGCCATGATCGACCGACTCACCCCCAAGATCGAGAGCCTCGTCCGCCGCTACGGCGAGATCACCGAGCAGATGGCTCGCCCGGAGGTCGCCACCGACTACGCCAAGATGCAGGCCCTGGCCAAGGAGCGGGCGCAGCTGGACCGCATCGTCGGCCTCTACCGCGACTACAAGAAGACCCTCGCCGGCATCACCGACGCCAAGGCGATCCTCGCGGGCGGCGACAAGGAGATGGCCGCCCTGGCCAAGGAGGAGCTCGAGGCCCTGGAGCGCCGCCGGGAGCCCCTGGCCCGCGAGATCGAGATCGCGCTCCTGCCCACGGACCCCAACGACGAGAAATCGGTGATCGTGGAGATCCGCGCCGGCGCCGGCGGCGACGAGGCCGGGCTCTTCGCCTCGAACCTCTATCGCATGTACTCCCGGTACGCCGCCATGCGGGGCTGGCAGGTGGACGTCCTGGACTACCACGAGACCGGCATCGGCGGGTTCAAAGAGATCACCTTCTCCATCACCGGCAAGGGCGCCTATAGCCGCCTCAAGCACGAAAGCGGCGTCCACCGCGTCCAGCGCGTCCCGGAGACGGAGGCCGGCGGCCGCATCCACACCTCCACCGTCAC
>CAZKTO010000083.1:0-10606 GCA_964555685.1 uncultured Dehalococcoidia bacterium
ATTGTTCAGACACCAGAAGCCCCGCCCGCCGCAGGCGGGCTGCGGGGAGCTTCACTCCGAGCCGAGCGAGGAATCTATCGCCTCGCCGTAGCAGCAACGCGTGGCTGACGTGAACCGCCATGCCCACCTACTACGTCTCTATCCTCGCCAACAGGACAGGAGGGGCAGTATACGTTGGCGTTACGAGCAACTCGGAAGGGCGTATCTATCAACACAAACACAAGCTCGTCGCAGGGTACACGATGCGGTACAACATCACCCGCCTCGTGTACTACGAAGACACCAGCGACATCTCCGCCGCCATCGCCCGCGAGAAGCAGATCAAGGCGTGGCGTCGCTCTAAAAAGGTCGCGCTGATACAATCAGTGAACCCGCACTGGGTGGACCTGAGCCGGGAATGGTCCGAGGACAAGCCTCCACGGGCCCCGCAGAACGCAAGATGACAGACCTGTTCACGCCACGCGGCGATGGATTCCGAGTCCGCCTGAGGCGGACTCGGAATGACAATTGTGACAGGTGGGTTCTCGCCAAGAGGCCATAGATCCCTCGTTACACTCGGGATGACAAAAAGCACCCATCGCCTGCCCAACAAATGAAGCCCTCTGACATCGCCCGCAAGACCGCCATCGTCGGCGTGGCCGACGTCGTCCCGCCGCGGGGCCAGCGCGCGCCCCACTACTGGAGGCTCGCCGCCGAGGCCTCGCTCCAGGCCCTTGAGGACGCGGGCCTGACCACCAAGGACGTGGATGGCGTCGTCTTCGCGCGCTCGGGCACGCCGCCGCCGTACCCGGCCTTCCCCACGAGCTTCTGCCAGTACATGGGCATCACGCCGGCCTGGATGGAGGCGATGCCCCACGGCGGCTGCCCCATGGGCTCCCTCATGTGGCGCGCGTCGCTGGGGCTCTTGGCGGGCTTCTGCAACACCTGCCTCGTCGTCTGCACGGACAACCGCGAGGGGCGCCTCTCCCGCCACGGCGTCGTCTCCTACATCGCCTCCCATAACTTCGATACCGAGTACGAGTACCCGTACGGGCCGCTGGTGCCCTCGGCCTTCGCCCTCATGGCGCAGCGGCACATGCACGAGTTCGGGACGACGCGCGAGCAGATCGCCGAGGTGGCCGTGGCCGCGCGGGGGTGGGCCGCGCTGCACCCCAACGCGGTGATGAAGGAGCCCATCACCGTCGAGGACGTGCTGGCCTCGCGCATCATCAGCTCGCCGCTGCACCTTCTCGACCTCTCGCTGGTGACGGACGGCGGCGGCGCCTGCGTCATGGTGCGGTCGGAGCGGGCGCGCGACTTCCCCAAGCGCCCGGTCTCCATCGAGGGCTTCGGCGAGTGCGGCGAGAGCCAGAACGTGACCTCCATGTCGAGCCTGACGGAGCCGCACCTCATCAAGATCGCGGCGCGGCAGGCGTTCGGCATGGCCGACCTGGCCGTCGCCGACATGGACATCGCCTACCCGTACGACCCCTCGACCTTCAGCGTCATCTGGGCGCTGGAGGACCTGGGCTTCTGCAAGAAGGGCGAGGGCGGCGCGTTCGTCTCGGGCGGGCGGATCGCGCCGGGCGGCACGCTGCCGGTGAACACCCACGGTGGCATGCTCTCGTACAGCCATCCGGGGATCTCGGGTGGCTTCCTGGGCATCGTCGAGGCGGTGCGACAGCTCCGGGGCGAGGCGGGCGCGCGGCAGGTGAAGGGCGCGCGGCACGCGGTGACGCACCAGATGGGCGGGATGTACAACATGGGCGTGACGATTCTTGGGAGTGAATCGCCTCGCTAGCGCGGCGAGGGGGAACGACGGGCCGTGAGCGAGTACAAGAAGCCGCTGCCAACGGTCTCCGACGACGGCGAGGCGTGGTGGAAGGCCTGCCGCGAGGGGCGGTTCGTGCTCCAGCGCTGCGGCGCGTGCGGGAAGCGCCAGTTCCCGCCGCGCGTGCTGTGCTCGCATTGCGGCTCGCGCGACGTGGCGTTCGCCGAGGACAGCGGCGCCGGGACGGTCTACTCGTTCACCGTCGTGCACCGGCCGCCGGAGCCGGCGTTCATGCCGGACGTGCCGTACGTCGTGGCCATCATCCAGCTGGACGCCGGGCCGCGGATGATGAGCAATGTGGTGGGGATCGCGCCCGGTCAGGTGCGGATCGGGATGCGGGTCGCGCCGGTGTTTGAGAGGGCGACGGACGAGATCACGCTGGTGAAGTTCCGGCCAGCGGCCGGCGGCCACCGGCTACCGTGACGACGAGAGAGACGCCAACGTTGCAGGGGTGGGTTTGAAACCCGCCCCTGCGTGGGTTATTGGGGACCGGCCATGGGTCTACCGGAGTTCGAGATTGCGGAGGCGACGGCCATCGTCACGGGGGCGAGCCGAGGGATCGGCCGGGCCATCGCCATGGCCTTCGCCGAGGCGGGGGCGGACCTGTGCCTGGCGGCGCGGAGCGAGGAGGCGCTGGAGCGCGTGGCCCAGGATGCGCGGGCGCTCGGACGGCGGTGTATCGCCGTCCGGACCGATGTGACCAACGAGGCGGACGTCGAGCGGATGGTCCGGCGCGCCATCAACGAGCTAGGCCAGGTCGACATCCTCGTGAACAACGCCGGGGCGATGGTCGTCAAGCCGCTGGTGCCGCTGCCCGGCTTCGCGCCGCCCACGGCCGGCGGCCTGCCCAGCTTCTACGAGCCCCTCTCCTCGGACGAGTGGCGGCGGGTGCTGGACACCAACTTGAAGGGCGCCTTCCTGTGCATGCGGGCCGTTGGGCCGCACATGATCGAGCGCCGCCAGGGCACGGTCATCAACATCTCGTCGACGGCGGCGGTGAAGTCGGGGCGCTATATGTCGAGCTACGACACGAGCAAGGCCGCCCTCTCGCAGCTTACCCGGTCCATGGCCGTTGAGTGGGCCCGGTACGGCATCACGGTCAACGCCATCGGGCCCGGGTACGTTCACACCGAGCTGAATGAAGCGGCGATGCGCGACGAGCGGCTGCGCGAGCGCATCCTGTCGGAGGTGCCGCTGCGGCGGCTGGGCACGGAGCGCGAGGTGGCGCTGCTCGCCGTGTACCTGGCGTCGCCGGCGGCGGCCTATCTGACGGGCCAGACGGTCTTCCTGGACGGCGGGCTGCTGGCGTAGGCCGGCAGCGCCGGGTACCCCGACTGGCCGGGGTGGCGACCGATGCCCCGACGTGTCGGGGCGCCCCCGTCCCCGGCGAGTGCGAGTATTCATGCAGCGCTGTGAGACCCTGGCTCGGTGTCCCATGCTACAATCCCCTCGCCAACTACCTTCCGTTTGGAGCGCCCATGCTTCCGCTAGACAACGTCAAGGTCCTCGATCTCACGACCCGCGCGCCGGGGCCGTTCTGCTCCATGGTGCTGGCGGACCTGGGGGCCGACGTGCTCCTCGTCGAGGCGCCGCCGGGCAGCCTCTCCATCGGCGAGAGGCATCCCGAGGACCCGGTCCGGCAGGCGGCCCTGGACCCGTTGCGCCGCGGCAAGCGCAGCATCGTCCTGAACCTCAAGGACCCGGCGGGCCAGGAGGTCTTCTACCGCCTGGCCAAGGACGCCGACGCGGTGATGGAGGGCTTCCGCCCCGGCGTCGTCCAGCGCCTGGGGATCGACGACGAGCGAATCAAGGCCCTGAACCCCAGGGCGGTCTACTGCTCCATCTCGGGCTACGGCCAGGACGGGCCCTACCGCGATCTCCCGGGGCACGACGTGAACTACATCGCCTTCGCCGGCGTGCTGGGGCTTATCGGCTCGCGCGACGGACGGCCCGCCATCCCGTACAACCTCATCGCCGACTTCGCCTCGGGCGGCTATCTCTCGGCCCTCTCGATCCTCACGGCCCTCTGGGCGCGGGAGCGGACGGGGCGCGGCCAGTACCTCGATATGTCCCTGGCCGATGGCGCCATGTACCTCCTGGCCGGCGCCATCGGAAACTACTACGCCAGCGGCGAGATCCCGCGCCCCGTCGCCATGCGCTTGAACGGCGGCTCCCCGGACTATCAGCCCTACCGGTGCAAGGACGGCAAGTACCTCACCATCGGCTCGCTGGAGGAGAAGTTCTGGGTCAACACCTGCAACGCCCTGGGGCGGCCCGACCTCATCGGCCAGCGGAGCACCGCGCCGGCCACGGTAGAGGCCGAGATGGCCGCGATCTTCGCCACGCGGACGCGGGACGAGTGGTTCGCCTACCTGGCCGGCAAGGACGTCTGCGTGGGCAAGGTCAACGGCATCGATGAGCTGGCCTCGGACCCGCAGGTGCGGGCGCGGCGCATGATGATCGAGGTGCCGGGGCCCGACG
This sequence comes from uncultured Dehalococcoidia bacterium, assembly GCA_964555685.1. Lineage (GTDB taxonomy): Bacteria > Chloroflexota > Dehalococcoidia > SHYB01 > SHYB01 > CAZKTO01. Next base: position 4,292 of record CAZKTO010000083.1, read on the forward strand.
GCAGGCCCATGCCGCAGGTGGGCATCGCGGCGCACCTGCGGGGCACGCCGGGGCGCGTACGGTCGGTGGGCGTCCCCGCCGGGGCGAACACGCACGAGGTGCTGGCCGGCCTGGGCTACGAGAGCGGCGAGATCGAGCGGCTGCTGCGCCAGGGCGCGGTGGCGTAGGCCGCACGGTCAGGTCGATAATCAGAGCGTTGGCATACGATTGTTGGCCGGCGCATCGGAGGTCGTGATGGCGTCCATCGATACGAAGCGCACCGCCGTGCTCATCATGGACTACCAGAGCGAGATCGTGGCCAACTTCGGCGGCGGCGATCCGGGCCTGCTCCAGCGGGCCGCCTCCGTTCTGGACGCGGCGCGGCGGGCCGGCGTCCCCGTCGTCCACGTGGTAGTCCAGTTCCGTCCCGGCTATCCGGAGGTGGGGGCCCGCGGCACGTTCAAGGCCATCAAGGACGCTGGCCGGCTGAAGGAGGGGACGGAGGGCGCCGCGATCCACCCCGCCGTGGCGCCCAGGCCGGGCGAGGTGGTGGTCACGAAGCGGCGCGTGGGGGCCTTCGCCGGATCAGACCTGGAGTACGTGCTCCGCGGGCTGGGGCGCGACCATCTGGTGCTCTTGGGGATCGCCACCAGCGGCGTGGTGCTGACGACGGTGCGCTGGGCGGCGGACCTGGACTACACGATGAACGTGGTCTCCGACTGCTGCGCCGACCGGGACGAGGAGGTCCACCGGGTGCTGCTGACGAAGGTGCTGGCCCGCCAGGCCCCCATCATGACGGCGGCGGAGGCGGTGGCCGCCCTGTCCGGCCGGTAGGACTCGCCGCCGCGCTCCAAAAGGCGGCGCTGGGGGAGGGGCGCGCCTCGCACCGGGGCTAGGCGGTCTTCCGCTCGGGTGGGCAGGCGATGGGCTGGCCCGAGCCCGTCATGAGGAGGGGCATCCGCCTCTGGCGGATCGACTCCTCGGTGATGACGCACTTGCGCACGTCGTTCATCGAGGGGATCAGGTACATCACGTCCAGCAGCGTCTCCTCGATGACCGTACGCAGGCCGCGAGCGCCCGTCTTGCGTTTCATCGCCTCATCGGCGGCGGCGTCCAGCGCCTCCGGCGTGAAGGCCAGGTCCACCCTATCCAGCTTGAAGAGCCGCTGGTACTGCTTCACGATGGCGTTCTTGGGCTCGGTCAGGATGCGGACGAGGCTGTCCTTGTTCAGCGCCTCTACGCTCACCGTCACCGGCAGGCGCCCCACGAACTCCGGGATGAGCCCGAACTGCATGAGATCGTCCGGGATCAGGTATTCGAGCACGTTGAGGGTGGCGGCCGGCCCGGCGCCGCTCTTCACCTCGCGCTGCTTGGCGAAGCCGATGGCCGTGTTGCTCAGGCCCGTCCGCTTCGCCACGATCTTGTCCAGGTGCTCGAACGACCCGCCGCACACGAAGAGGATATTGTAGGTCTTGACCTGGATAAACTCCTGGTACGGGTGTTTGCGCCCGCCCTGGGAGGGGACGTTGGCTACGCACCCCTCGATGATCTTGAGGAGCGCCTGCTGCACCCCCTCGCCGGACACGTCCCGTGTGATGGAGGGGTTCGGCCCCTTCCGCGCGATCTTGTCGATCTCATCGATGTAGACGATCCCCATCTCGGTCTTGGGGATGTCCCAATCGGCGGCCTGGACCAGCCGCAGGAGGATGTTCTCCACGTCCTCGCCCACGTACCCCGCCTCAGTCAGCGACGTGGCGTCGGCGATGGCGAAGGGCACGTCCAGGATGCGCGCCAGTGTCTGGGCCAGGAGCGTCTTGCCGCAGCCCGTGGGGCCCACCAGCAGGATGTTGCTCTTGTCGACCTCGACGCCGTCGTTCACGGTGGAGGGGCGGATGCGCTTGTAGTGGTTGTAGACGGCGACGCTCAGGACCTTCTTGGCCCGCTCCTGCCCGATGACGTACTCGCTGAGCTGCTCGTAGAGCCGCTGCGGCGTCAGGGACGAGATCGGCGTCGCCTTGGCGACGGCCGGGGCCGGGTTCTCCTCGTCGATGATACGCTGGCAGAGGCGCACGCACTCGTCGCAGATGTAGACCTTGCCCGGCCCGGCGATGAGCCGCTTCACCTGCTGCTGGAGCTTGCCGCAGAACGAGCACTCGTATTGGGAGCGAGAGCTCCGTGTGGCTGCCATCGTCTTCCTCTGCCCTCCCCCTTCGTTCGGGCCCGGCCCGTGCGGGGCTCTAGCGGGCTGCGCCCGCCAGGGCCTTCTGGGTGGTCAGAATGTCGTCGATGATGCCGTACTCCTTGGCCTGCGCCGGGTCGAGATAGAAATCCCGGTCCGTATCATGCGCAATTTTATCATACGTCTGGCCCGTGTTCTCGGCCAGGATCTTCCGGATCTTGTCGTTGAGGCGCAGGATCTCCTTCGCCGCGATCTCGATGTCCGATGCCTGGCCCTGGACGCCGCTCATGGCCTGGTGCATGTGCACCGTCGCGTTGGGCAGGGCGTAGCGCTTCCCCTTCTTTCCGGAGCTGAGGAGCACCGTGGCCATGCTGGCGCACATCCCCACGCAGATCGTCGCCACGTCGCAGCGCAGCAGCCGCATCGTATCGTAGACCGCCAGCCCGGCGCTGATGACCCCGCCCGGGCTATTGATGTAGAGCTGGATGTCCTTCTCCGGGTCCTCGCGCTCCAGATACAGGAGCTGCGCGATGATCAGGTTCGCGATGGGGTCCGAGACGGGCGAGCCCAGGAACACGATCCGCTCCTTCAAGAGGAGTGAGTAGATGTCGAAGGCGCGCTCGCCACGGGCGCTCTGCTCGATCACCATCGGAATGATGTTGGCCGGCTGGGTCGTCATGAATGGCTCTCCTCGGTACTAGCGGGGGCTGGCGAGGCGGTCCCGGGCGGCGCCTGCGTCACGATCTCCGCCAGCCGGTCCAGGGTCTTGCGCGTGAGCAGGGTCCGCTCCATCGCCGAGCGCGTCGCGTCCGCGTTCAGCGCCCGCTCCAGCTGGGCGCTCCGCTCTTGGGAGGAGGCGACGATCTCGTCGATGGCCTTCTGGACCTCCTCCGGCGTGACCTGGACCCCCTCGCGTTCCCTGAGCTCCGTCAGCACCAGGGTCCGCAGCACCCGCCGCTGGGCCTCGGGCTTCAGGTCGGCGATGAGCTCCTCGCGGGTCTTGCCGATCGTCTTGAGGTAGGATTCCAGTCTGACCTGGTTCTGGGCCAGGCGCTTCTCATGCTCCTCCATCAGGTGCTCGGCCTCGTGCTCGACGAATGACTCCGAGAACTCCACCGTGGCCGTCTCGATGAGCTTGTCCAGGGCCTTCTCTTTCAGCGCCTCCCGCGCGTCCTGCTCGGCGCTGGCGCGGAGCTGCGCCGTCACGTGGTCGCGCAGGGCCTGGAGGCTCTCGTACCCGTCGCCGGCACCCTTGGCGAACTCGTCGTCCAGCGGCGGCAGGCTCTTCCCCTTGACCTCGTGCACCGTCACGCGGAACCGGTACTCGCGCGGCGTGGGACTCTCGCCGGAGCCGGCGGCTGCGCCGGTCAGCGTGAACTCCTTCGTCTCGCCCAACCGCATCCCGGTCACCTGCTCGGCGAAGCCGGGGACCGGCGCCGGCGAGCCCGGCTCGGGCCGGTACTGCACGCCCTTATCGTCGACGGCGGACCGCCCGCCCGATTGGGCATGCACGTCCATGAGGAGCAGATCGCCCATGAGGGCGGCGCGCCCCACCGGCTGCCATGGGGTGTGCTGGAAGCGCAGCTCGTCCAGCACCTTGCTCACCTGCTCCTCCGGCACCACCACGGGCTCCGGCTCCAGGCGCAGGTCCTGGTAGCTCCCCAGGTCGATCTTGGGCGCCAGGGCCACGGTGGCCTTCCAGGCGACGGGCTCCCTGCTATCCACCTTGATGGAGGGCACGGACGCCGCCCCGAGGGCCTGCTCCTCGATGGCCTTCTGCGTCGCCTCGGGGATCAGGTGGTTGATGGCCTCTTCCAGGATGGCGCCCTTGCCCAGGTACCGTTCCAGCATGGCCATGGGGGCCTTGCCCTGCCGGAACCCCGGAATCCGGGCCCGCTGGACCAGGTGTTGGTAGGCCCGCTTCCGGTACCGCTCCAGGTCTTGCGGCTCGGCTTCGATGCTGAGCACGACCTCACGGCGGGGCAGATGCTCGACGGTGACCTTCACGGAGACTCCTCAACTCCTCATTATAGCAGTGAGGTCTTTTGAGCGACAGCAGGCGCTCCAGGAGGGGGCATGGGCTCCCACCCCATGGGACGCTGCACGCGGGCTCGCGCTGGCGCATCCCTACGGCCGCACGTCCAGGCGCAGCTCCTGGAGTTGCTTGGCGCCCACGGGCGAGGGCGCGCCGAGCCGCCGGATTGACAACATATCGGCCAATAGTTACACTCCTGCCCCCTCAATGAAACCCGTTGCTATGACTGATACCTGTCCTCATACAGGTGGAGGAGGCGTCAATGTTCAGGCAGGCATGGACAAGAGTACTGTTTCTCTTGTTTACAGTGGCGGCGGTTCTGATCGTCTTGGCAGCAGGCCCCACCAATGGACAAGATAGAGGCCAGCAGGCGACTACCTCCGAGTTTGAGAGGATAGTTTTCGTTGACTACGGCCAGTATTTCCATGGGGGACCACCACCGCACACTGCCACAGATGCCGCAACAGACTTCCGCCTCACCTTGGGAGGCATATCCTGGTCTGCGGCAGTTGTCGAATACAGTGTAAACACCGCCACCTGTTCGAACGACTGCGCCGATGCTCAAGCTCAAGTCAATGCGGCATTAGATAGCTGGGAAGTCAGCGGTGTCACGTTCACCATGGATAACGCCAGCCCCGATGCTAACCTCTGCGGGGGCACTAACTCGGTGTCTTGGGCTTCAATAGATGGCGTAGGCAATGTGCTGGCAGTCGCTTCTGTTTGCCGCAACGTGGCGACAAAAGTAATCGTGGGGTTCACCGTCACCTTTGACGCCGACGACGTTTGGTCCGATAGCGGCGATGCGGGTAAATTCGACATCCAGGCCGTGGGAGCCCACGAGGGCGGCCACGTGGTTGGTCTTGACCACGTGTCCGCGCCCAGAGACAGCCGGTTGACCTTGTTCCGCACTGGGACGACCGGAGATGCCGGCCCGCGCACCCTAGGTTGTGGAGACAGGCTAGGAGTCAACGCCCTCTACGGTACGGCCCTCGACTGCTCAGCGCTTCCCGGAGATTAGATCGCGTATTTGATTTGGGTGGCCTACTCTCGCACGTCCAGATGCAGCTCCTGGAGCTGCTTGGCGCCCACGGGCGAGGGCGCGCCCAGCAGCAGGTCCGTGGCGCTCTGGGTCTTGGGGAAGGCGATGACGTCGCGGATGTTGTCCGCGCCTGAGAGCAGCATGACGATCCGGTCGATCCCCGGCGCGATGCCGCCGTGCGGCGGCGTCCCGTACTCGAAGGCGCGCAGCATGTGGCCGAACTTCTGCTCCGCCTCCTCCCGGCCGTACCCCAGGAGCTTGAACACCTTCTCCTGCATCTCCCGCTGGTGGATGCGGATACTTCCGCTGGAGAGCTCCAGCCCGTTGCACACGATATCGTAGGCGCGGGCGCGAACCTTGCCGGGGTCCGTGTCCAAGAGCGCTATGTCCTCGTCCTTGGCCGACGTGAACGGGTGATGCGCGGCGTCCCACCGGTTCTCCTCGGCGTTCCATGTGACGAGCGGGAAGTCCACGATGAAGGCGAAGGCCAGGAGCGACGGGTCGGCCAGCCCCAGCTGCCGGCCTAGCTCGTGCCGGAGCTGCGCCAGCGCCGTGTTCACCACCGTCGCATCGCCGGCGACGATGAGCATCAGGTCGCCCGGGCCCGCGCCCGTCCGCTGGGCCATGGCCCGCACGTGCCCCACCGTCAGGAACCGCGCCACCTGCGACCGGATCTCCTCGTGCCGGAGCTCGCCCAGGGGCCGGCCGGCGGGCAGCGCGATGGTCACCAGGCCCTGGGCGCCTCGCGCCCGCACGAACTCGGTGAGCTCGTCCGTCTGCTTGCGCGAGCGGCCGGCGCAGCCCGGCGCCGCGAACCCCTTCACCAGCCCGCCCTGCGCCACCGCCGTCTTGAAGACGTTGAGCTCCGTCTGCGCCGCGATCTCCGAGAGATCGGCCAGCTCCATCCCGAAGCGCAGGTCCGGCTTGTCCGTCCCGTACCGGGCCAGCACGTCGGCGTGGGTGAGGCGAGGGAAGGGCCTGGCGGCCTTGAAGCGGGGCGTCACCTCGGCTACCAGGCTGGCGAAGAGCCCCTCCATCAGGTCCAGGATGTCCTCCTGCTCGACGAAGCTCATCTCCAGATCG
>CAZKTO010000084.1:0-8376 GCA_964555685.1 uncultured Dehalococcoidia bacterium
AGGGGCGGCTGAAGCGCAGGCCGCTGATGGGGAAGTTGAGGACGGCGCGCTGGGTCGAGGCGCCGTAGTAGGCCGAGGCCGGGACCTTCATGGGCCCCATGGTGTCCCGCTCGATGCGGACGGTGGCCTTGCGTGCGGCGGGGGCGCGCCGGGTCTGCTTCTTGGTCACTGGCTGCTCCTTCGTCTCAGGGGGATCGGCACGCGTTCCAGTATAGCGATTGGGGCTGCTGGTGGCCGTGGGGTCCCGCACGCTGGCTTGACGGGGCGAGGCGGCGGGCATACACTTCGCCCAAAAGTTGCCTTCGCGAGACGTGTTTTGAGCGTCACACAGGATGGGCAGACATGGCCGCGCCAGCGGTTACTGGACTGAAGTTCATCTCTGGCGACTCCCACGTGGTCGAGCCGCCGGACCTGTGGCAGACGCGGCTGCCTGCGCGCCTGCGGGATCAGGCGCCGCATATCGAGGCCAGGCCCGATGGCGACTACTACGTCGTTCCCGGACTGCCAACCCACCGGGAGACGGGCATGCTCGGCCCCATGATCATTGCCAAGGCCAGGGGCGAGCCTATTCTCGAGCGGACGTATCGATATGCAGAGCAGCGCCCAGGCGCCATGGATCCTCGTGAGCGCCTCAAAGACCAGGACCTGGACAACATCAAGGCGGAGGTCATCTATCCCAACTGGTTCTCCTTGGCACGCATCCCTGATCGGGAGCTTCGCGTGGCATGCATGCGGGTCTACAACGAGTGGCTAGCGGAGTTCTGCTCCACCGCGCCGGACCGGCTGATCGGGGCGGCCCAGCTTCCAGTTCTGGAGGGTGACGAAGAGAATATCCGGCAGGCGGTTTCCGAAGCGCGGCACGCCAAGGCGGCTGGCTTGCGGGCCCTGATGCTTCCGCACCGCGCGCAGCAGCCCTACGACCACCCCTGCTTCGACGCCCTGTTCGGAGAGCTCCAGGACATGGGCCTCCCGGTCGCCATCCATGTCTCGACGGGGCTTCTGGTCCAGCACACCGTCCGGGATGGTGGCAGGGCCGCCAAGGCAGTGCTGGCCACCACCTGTAAGACGAGCCTGAGCCAGGCCGCTATCGAGCTCCTCTGGAGCGCTGCTCCAGCGCGGTTCCCCAAGCTGCGGTTTGTCATGACGGAGGGCGGCATTGGATGGATCGCCTTCGTCATGCGGTTCCTGGACCACTGGTGGGAAGACCACCGGCACTATCTCCAGCCCAAGCTGGACGAGCGGCCCAGTTTCTATTTCCACCGGAACTTCTGGGCCACGTTCGAAGACGATCGTCCGGGCATTCTCACACTGCCCTTGCTCAATGAGGACCACCTGTTGTGGGCCAATGACTATCCTCATACTGAAGGTACGTTCCCTGCATCTGTGGCCCGCGTCGCCCAGGACCTGCGCGACCTGCCAGCCACCACCCGGAGAAAGCTCGTCCACGATAACGCGGCGCGCCTCTACGGGCTGAACTGACGTTCGCGCACCTTGCCCCTTTCGGGGAGGCGCAGGGGTGGGTTTCAAACCCGCCCCTGCGACAGACCGTCGACCGAGAGAATGGAAGGTGCGGCGATGGAGGCTACGCCGATGTCTGCACCCGCAGGAACCGGAGCCCCTTCTCGCCGGCGGTGAGCGGCCCATACACGGTGTCTCGCTCGATGAAGAGGAGCACGCCCGGCTCCAAGCGCCGGCGGGCCAGCCGGCCCTCGCCGCCGAGAATATAGATCAGCTCGTCGTGCGGGTGGCTGTGGGCAGGCTCCACGCGGCCAGGCTCGTACTCGGCGATCTGGGTGTTGGGCGCGCCGGATTCCGGGGTGGTCAGCCGCTTGTAGCGGACGCTGGGCTCGCCCTTGGCGGCGGCGCCCGGCCAGGTGGCCTTGGTGGGCCACTGCCAGGGGACATCTTGCTGCCGCATGTAGACGACGCGCCCCATAGCTTCCTCCTCTAGGCGTTCCGCTGCAGCAGTTCCAGCGTGATGCCGTCGGGGTCGGTGAAGTAGCACGCCTTGGCCGCGCCGAAGTCCTGGGGCGGAGAGACGAACTTCACGCCCTTGGCCAAAAGTTCCCGGTACGCGGCATCACAGTCGGACACCCGGAAGGCGATGTGGGCGGCTCCGGTATCGCGGCGCTCGGGGGCTGTGCGCTTGCCGGGAGGCGTTACGTATTGGATGAGCTCCAGTTCGTGGCCGTCGACATTGAAAAGCGCGACGCGCAGGCGGGTGTTTGGAAAGCCTGTAACCATGCCGACCTTTGGGTTGGCCGCAGCCGACGGCTCTGCGATGTGCTGGAGCTTGAATCCCAGCACGTCCCGGTAGAAGGCCACCGACCGGTCCAGGTCGGAGACGGTGAAGCTGGTCTGGCAGACGCGCAGGGCGCTAGCCACGGGCGGCCTTTGTTGCGGGTGAAGCCTTCAGCGCCTTCGCCGCCTCGGCCTCCACAATGGTGCCTTTGAAGAAGTTGGGGTTCATCTCGCCGTACAGCTTGACGGGGTTGGTGAAGACGAAGTCGCGGAAGTCCGGCTCCGTGATCAGGTCCTTCTCGACGAGCTCGTAGGCCTCGGCCACCACCTCGCGCATGTCCGGCACGTCCCAGTGGCCGATGTCCGAGGACAGGAGCGCGTTGAGCTTCGCGCCGAAGGGGTTGACCTTGGCGTTGAAGGCCCAGGCGTTCATGGGGTCGTCCGCCTCGCAGCCAAAGAAGAAGCGTGGGACGAAGAGGTCGCGGATGTCCTCGGCGCGGCTGACCTGGGCGCGGTGCCAGTCGTCGATGTTCTGGGGCGAGGGCTGGGCGCGGTCGAGGGACTCGCGGATCTCCTCGATCTTGGCGGTGATCGGGCCCTCAGCGTACCGCGCCAGCAGGTCCATGTACTGCGCCTTGTCGAGGAGCGCGGGGTCCATATTCCGAACGACGTGCTTCCCGCGCTTCCTCCACCGTTCCACGATGCCGGCGTAGACGTCGCAGGCCCAGCCCACGCCGCACTCCAGGAGCGCCACGTTCAGCGTGGGGAAGCGACGCGTGACGCCGCCGAAGAAGAGCGATTTGCACGTTGCCTCCGCCGCCTCGCCGAAGTGGCCGATGTGGTTGTACATGTAGTTCCAGCGGCACCGGCGGAACCCGTCGCCCAGGCTGCCGCCGTGGGCGCCCGGCGGCACGCCCAACTCCACGCACTTGGCCCAGAATGGGTCGTAGTCGTACGGGCTATCGGGCCCCAGCGAATCGATGTCCTGGGCGTAGTCTGTGCCGGCCAGCCTGGGGTTCTCGCGGTGCGCCTTGGGAATGGGCCGGCTGACCCAGCCCTGGATCATGATGGCCTTGAGCCCCAGGGTCTTGACGGCGTACTCAAGCTCCTCGATTCCCTCCTGGGGCGTGTACATGGGGATCGTCGCCGCGGGCGTCATGCGCTTGGCGTAGGGGCCAAAGAGGTCGGCCACGTAGTGGTTCATGGCCCGGCAGGCCACCCGCCGCAGCTCGTCGTCCCCCAGCTCGATGGCGGTCGTGCCCACCGTCGGGTACAGCACGCCGAAGTCGATGCCCAGCTCGTCGAGCCGCTCGGCGAGGAGCTTCGGCAGCGAGACCGTGGCGCGGTCGAGCGTGTTGCGCGTCGGCAGGACCCACCACTGGAACTGGGGCATGCCGATGTCCCGCCGCTCCTCCAGCGTCCGCGGCAGCCATCGCTGGAGCTGGGGGCGCGTGCGGAAGCGCTTGACCATGTCGCCGCCGCCGACCTTCCGTATGTAGTCCTCGTACACGGGCTGGATCTCGATCAGGTGCCCGTCGGAATCGATGACGGGGTGCTTGAGCTTGGCCCGAATGCGGGCGGACGGGGACTCTTTGCTCGCCACCATGATTACCCTCCTGAGGGCGGGCCGCGGGGGCGCCGCCGCTGGCACGAGTATACCCCGGCCCGCCAAGGGTGGCGGCGGAGCCTCGGTCGCAGGCCGCTCCGTTAGCCAAGAGACAGAGGTTGCATCGTCGTCCGCCTGGGGACCCGCCTCATGCGGAGGGACTTCTGGCAGCGAAGGAGCGCGCCAACTAGCCGCGGCTCCTCCTCGCGCTGGCCTTGATCTGCCGTTCGGCCTCGGCCTCTACGATCGTGCCCTTGAAGAAATCGGGGTTCATGCTCCCATAGAGCCTCACCGGGTTCCCGAAGACGAAGTCGCGGAAGTCGGTCTCGGTGAGGAGCTCCCGCTCAACAAGCTCGTAGGCCTCCTCGAGCACCTGGCGCATATCGGGCACGTCCCAGTGGCCGATGTCCGAGGAGAGGATGGCCCCGAGCCGTGCGCCGAAGGGGTTGACCTTCGTGTTGAAGGCCCAGACGTTCATGGGGTCGTCGGCCTCGCAGCCGAAGAAGAAGTGGGGAACGAAGAGGTCGCGAATGTCTTCAGCCCGTTCGACCCTGGCGCGGTGCCAGTCGTCGATGTTCTGGGGCGTGGGCTGGGCGCGGTCGAGGGACTCGCGGACCTCCTCGAGCATGTCGGTGACGCGCGGCTCGCCGTACCGGGCCACCAGGTCCATGAAGGCGGCCTTGTCGAGGAGCGCGGGGTCCATGTTCCTCACGGCCCTGGCGTTGCGCTTCTCCCACCGCCCGACGATGCCGGCGTAGACGTCGCACGCCCAGCCGGCGCCGCACTCCAGGAGGGCGACGCGCAGGTCCGGGAAGCGGCGGGTGACGCCGCCGAAGAAGAGGGACTTGCAGAGGGCCTCCCCCACGGCGGCGAAGTGGCCGATGTGGTTCGACATGTAGTTCCATAGGGATGCGCGGAAGTCGAGCCCCATGCCCACGCTGTGGGTGGCGGGCGCGACGCCCAGCTCGACGCAGGTGGCCCAGAAGGGGTCGTAGTCGTAGGGGCTGTCGGGCCCGAAGGAGTCGATGACCTGGGCGTAGGACGCCAGGCTGGGGCTCTCGCGCAGAACTTTTGGAATGGGGCGCCGAATGTAGCCGGCGATCATCGCCGTCTTGAGCCCCAGGGTCTTGACGGCGTACTCGAGCTCTTCGATGGCCTCCTGGGGGGTGTGCATGGGGATGACGGCGGCGGGCGTCATGCGGTCCTTGTAGGGGCCGTAGAGGTCCGCGAGGTAGGTGTTCATGGCGCGGCAGCCGGCGCGGCGCAGCTCCTCATCCGCGATGCTGGGCATGCCGATGCCGGCGGTGGGATAGAGGACGCAGAAGTCGAGGCCCAGCTCGTCCATCCGCTGGTGGAGGAGCCGGGGCAGCGAGGCGGTGGCCCGGTCGAGGGTGTTGCGCGTGGGAATGACCCACCAGGGCATGATGGGGGTCCCGCTCTCCCGCCGCTCGTCCAGCGTCATCTGGTGCCAGCGGGGCCCGATGTCCCGCTCCCGGTAGCGCTTGGCCATATCCGCGCCGCCGACCTGCCGGACGTAGTCTTCGAGGACCGGCGCCAGCTCGAGCAGGTGCCCGTCGGAATCGATGACGGGGTGCTTGAGCTTGGCCCGAATGCGGGCGGACGGGGACTCACGGGTCGCGACCATGGTTCGCCTCCTGAGGGCGGGCTGAGGGCGCGCACCTCTCGGCGCAAGTATACGCCCCGAAGCAATCGCGGGCTCTCCCGGGGGCGGCATCCCAGGGTCGTTCGGTTGTCCTGGGAACCCTTTCTTGACAGGAAGGTGTTCCCAGACCCTCCCAAAGAACCTTAGGCGTGGAGTAGCGAGGGGGTGGGCCCCCATGGCCCACCCCCTCGCTACTCCACCTCTAAAGTTTTCTGGAAGGGGCCTGGGGGAAGCCTCTTTATCAAAAGAGGTTTCCCCAGAGTCGTGGGCAGGGTAGGAGCTAGGCGCGGAGGGCCTGGCGGGCCGAGTGGAGGAAGCGGTGGGCGGCGGTGAGGAAGCTGGCGATGGCGACGATGTAGAGGAGTATGGTGACCTGGTCGATGAGGAGGCCGAAGCTCAGGAGCACGACCCGCTCCGGGCGGGTGACGAGGCCGACGTTGCAGGAGAGGCCTAGCCCTTCGGCGCGGGCCTTGACGTAGCTCACCAGCGCGCCGGCCACCATGGCGCAGAAGATTAGCAGCACCTCTTCCGTGGCCTCGGCGCGGGCGAAGTGGACCAGCAACCCGAAGAGGATGGCCCCCTCGGCCAGGCGGTCCGTGGTGGAGTCCAGGAAGGCGCCGAACTTGGTAGCCTTGCCCGTGGCGCGGGCCAGGGCGCCATCGAGGAGGTCGAGGGCGCTCCCACCGAGGACGAGGGCGCCGCCCGCCACGAGGTGACCAGTGGCGAGGAGCGCCGCCGCCCCGCCGCTGGCCGCCAGGCCCAGGCAGGTGAGGCTGTTTGGTGTTACGCCGAGGCTCGCGAGGAGATGCACCAATGGGTCGGTGGCGTACCGCGCCAGGAGCCTGCGGAGCCGGAGGCGGCCGGCCTCCGTGCTGGGTTTACTCGGGTTGACGGTCACGGTGGACGCTAGCCGGCGCGCAGCCGCCGCAAGGGGTCCCGCTCTTCCAACAGGCGCAGGTAGTAGTCCATCACGCGGTCCGCCACGATCCCCCATGAGTACTGCTGGGCGTGGTCCCGGCCGCGGGCGCCCATGGTGCGGCGCAGGTCCGGGTCGTTCATGAGCCGCAGGAGCGCGGCGGCCAGCGCCCGGTCGTCCCGGGGCGCGACCAGCAGGCCCTGCGCGCCGTCCTGGACCACGGTGGCGTACCCCGGAATGTCCGACGCGACCACCGGCTTTCCGGCGGCCATGGCCTCCAGGAGCACGATGCCGAAGCTCTCGGCTCCGGTAGCCGGCGAGCAGAAGATATCGGCCGTACGGTAGTACCTGGGGAGGTCTGCGTAGTCCACCGGCCCCACCAGCTCGACGTCCGCCAGCGCCCGCTCGCCCAGGATATTGGCGGAGGCGGCGTCGAGCCGCCCGGGGCCCACCACGATGAGCCGCGTCTGCGGGTACTCCCACTTGAGGCGCGAGTAGGCGGCCAGCAGATGGGCCAAGCCCTTGCGCTTCTCCATCCTGCCCACGAAGAGGATGTTCGTCTTCCCGTCCATGAACCGCTGTATGGGGGGCGCGCCGGCGCCGAAGTGGGCCAGGTCGACTCCGTTGGGGATGATGTTGTAGTACCCGGGATAGTACCGGCTGATGAGGTCGGCCGCCGGCTTCGAGACGGCGATCTTGCCGTGGAGGTGGCGGAGGAGCCGCTTGAAGATGGGCCGCCACGCCGGGTATCCGCGGCTCCTGCGAGCGTAGGCGTGAAAGGTCCCGACGTTCAGGCTCTTGGAGTAGCGCAGGAACATGATGGGCAGGGCGGAGACCAGCGGCTCGTGGATGTGGACGACGTCGAACTCCTCCGCCTCGAGGAGGGCCTTGACCTTGGGCGCGCGGTGAAACGAGAGGGTGACGCGGGCGTAGCTGCCGGCCACGGGCACGGGGATCGGTTTGCCGATGGCGATCAGGTTCGGCGTCGTCAGCTCATCGGGCGGCTTGGACGAGGGGGCGATGATGGTGGTCCGGTGGCCCCTGCGGGTGAACTCGCCCGAAAGGCACCGGATGTGGTTGTTGACGCCGCCAGGATGGGCCCAATCATAGGGGGAGACCAGGGCGATCTTCATGGCGACCTCCGGGCTCGCCCTCCTTGGCCTAGGGAAGAGTCCGTTCCGGCGTGGCCCCGCCGCGCCCCGTGCCTGTGGGACGATAACGCGGGCGAGGAGCGGCTTCGTATGGCGTGCGGCGGGCCCTACACCGCCCCGTTCTTGCTGTTCTTGATGAAGGCCTCGACGCGCTTGCGGGCGTCCTCGTCCCGGTACTGGACCGGCGGCGACTTCATGAAGTAGGAGGAGGGCCCCTCCAGAGGCCCGGCGATCCCGCGGTCCAGGGCGATCTTGGCGCATCGGACGGCGTCCACGACGACGCCCGCGGAGTTGGGGCTGTCCCAGACCTCCAGCTTCAGCTCGAGGTTGAGCGGCACGTCCCCAAAGCCGCGGCCCTCCATCCGGATGTAGCACCACTTGCGGTCTGCGAGCCACGGCACGTAGTCGCTGGGGCCGATGTGGATATTGTCGGCGCCGATGTCGTAGTCCAACTGGGAGGTGACGGACTGGGTCTTGGAGATCTTCTTGGAGATCAGCCGCTCCCGCTCCAGCATGTTGAGGAAGTCCGTGTTGCCGCCGAAGTTGAGCTGATAGGCCCGTTCCAGGCGCACGCCGCGGTCGCGGAAGAGACGGGTCAGGACGCGATGGGTGATGGTGGCGCCCACCTGGGACTTGATGTCATCCCCGATGATGGGGACGCCGGCGTCCTTGAACCGCTTCTGCCAGTAGGGCTCCTTGGCGATGAAGACGGGAATGCAGTTGATGAAGGCGCAGCCGGCCCGCAGCACCTGCTCCACGTACCACTTGGTCGCCATCTCCGAGCCGACGGGCAGGTAGC
>CAZKTO010000084.1:8386-10387 GCA_964555685.1 uncultured Dehalococcoidia bacterium
CGTGGGTCTTGGTGGCCTTGAGGATCCCCTCAACGTCCGCGGTCTCGCCCGGCGCCTTCTGCACCACGCCGGCCAGGTACTTGCCGATGCCGTCGTGAGTCATGCCCCGCTCGACGGGAACGCCCAGCTTGGGGACGTCGGCGAACTTGATGGTGTTGTTGGGCTTGATGTAGATGGCCTCGGCCAGGTCCTGGCCGACCTTGTTCCGGTCGATGTCGAAGGCGGCGACGAAGTTGATGTCCGAGATGTGGTAGCCGCCCAGGACGGGGTGCATGAGGCCTGGAATGAAACCGTTCGGGGCGGCCTCTCGGTAGTAGTGGACCCCCTGGACCAGGGAGGAGGCGCAGTTGCCCACGCCGACGATAGCCACGTTGATGGTTTTACCGGTCATGGCGGACGCTTTCTCTTTGGATTTGGAGATGGTGCGGGGCTGACGGGAGGCCAAAGCTGTTCTCCCAGAAGGTGAAAAGCCTTATCTATGGTATCAGACCGGTCAACGATTCGCCGGGGTCCGGCTCCTGTTCATCGGGAGGCGCTGGCTCAACGGACCCGTCTCCGGCCTGTTCGTCCTCAGGCGAGAAGACCTTCGCGGGGCGCCACCGGCCCTCGGAGGCGTCCAGCGTCATGAGGCCCACGAGCGCTCCATCGAAGCCATAGGCGCGGCACGGCGTGCCCGCCGCCAGCGCCGGTGAGCTTGGATCGGCAGCAAGGGTCTGCCCGTGGCGCAGCGCCCGCGTCTCCGCGGGTGCGAGGACGGCCGCCGGCAGGTGCAGCATCGCCCAGTCCAGGGCGTAGAGACGCTCCGGCAGCGCGCCGCCGTGGACCGCATCGAAGAGGGCCTCGACGGTGAGAGCGTCCTCGATGGTGAAGGGGCCCACGCGCGTGCGTACCAGGGACCCCAGGTGCGCGCCGCAGCCCAGGGCTTGACCCAGGTCGTGGGCCAGCGAGCGGATGTACGTCCCCCGTCCGCACACGACCTCGATGGTCAGGGAGGGCGGCTCCCAGGCGAGCAGCGTGATGGCGTCGATGCGCACGCGCCGCGGCTCCCGGTCGACCTCGATGCCGGCCCGCGCCAGGCGGTAGAGGGGCCGGCCCTGGCGCTTGAGGGCGCTGTGCATCGGCGGTGTCTGCCAGGTCTGGCCCCGAAGGCACTCCAGCGCCTCCCGCGCCTGGCCGAGGGCGACGCCCGAAGGGTCGGCCGTGGCGACGACCTGGCCCTCGGCATCATAGGTGTCGGTCGCGATGCCGAGGCGGACCCGGGCCCGGTAGGTCTTGGTGGCGCTGTGCAGATATTCGCTGACGCGCGTCGCCTGGCCCAGGAGCACGGGGAGGACACCGGAGGCGGCGGGGTCCAGGGTGCCACCATGGCCGACGCGCCGGAGGCCCGTGAGCCGCCGGACGAGGCGCACCATATCGAATGAGGTGGGGCCCGCTGGCTTGTGGAGGCTGAGGATGCCGTTCACGGGGATTGGAGCGGACTGGGGGACGAGGCGGCGCCGCCGATGGCTGACCGGCGCCGGCGCCCTCACGACCGCCGGCTGGCCGGGCCGGCCTTGGGTCCGCCGGACTCTCTGGAGCTGGCCTCTTTCATCAAGGCCAGGAGGCGCGCGCCTCCCTCGATGGACTCGTCGCGGACGAAGGCGAGGAGCGGGATGCGGCGCAGGTCGAGCCGCTCTTTGAGGCCGCGGCGGAGAAAGGACGCAGCGGCCTCCAGCCCCTGCAGCGTTTGCGCCTTCTCCGCTTCCGTGCCCAAGATGCTCACGTGGACGCGCGCCGAGCTGAGGTCAGGGGCCACGTCCACGTGGGTAATGCTGGTGATCTCGGCCAGGCGAGGGTCGCGCACCTCGCGCAGGATCAGGTCGGCCAGCTCCTCGCGGAGCAGGTCGCCCACCCGGCTCTGTCGTCTCGATGGCATGACACGCGCTCGTGGAGGGGAGGGGGACTAAGGGGGTTGGGACTCGGAGTGGAAGAACTCGATGCGATCGCCTTCCTGGAAGTCGG